>CANQDZ010000001.1 GCA_947594025.1 Candidatus Gastranaerophilales bacterium
GCTGAAGAAACGGCTCAAGGTACTGCAATTGCCGTTAACTTGTGCGAAATGGCAAAGTTAGAAGTTCCCGTTATTTCGGTTATAACCGGTGAAGGTTGTTCAGGCGGTGCTTTAGGTATTGCGGTTGCAAACAAGGTTATGATTTTAGAGCATGCGTATTATACCGTTATTTCGCCCGAGGGTTGTGCGTCAATCCTGTGGAGAGATGCAAACCAAGCGCAAAAAGCTGCAGAAGTTTTAAAAATAACAGGTGATGACCTTATTAAATTCAATATCGTTGATGAAATCATTAAAGAACCTATTGGCGGTGCTCATCAAAATCCTGAAGAAATGGCAAAAAATCTTAAAAAATCCATCCTGAAAGCACTTGATGAATATAAAGGTATGACACCTAAACAGCTTAGGGAGCACAGATGTTCTAAGTACAGAGCAATGGGCGTTTTTGAATCATAAACTATTTATTCTTTGAAAAGAAAGAAATAATCTTATTCAAAAGACCTTCGTCTTCTTCAAAGGCTTCTTCGTATTTCTTTTCTTCGGCGGTTGTTTCTTCTTCGCCCGCATATTTTCTGTAAAGTCTTAAGTCGCCCTGTTTTTTATAAAAATCGGCAAGAATTTTAGCGGCTTCTTTGTCCTCATCTATATCGTACAATTTTTGCCAAAATTCGATTGATACAAATTTGTCATCAATCTGCTCATACAATTTTGCAAGCTCAATTATAACATTTTTGTCTTTTTCGTTTGTATTGTGTGCACTTTGGAATTGCATAACAGCTTCTTCCAATTTGTTTCTTAATTTGTAACAGTAGCCCCAATTTACATGAGCATTAAATTCATCTCCCATACCCTCATATACAAGCGCTTTCATTTGGAAATAAACAGGGTTTGGTTTTGCTTCTTTAACATATTCGTCTAAAACCTTAAGTGTTTCCTCAAACTCTTTTTTATTATAGTGATATTGTGCCAAAAGTTTTAGGTATTCAATTTTATCTTCTTTTTTGGGAGATTTTTTTGAAATTTCATCTAAAATTTCTTTTGCTTTTTCATCGTCATTTTGCTGAAGATATATTTTAGCTTTAGTCATATCGTTTTGAGCATATTCAAGTGCTTTTTCACAGTTGCCAAGCTCAAAGTAAAGATTGGAAACATTATCTTTAAGAACCTTATCATCCTTAAACTTTTCAAGTGCCTGAAGCGCAATATTTAAAGCGCTTTCCTTACTTCCTTCGAGAAGATAAAGGGTAATTAAATCGAGGTAAGCATTTTTTTCTTTACCGTCAATTTCAATTACTCTCATAAATTCATCTATTGCTTTTAGGCGTTTATTTGTCATTGCATAGAGCTTTGCAAGTTTAAGGTGGGGGGTAAGTTCTGAAGCACTCACATTTATCGCTTTTTTACAATCGTTTATTGCATGCTCAAATTTGCCTTGAACAATATTTAAATTTGCACGGGTAATGTAATATTTTAACTTATCCGTATCAAAATATAAGTCCATTAATTGAGAATATGATGCAACATCTTCAGGGTTTTTAGAGATTATTTCGTTATATATCTCAATTGCTTTTTCGTAATTATTTTCTTCAAGAGCCGCATTTGCTCTTTCGTGCAAAGTATCAATATTTGCCATTACTACCCCTCTAGCATTTTTGCTAATGTTTCGCAGTCGTGAAGACCTCTTTCTCTGATTTTTTGTGCGGCAAGTTTGTTATCATACGGAACAAAAACATGTTCTACCGTGTATTCCTTTGTTGCGGGATTGATATCAACTACGGCATAGCAAGCCTCTTTTTCAAGAGTCATTGGTCTTCCGACGCTTCCTACGTTTACGACAGTCTGCCCTGAAGCCAACTGGTATCCGCAAGGCACGTGGGTATGACCGCACAAAATAAGGTCCGCATCCGTGTCTTGAATTATTTCTTCAACCTGCTCATCTGATAAATCATCCGTTATATTTTCATCAACTCTCCTTGGCGAACCGTGACACATAAATATTTTAATACCCTCTATTGTTATTTCCTTATGAGTCGGGAACAGACCGATAAAATCCATATAGGAAGGTTTAATTATTTCAAGGTCATTCCTGTATGCAAATGCCATACAAGGTGCAATGACGTAGATTTTGTCAAACCCGTCAACTCTCGGATGAGTAAGCATTAAATCCGTGTTGCCTTGGATAATTTCCGCATCATGAGTTGTTTGTAATTTTTCAATCCTTTGAACAATGCCGTTCGGATCGTATCCTGCAAGCATATAGTCGCCGAGACATAATACTTTCTTACAACACTTAATTTTAATATCCGCTAAAACTGCATCGTATGCAAGTGTGTTTCCATGTATATCAGATATAACCGCAATTTTCATGCTATTATATTAGCATGGTTATTGAAAAAAAACAAATCCAAATAGGTGATATAAAAATAGGAAAAGGCGCCCCCATAAGTGTTCAGTCTATGACAAACACAAAAACTGACGACATTAAAGGGACTTTATATCAAATAGAGGAACTTAAGGATTACGGCTGCGAAATAGTAAGACTTGCGGTTTTAAACAAAAGCTGCGCGGAAGCAATTAAAGAAATAAAAAGAAAATCGCCCCTTCCGATTGTTGCAGACATCCATTTTGATTACAGGCTTGCCTTAACATGTCTTAACAACGGCGTTGACGGGTTAAGATTAAACCCCGGTAATATTGGCGGAGTTGAACATGTGAGAGAGGTTGTACGCTTAGCCAAAAAAACAAAAATTCCGATAAGAATAGGGGTAAATGGCGGTTCTCTTGAAAAAGAACTTGAACAAGATACATCCCTTACAATTCCTCAAAAAATGGTAAAAAGCGCACTTTCACATATAAAAATATTGGAAGACCTTGATTTTGACCTTATAAAAGTGTCTTTAAAATCCAGCGATGTTAAATCAACGGTTGAAGCATACAGACAAATATACGAAATTATCCCTTATCCTTTACATGTAGGTATTACAGAAGCTGGAACCATGAGAATGGGAATTATAAAATCCGCAATCGGGATAGGAAGCCTTTTGCTTGACGGAATAGGGGACACCATAAGAGTTTCCTTAACGGAAAATCCTACAGAAGAAGTAAAAGCGGCATGGGATATTTTAAAAACGTTAAAATTAAGAAATCATGGCGTAAATTTTGTGTCATGTCCTACTTGCGGAAGAACGCAGATTGATTTAATAAATCTTGCAAAATCGGTTGAAGAAAGATTTAAAAATCTAAATCAATCAATCACAATTGCAACAATGGGCTGTGCGGTAAACGGTCCAAATGAGGCTCGCCATGCAGATTATGGAATTGCGGGCGGAATTAGCGAAGGTTATATTTTCAAAAAGGGAGAACTTATTAAAAAAGTTCCTCAGGAAAATTTGCTTAACGAATTAGAAAAAATTATATCCGATGATATAAAATTACATTAAATAGTTGGTTAAATTTTAAAAATAATATATAATAATATTAAAGTATAATTAAAGAGGTAAATTAATGAAAAAGATATTTTTTACTTTGGTGTTAATAATCGTCATGGCTCCGCTTGCTCAAGCAGGGATTATGGAAGGCAGAATGACCGATAATGATATGATGTTAAAAACCGATTACAGCGAATCGGCAGCTCGAATTATAGATACGGTTCGCCACCATAATAACTATGATATGGATTATTATTATGAAAGAGTTTACACGGACAGTTATCCTGAAGACTTTGGCGAATATGCCGCTTTATACTACAGAAAAATAAAAGCATGGTTTGACCCTATGGCTGATGACAGATACTTTGGAGACCATGAGGTTAACTTTGACAACAAGTTCTTCCAAATGGAACCGAGTTTCAGAGATTATTTAAGAAACGCTAAAAATGCAAATAACGGCAGAGTAGAAGAATCTCTGTAAGTAAATTAAATATGTTTAAAAAAATAACTCCTGTTTAAAACGGGAGTTATTTTTGTTATTTAATACCTGCGTTTACTAGTCGTCGGCATGTCCTGCAGTACCGAGAACATCTGTCATTTTATGTTTAACCATTTCTTTGACTGCTGTTCTTCCGGGGCCCATATACTCTCTCGGGTCAAATTTTTCAGGATGTTCAATAAAGAATTCTCTGATTGTAGATGTCATGGCAAGTCTCAAGTCAGTATCAATGTTAATTTTTGCAACACCGTGAGCTGATGCATATTTAAGCATATCTTCAGGAACGCCTTGTGCATTCGGAAGGTTTCCGCCATATTTATTACATTTCGCAACAAAATCAGCAGGAACGGAAGATGAACCGTGAAGAACGATTGGATAATCGCCAAAGCCTGCTTCTTTAAGAGCATCTTTAATTTCTTTTAGTCTTTCAAAGTCTAATTTTGCTTCACCTGCAAATTTGTATGCACCGTGTGAAGTACCGATTGCAATTGCAAGTGAATCACAACCTGTTTGTTTAACAAATTCAACAGCTTCTTTAACGTTAGTATATTTAGCATCTTTGCTGTCAACATTTACGTCGTCTTCAACGCCTGCAAGTTTACCGAGTTCGGCTTCAACTGAAACACCTCTTTCGTGAGCATATTCAACAACTTTTTTAGTTAAAGCAACGTTTTCATCAAACGGAAATCTTGAACCGTCTATCATAACTGAAGAAAAACCGCCGTCGATACAAGATTTGCAAATTTCAAAATCTGCACCGTGGTCTAAGTGTAATGCTATAGGAACAGTTGTTGTTGCCAAAGCTGCTTCAACAAGTTTTATAAGATAAGTTTGGTTTGCGTATTTTCTTGCGCCTGCTGAAACTTGAAGGATAATAGGACTTCTTGTTTCTTCGGCAGCCTCAGCAATACCTTGAAGAATTTCCATGTTGTTTACATTGTATGCACCAATTGCATAACCGCCTGCAAGGGCTTTTTTGAACATTTCTCCTGTTCCGACTAATTTTCTTTCGCTCATTTTTTAATCCTCATAAATAATTCTTTAAACACAAGTAATTTACAACAAATAAACTTTTAAAACAAGCACAATTTATTAAGAAATATTAAATTAAGCGGAATAAAAGGAAAAAAAATTATTTACAAGTTTTATACATTCAAAATAAAAATAAGAAAGGTGTTGTTAGATATGAAAGTTGAAAAAATTTCTCAAAACCAAGTTTTTAAAGGCATGATGGGCATAAAAGTTCAAGAGCAGCCAAAACAGCCGCAAGAATCATCAATCAAATCCTTAATGGACTCAGACTCATCCGCAACCTTAAAATCAATTATAAACTTTAAGGGCGCAGGTAAAGCCTCAGAATACGCAAAAAGCTTTGTATCAAATACAGAAATAAGAGTTCCCGATTTATTTAATATCAGCGAAAATATCCATCTTAGCTTAGAAGATATGGAGCCAAACCAAAGGAAATTAAATACGGCAGGTTTAAACATTGTAAAAACAGAGGGAGAAAATTCAACTAAAATTAAAATCAAAAACGACAAAGAAAACGTTATATTTGAAGGTGAGGTAGAAAAAGGAGCGGAAACACCAAAAGTAATTTACAAACAAGGTAAATACATGCCTGAAATTACCCTAAAAGATGAACACCTAAACGGTTCGGTTGTAAAAATGTTCTCAGGCAGTAAAGTTGAAGGCGACGGCTTTAAATTTGTTATGCCCGGTGACTACACCGACCTTGGAACAGGAAAAAATAAAAACATCAGCTTTACGGGCAACACTGTAATTACAACATTAAATAAAGAACCCAGAACACAAAATGCCGTTGACTTATATATGTCATCAGACTTAATCGGCAAAACAACAAAAGGGGATTATACGGACATCGTTGAAGAATATCAACCGACAGTAGTTATCCCTGCAGGCGGCTTTGGCGAACGTTTCAAAAATATGACGAGAGAAGCTGAAAACAAGCCTTCATATATGCTTCCGACAGCCGACGAATACAGAATTATTGCAACAGCTCTTAACATGGCATCTGCTGCAGGTGTAATTGATGAAGATTCTTCAAAAAATAATTTGACATACTTAAGCCAAAATCATGAAATTGAAGGCGAAAATATCAAACAAATTCCCAAATATAAAACAGACGGCGGCGCAATCGCATACGGTCTTGATGAAGATTATATTGACAGACATAAAGATATGATTGTTCTAAATGGCGATATCATTTCTAACGCAGACATCACAAGAGCATACAAGGCTTTAAAAACACTGCCTCATGCAGCTCTCGTTATTCCTTACTATCCAGTTAATGCCGAAAGAGCTAAATCATTTGGTCTTTTAGGTTTTGATGAAGATGAGTACGGAAATACGCAATTAACATCATTTGTTGAAAAGACACCTTACACGGATAAATCACCTTTACCTGAAGATTTTTCATCAGATGAAGACTACAAAAAAGCAATTCAGGGATATATTGATGCACAAAAAGCATTAAGCCCGATTGATAAAAAATCATTCCTCGCAAACCCGGGCATATACCTTTTAAGCGAAGAAGCAACAAAAGTTCTGAGACATATGGGAATTAAAGACCCTGCTTCAACAGGTTTAGGCGGAAGCGTAATGCCCGAAATCGTAAGATTATGTAATGAAGGCAAATTAGTTGATAAAGACGGCAACAAAATGAAGGCATACACCGTTCCGTTAGAAACAAAAGGCGGAAAACCCGCATTCTGGGATGATATCGGAACTGCTGAAGCATATTTATCAACAATTAAACAAATAGCGAAAGAAACATCAGAAAAAGGTACCGGAGTTGATAACTTCTACTATGGTATGCCGACGTTCGTTCTTGAAGACTTCGTGAAAAACGCAGACTTAGATACAGGCGTGTTATATATGTCAGATGAATCAAGAGCTAATGTTGAAAACTTTAAAGAACAACATAATGTTTCCGAGTTTTGCGGAAATATATTTGCTGTATAATAAACGCGAAAGATAAGAAAAAGCTCGAAGAAATTTCTTCGAGCTTTTTTATTCGATATTTACAGGTTCCATATTAATTGCCTTAATTGCAATTTTTGCATTCTCAACCAGATTTAAATTTACATTTTCAAGAATTGTTATCTGCCTTAAAATGTCAATTGTGCGTTTAAATGCCCTTACAACATCTCCTTGAGAAAAATCGTTTTCACTAAACAATGTATCCCAGATTTCCGAGCTTTTATCTTCTCCTTCGATGTTTTTTGAAGTCCAAAGTTCAATCAAAGAGCAGAACTGAGAATTTAAATTCATGGCATTTTCAACGTTATGTTCATGCTCTAAGAAATTTATTTGACGCCTTATGTCCTTAATTTTTCCGAGAGTTTTCCTTACATTTTTGCATGGGGGAATTGACGAATATTCGTCTAAATTTCTGTTTTCTTCAGATGAAACTGCGCACATAACTGACGCAAGTTCAACGGGAGTCAGGTCATCTAAAAGACCCCTTAGGATAATTTCGCTTATATATAGCTCGTTTTCCGCACGAAGCGCCATAGGCACTTTTCCTTTTTCCGTCGGAAAATCATCTTTAATATTTCCCGTTTGTTCAAGAATGTCCTTGTGTGCTAAAAATTTTTGCCAGTAAATATCTTTTTGAAAATCTATATCTTTTTCAAGTTTTTTAATTTTCTTTAAATATCTTTCGGAAATTTCAAGCTCTTTTTTGTGTTTTTGGTAAGACTTGCAGTTATCGCAGCGAAATTTTTCCATATTTTTTCTTAATTCTTTTGATTTTTGGATAAAATCAATCGCTTCTTTGCTCATTCCTTTTTTGCCCGCTTGTTTTTTTAATGTTTTTGCAATAGTTCTTGCTTCAACAAACATATTTTTCCACTTGATAAACTCAAGCATATCTTCAGTTTTATGGTGATAAGGGCAAGGATAATTTTTAACATCATTAATTTTTTCTTTGTAAAATTCAAGTTCTTTAACTAAAGGCGCGGTTCTGTCCGTTGACGAAAAATATCCAAAGGTTTTCAAAATAAGTTCTTTGGCATCTTCAATACTAAATCTTTGGAGAAGATTTAAGACCATGGAATATCCCGGAGAAAATTTGCTTTCAAGCGGGTTTGCACCCGCAGTTGCAAGAGCTGCAACTTCAATCGGGGTTTGAAAAGGAGTTCCCACTATGACGACATACCCTATCTTGTCCATACCGCGTCTTCCCGCTCTGCCCGACATCTGCAAAAATTCATTTGCGGTAAGAAGCCTGTGTCCGTTATCTCCTCTTTTTGAGATTGAGCTTATAACGGTTGTTCTTGCAGGCATGTTTATTCCTGCAGCCAGCGTTTCCGTTGCAAACACCATTTTAATAAGCCCTTTTTGGAAAAGCCTTTCAACAAGAACCTTCCAAGAGGGCAATAATCCGGCATGGTGAGATGCTACGCCGTTTTGAAGAAGTTCAATTTGTTCATTGTTTTCAAGATACGGGTTTTCTTTTATATACTCGTCAATAATAGCTTGTGCCTCGAGCATTTCTTCTTTTGTAAGCAGATCAAGCCCAACGCATTTTTTTGCATTTTCGTCGCATTTTTTTCTTGAAAAAGTAAAATATATTGCAGGAAGCATATCCCTTTCGTTTAGAACGGATGTGATTTTTGCAACGGGATTTTGAGGTTTTTTCCTGCTGAAATGTTTGTATTTGCTTTCAGGTTTTATTTTACTGTTCAATTGTCCGTTTGGAGTAAGCAAGGGCAGTATTTCATAAGGTTTTGAGCTGTCGTAATAATAAAATTTTAAAGGAACCGGCCTGAAATCCGTGTAAACAAGTTCCGTTCCTGAATGTACGGAATTTATCCAATCGGTTAATTGTTTTGAGTTTTGGACGGTTGCACTCAGTGCAATTATTTGAATATTAACAGGGCAATAAATAATGCTTTCTTCCCAAACCGTCCCTCTTTGTTCATCATTCATATAATGAACTTCATCCAATACAACATATTTGACATCTTTTAAATTATCCCTCACGGTTCCAAATGTCGTTCCATACAACATATTTCTAAAAACCTCGGTTGTCATAACAACAATTTGGGCATCTCTGTTAACTGATGTATCACCCGTTAAAAGACCAACTCTGCTTTCGCCATATTGTCTTGAAAAATCGTAAAATTTTTGATTAGACAAAGCTTTGAGGGGGGTTGTATAAAAAATCCTCTGATTATTTTCTAAAGCTAAGTGTATGGCGCTTTGTGCAATAACTGTTTTTCCCGCACCGGTCGGCGCACATACAACAACACTTTTTCCCTCTTGTATAAAATTTATAGCCTCTTTTTGAAAATCATCCAGCTCAAAATTAAAACCGTACATACTTTACATATTAGCATAGTTTTTAAAAATATTGGCATGTTATTTTTTTTATTTTTTGATAAAATAATAGAAAAGTAGTTTCGAGGAATAAAATATGAAAAACAAAATTATGTTATTTTGGGCTATTGTCGTAATTGTTATATTTAGTGCATTAGTTGTTTTTACAACCCCAAAAGAAGACGGTAAAGCAGGCAAAATCTTTAATAAACCTGCATCTTTGGGGCTTGACCTTGTCGGAGGTTCAAGCCTTGTATTGGAAGCACAGACAACGGATACAATTACAAAAATTACCCCCGATATGATGGATTCATTATTATATACAATTGAAAACAGGGTTAACTCACTGGGTGTAAACGAAACATCAGTAAGAAAAATCGGAGAAAGAAGACTTTTAGTTGAAATCCCAAATATTACAGACCCTAAAAAAGCAAAGGCGTTTTTAGGCGAAACTGCTGAACTTGAATTCAAAAAACCTGTTAACGTAAGTAAAGACGGAAATGTTACTTGGACATCAACGGGTATTACGGGTAAAGACTTGAAAAAAGCCCTTGCCGCAACTGAAAACACCGGCAAATGGATGGTTTCTTTAGAATTTACTCCTGAAGGAAGCAAAAAATTTGCAACGGCAACAAAAGAACTTGTCGGTCAGCCAATGGCAATATTTTTCAACGGAGAATTAAAATCAGCTCCTATTATTCAAGAACAAATTATTGGCGGTCATGCACAAATTACTGGTGATTTTGAATATCAAGAAGTTAAAGATATGGTTGACCTGTTAAACGCAGGCGCGCTTCCTGTTCCTGCAAAAATCATAGAAGAAAACTCGGTTGGACCGACTCTTGGTGCCGACAGCATAAGAAAAAGTGAAATTGCGGGCGCAATCGGTATCGGGCTTGTAATGTTATTTATGCTTATATATTATAGAGCCCCCGGTGTTATTGCGGATATTGCACTTATCATCTATGCGCTTATCGTATTTACGCTATTTAAGTTAATCCCTGTAACTCTTACTCTTGCAGGTATTGCAGGCTTCATTCTGAGTGTGGGTATGGCAGTTGATGCCAATATCTTGATTTTTGAAAGAACAAAAGAGGAACTTCGAAGCGGAAGAAGTTTGTTTACCGCAATTAATTCAGGCTTTGACAGAGCGTTTACAAGTATTTTTGACTCAAATATGTCAACAATTATAACTTGTATAATCTTATATTTACTTGGCACAAGCGTTGTTAAGGGTTTCGCCTTAACTCTTGCAATAGGTGTTTTGGTTAGTATGTTTACGGCAATTACGGTTACAAGAAACTTTATGCACCTTGTATTCGGAACGGGCGAGCTTAAACACCCCGCTTTATTTGGCCTTAAGGCAAGCGATATAAATAACGGTTATAAAGCAGTTGAAACCACAAAAGAAAACGCAAAATTCGGCGTTTTAGATTAAGGAGATAAAAATGGCACATCCTAATTTATTAAAAGATAAATATATAATTGATATCAAAAAACAACGTTGGTTATGGCTGTCAATTTCAGCGTTATTGTTGTTGCCATGTATTGCTTGTATGACTTATTCAATACTTACATATGAAAGCCATACACCTATCAAGGTTGGTATTGATTTTACGGGCGGTACAATTCTTAAATATGATATTAAAGAAGGTATCACAACGGATAAAATGGCCGATATCAGAACTCAACTGCATGAAGCCGGAATTGAAAATCCGATTATTCAAAATATAAGTACCGACCTTAAAACGGAAGAAGGCGGGGTCAACCACTTATTATCAATTACAACGCCGTTCATTGACGAAAACTCGGATAAAGCCGATGTTGTAACAAAAATATTAAACGACAATCTTCCAAAGGCAGAGCTTGTAACCACAAACTCCGTAGGTCCTGCATTAGGTAAAGAGCTGTTATTAAATTCAATGGCTACCTTGGCACTTGCTTTTATCGGCATTGTCTTATATCTAAACTTAAGATTTCAACTTGATTATGCGGTCATTGCAATTCTTGCGTTGGCGCATGATACGCTGTTTGTAATCGGCGTATTTTCAATTATGTCATTGCTTTTTAATGTTCAGATAGACAGTTTATTTATAACGGCAATCCTGACGGTTATCGGTTTTTCCGTTCACGATACAATCGTTGTATTTGACAGAGTGAGAGAAAATAACAGATTTTTAGCCAAAAAATGTACAATATCGGAAATCATTAACGCAAGCGTAAACCAAACAATTACAAGAAGCATAAACACTTCTTTTACAACTTTATTAACACTTCTTGCTCTATATTTATTTGGCGGGGCAACAATTAAAGAATTTACCTTGGCCATGATTTTAGGTATCTTAATCGGTACATATTCAAGTATCTTCTTTGCAAGCGTAATATTAGACATGTGGGAAGAAAGAAAAGCAGGCATTAAATAAATGTCGGAAACAAAATCTTTTGCACAATTCATTTCTGAAAAACGCGAAAAACTCGGACTAAATCAGCTTGGTTTTGCAAAAAGGTGCAATTTAACTCTTAAAGAAATTGAAGATATTGAATCGGGAGTTGAATTATTTTTACCTACAACCACAAGACAAAAAATCGCTAAGGTGTTAAAAATTGAGCTTTCAGAAATTAAAAAATACGAAATAAAAGAAGAACCTGAGGGGTTAAAAGAAGATGTCATTGAGGATATAAAAGAAAGAATTCTAAACGGAGAAAAAGAAATTTTGTGTCCCGTATGCAAAAACCCTTTGATAGTAAGGATAGCAAAGATGTATGACTTGGAGGATAATTTAATGTTACATCCCAAAGCAAGATGCACAAAATGTCCGTTTCAGCTGAAATACTAACTTTGCATTTTAATATTGTTTTAGTATAATCTGATTATAAAATGTTGGGAGCACTAATATGTCAAAGAAGGAATTATATTCAGGTGCAGAAATATTACTTAAGTCACTTGAGGAAGAAGGCGTAAGAGAGATTTTCGGATATCCCGGAGGGGCAATCCTTACAATATATGATGCCTTATATATGCAGGATAAAATTAAACACTATCTTGTACGTCATGAACAAGCCGCAATTCATGCAGCGGAAGGTTATGCAAGAACAACGGGAAAATGCGGTGTTGCGCTTGTTACATCAGGTCCCGGAGCATGTAATGCCATCACGGGTATTGCAAACGCTTATTATGACGGATACCCTCTTGTTGTGCTTACGGGACAAGTTTCTTCCGACCTGATAGGAGGAGATGCTTTCCAAGAAGCCGATATCGTAGGTATTACGCGTTCTTGCTGTAAACATAATTACTTGGTTAAAGACGTCAAAGATTTAGCAAGAATTATAAAAGAAGCGTTTTATATTGCAACAACGGGAAAACCGGGTCCTGTAGTAATTGATTTGCCAAAGGATGTTATAAACGCAAAAACAACTTTTAACTATCCGAAGGAAGTTAAACTTGAAGGTTATAATCCTACATACGTTGGTCACCCTCTCCAAATTAAAAAAGCTCTTAAGATGTTATGCTATGCTCAAAGACCCGTTATTATTGCAGGCGGCGGCGTTTTAACATCAGGTGCGGAGGAGGCACTGACAACGCTTGCTCAAAATTTAGAAATCCCCGTAACTCATACGTTAATGGGTACGGGTGTTTACCCTGCAAATTGTCCTAAATACTTGGGAATGCTTGGAATGCACGGAAATTACTGGGCAAATTATGCGGTAGTTCATGCTGACGTAATTTTCGCAGTAGGTACTCGTTTCAACGATAGAATTACGGGCTGTCTAAAACGCTTTGCGCAAGATTCGCAAGTAATTCATGTTGATATTGACCCTTGCTCAATATCTAAAAACGTAAAAGTTGACGTACCGATTGTGGGAGATGCCAAAAACGTTCTTAAAAGTATGAACGAGCTTTTTGAAGCCAAGAAACAAGAAATACACAGAGCTAAAAAAGAGGCTTGGTTTGCACAAATTGAAGAATGGAAAAAGAAAAGGGTAATACCTGCGGTAAATTCCGATAAATTAAGTGCCGTTAAGGTTATCGAAACAATTTATGAAACGACAAAAGAATATGACCCTATCGTTTGCACGGAAGTTGGTCAGCATCAAATGTGGACTGCTCAATTATTCCAATTTAATAAACCAAGACGCCTTATAACATCGGGCGGACTCGGAACAATGGGCTTTGGCTTCCCTGCAGCAATGGGAGCATGCGCCGGTAATAATAATAAAGTTGTATTAAACATCGCAGGTGACGGTTCAATCCAAATGAACATTCAAGAACTTGCAACTTGTGCCGATTATGGTTTCAAGGTAATTAACTGTGTTATAAATAACGGCTATCTCGGAATGGTAAGACAATGGCAGGAAAAGATATACAACAAACACTATTCTCAAACAAAAATTTCGGCGCCTGATTTTGTAAAGCTTGCTGAAGCCTACGGTGCTCTTGGAATGAGAGTTGAAAAAGAAGAAGAAATTGTACCTGCAATCAAAAGGGCACTTGAAGCAAAAACACCTGTTATAATTGACTTCGTATGCGAAAACTTTGAAATGGTATATCCATGGGTGCTTGCAGGTAAACCATTAAACGAAGTGTTACTTTCAAATGATAATGACGGTATGTAAGGAAGAATTTTATGAATAATCACACAATATCAATATCTGTTACAAACGAACCCGGTGTACTATCAAGAATAGTTGACCTGTTTTCAGGAAGGGGATTTAATATAGAAAGCTTAACCGTAGCCCCCACAATGGATAGAGCTTTTTCAAGAGTAACCATTGTAACTCAAGGAGATGACAGCTCTATTGAACAGATAACAAAGCAGTTAAACAGGCTTATACCTATTTTAAAAGTGACGGACTTGACAATTGCGGAAGCTATTGAAACAGAAGTTGCTCTAATTAAAGTCCACACGAAGGATGAAACAAGGGCTCAAATATTAAATTGCGTAGCATCAACGGGCGCAAAGGTTGTAGATGTTACGGATAAAATATATACAATTCAGATTGTAGGAGATACAAAACAAGTCAACGCTCTTATGGAGTTGTTAAGACCAATCGGCATAAAAGAATTTGTAAGATCGGGTAAAACTGCCTTATCAAAAAATGTAAGCTTATAAAAAACCTGAGCTTTTGGCTCAGGTTTTTTATTTTCACTTTCTATTCCATACCCTTTAAGGATTCCGTTACCTTATTTAAAACATCAAACAATTCAAGTCTTTCAATTTCGTTTAGCTCAAATAAAGGACGTCTTACATAATTTTCCATAATTCCTAATTTTGAAAGAACCGCTTTTACGGGAATTGGATTTGGCGCCATAAACAGTTTTCTAAACAGAGGGAATAATGTTTTGTGCATATTTTTTGCAGCATGCACCTGACCTGATTTATAGTTTCTAATCATCGATTTTATTTCAGAGCCGACAACGTGCGAAGCGACAGAAATAACACCATGTGCACCAAGTGATAACATAGGCAGTGTTAAGCTGTCATCTCCCGAATAGATAACAAAATCATCGGGGCAAAGTTCAACAATTTCGCTTACCGTATCCATATCGCCAAAACTTTGTTTAACACCAACGATGTTTGAATATTCTTTTGCAAGAAATGCCATTGTTTGAGGTGTCATGCTTATTCCCGTTCTTGACGGTATGTTATAAATAATAATCGGAAGGTCTGTTGCCCTTGCAATTGCGCCAAAGTGTTCGATAAGACCCTGCTGGTTTGGTTTGTTGTAATATGGAACAACGGATAATAAGGCGTCAACTCCAATTTCGCTCATTTTTTTAGTTACGTCAACCGCCGTTCTTGTAGAGTTTGAGCCCGCGCTGAAAATAAGTTTTGCGCTTCCGCATACTGCTGATTTAACAGTATAGAAAATTTCAAATTCTTCTTCGTGAGTCAATGTTGGTGATTCACCCGTTGTACCTGCGACAAGAATTGTATCTGAACCGTTATCAACCAAATGGCGAGCCAATTTTTCAAGACTTGAATAATCAACCTCTCTTTTTTCGTTAAAAGGGGTTGCCATTGCCGTGATAACTTCGCCTGCATCGTATCTTAACATATACCTTCTCCTTAATATAATTGCATTTCAATAACTTTTTGCGCCAAACGCACGGTATTAAGTGCCGCACCAATTCTTAAATTATCTGCAACACAGAATAAATCAATTCCGTTATCAAACGCAATTGATTTCCTTATACGTCCTACATAAACAGGGTCTTTATCCGCTGCATGTCTTGGTGTCGGATATACAAAGTTTGAAATATCATCCATAACTTCAACCCCCCATGCATTATTTAAAATTTCCTTTACCTTTTCGGGGGTAATTTCTTTTTCAAATTCGATTGTGACCGCTTCCGAGTGTCCTTTATAGACAGGAACCCTGACTGCGGTACAGCTAATCGGGACTGATTTATCCAAATGAAGAATTTTTCTTGTTTCGTTTGTTACCTTCATTTCTTCTTTTGTGTATCCGTTTTCGCAAAAAACATCAATTTGAGGAATAACATTAAATGCTATTTCGTACTTAAATGCATCGTTTTTAAATTCTTCTCCCTGCATTTTGGCTTTTGTGTTTTCCGTAAGTTCATTTATTGCTTTAAGCCCTGCACCTGAAACTGCCTGATAAGTTGAAACAATAAGTCTTTTTATTTTTGCATGGTTATCAAGCGGTTTTAAAACCAGCATAAGTTGAGAAGTCGAGCAGTTTGGATTTGCAATAATCCCCTTGTGAAGTTTTAAATCGTCATCATTAACGCCCGCAATGACAAGAGGGACATCTTTTTCCATTCTGAATGCACTTGAGTTGTCTATAAATACCGCTCCTCTTTTTGCAGCCTCGGGTGCAAGTTTTAAACTTGTTGAACCGCCTGCTGAAGCAAGCACTATATTGATACCTTCAAAAACTTCAGGTGTTGCTTCAATAACAGTATGTTCTTCGCCTTTAAATTCTATTTTGGAACCGGCAGATCTTGCTGAAGCTAAAAATTTAATGCTTTTATATGGAACATTATTTTCAACCAATATTTTTAAGATTTCACGCCCAACAACTCCCGTTGCGCCTAATACAGCTATGTTTGGTAATTCCTTCGTCATAGTATGTTCTCCAATCCGTATGTAAATTTGTTGTTATCGTTTAAGTATTTTAAAGCCAAGATTACGCCTGACATATAGCATTTTCTGTCTACACTGTCATGTCTTATTTTTAGTATTTGACCTGCCGCACCAAAAATTACCTCTTGAGATGCCATAAATCCGGGCATTCTGATTGAGTGAATTCTTATATTTGATTCAGCACATCCGCCTCTTGAGCCTTTAATGGTTTCTTGTTCTTCGCAGTTTCCGTTAGAAAGATTTTCGTTTACGGAAGCCATAAGTTCAGCAGTCTTTATTGCGGTTCCTGACGGAGCATCTTTCTTTTGATTATGATGAAATTCTAAAATTTCGGCATTATTAAAGTATTTTGATGCCGTTTGTGCAAACATCATCATCAAAACTGCTCCTATGGTAAAGTTTGGAGCTATAAAACAGCCGACATTTTTTTCTTCTGATTTTTTCTTAATATTTTCTATTTCTTCTTTTTTAAGACCTGTCGTACCTATTACTGATTTTACATTCAAATCCAGATAAATATTTATATTTTTATAGATTGTGCTTGGCTGAGTGAAATCTACAACGATATCGGGCTTTTTGCTTTTTAGTGCAGCTTCAATATCTTCTTCAATTTCCACATTATCCGCAACTTTTTTGCCTGCTTCAAATTTATCGACCGCGCAAACAAGTTCTAAGTCTTTATCGTTCAAAACGGCATTTACAACTTCTTTGCCCATTTTGCCCGCTGCTCCTATAACACCGACTTTAATCATGACATCTCCTTTTTTGTTTCCTCATTATACAAGAATTAGCCTACAAAGACAATAAATAATGAAAAAAAATGCCCGACAAGTTAATTTCGATTTTCAATTCATCAAATAAGAATTAGTTGTAATCAGAAAGGAATGTAAAAATGCAAAATACGGAAATCAGAAACAATTTTATGTATGCCCCGAGTGTAACTTTGGATAGACTTAACAATTTATTTTTTGAACTTACAAGAGAAAATTGTAATCTTAAGTGTAAAAACTGCTACATAAAAAGATTAAATCATAAAGAAGTGAAAGACTATCTCAAGCTTGATAAAATAAAAAATACTCTTTTGGCAGCAAAAAATGAAGATTTAAAGGCAATTTATTTAACGGGCGGAGAGCCTATGATGCACCCTGAATTCAATAAAATTCTAAGAATGTGTCTAAAATGTACGGACACAACAATCGTCACAAACGGAACATTTCTAAACGAAAAAAAGGCAAGATTTTTTAAAAAAATTGATGATGAAAACGAATATGAAATAATTTTTGTTGTAAGTATCGGCGATTGGAGAGAGAAAGAAAATGACCAAATAAGAGGATACGGAAACTACAGGCGCACAATGCTTGCAATAAACTCGTTACTAAAATATGAATTTAACCCCATAATTTCTTATGTAAACACAAACAACTTAAGAGAAGAAGAAATTTTTAACAATTTTTCTGAAATATTTGAGAGAAACGGTTTCAAATTTGAAAAAATAAACCTGAAAATAATGCCCGATTTCAATAACCTTCAAGAAATTGAAGTTCAGGAAAGAAAAAAAGAAAATACGAATTACGATTGCAAAAATTCAAGAATTGTAAGCTCAAAAGGAGTTTTTGCCTGCCCTGTGTTATGCAATGATTTTAGGTCAAGAGTCGGAAGCACTATAGATGATTGCTCAAGAAAAATTTGTCTTGATACTGAAAAGTGCGCAATATGCTCACGTCATAACAGAAAAATCTTTTCTCACGACTGGATAAAATAACTTTATCAAAATCATTAAGATGTGTAAATAATACTTGTTTTTCTTTGCAGTTTATCGCATAATATTTGTGGAACACTTTACATTGTGTTTTTTTTCAAATATACTCATATTAAGATTAAAAAATGGGGGCTAAACTAAGTGGAAAAGTTCAGATTAGATGGTTTTGATAAAAGTTCAAACAACAGCGAGTACAGTAACCAAAGATATGTGTCAAAAGCTAACATCAAGGTTGTAGGTGTAGGCGGCGGCGGCGGAAATGCTGTAAACCGTATGATTAAAGCAGGTCTTGGCGGTGTTGAATTTTGGGCTATGAATACGGATGCTCAAGTTCTTGAAATGTCATCTGCCACAAAGAAAATTCAACTTGGTGCCAAACTTACAAACGGTCTCGGTGCAGGCGGAAATCCTTCAGTCGGTGAAAAGGCTGCAGAAGAATCTAAAGAAGATTTAATGGTTGCTCTTGAAGGTGCCGATATGGTATTTGTCACAGCAGGTATGGGCGGCGGTACCGGCACGGGTGCAGCTCCGGTTGTTGCAAAAATTGCAAAAGAACTTGGTGCTTTGACTGTTGCAGTTGTTACAAAACCTTTTGGTTTTGAAGGCAAGAAAAGATTAAATCAAGCTTTACAAGGCTTGGAAAGATTAAAAGAAAATGTTGATGCCCTAATTGTAATTCCAAACGATAAACTTTTAGAAGTAGTTGAACGCAGAACAACAATGAGAGATGCTTTCATCGTTGTTGATGAAGTTCTTCTATCAGGTGTTCAAGGCATTACAGATATCATCACCGTTCCCGGCATGATAAACGTTGATTTTGCAGATGTTAAGGCCGTTATGGCTTCATCAGGCTCAGCTCTAATGGGTATAGGCAGAGCGTCAGGAGAAGGCAGAGCAATGGAAGCTGCAAGACTTGCCATAAACTCTAAATTGCTTGAAACATCAATCAACGGTGCAACGGGTATCATTATGAATGTAACGGGCGGTTCCGATTTAACATTATCTGAAGTTAACGAAGCTGCAAGCGTTATACACGATGCAGTTGCAGACGACGCAGAAGTTATCTTCGGTACGGCACTTGATGACAGAATTCAAGGAGAAATCCAAATTACGGTTATCGCAACAGGTTTCCAATTAAGAAACGGCGAAGTAAAAGTTAAAGATGATAAAAAATTATCATCAGTAGTTGATTTCTTCTCTCAAGGAAGCCCGTTTGGCGGTGTATCAAGCTTTGGTTCCACATCAAACACAAGCGAAGATACAACTTCAACATCTTCTTATGACTCACCTCGTCCGCAGTCAAGCGAATCTACAGGCGGCTTGTTAGACATTCCTGAGTTTTTAAATCCAAACCCGAGAAGATAGTTAAAAATTAGGCAAAAAAGCGAGGTTAACCCCTCGCTTTTTTGTGCCTTACTTACTGCGCCTCACCGTTTTTTGTGTCTTATTTATTGCATTTTATATAAAAATTGCTAGAATAAAGTTATGTTAAAAGAGCAGTTAGACGAATATATCGACTTTTTAAAATATGAAAAATGCCTGAGTGATAACACAATTCTTGCATACAAAAAAGATATAGAATCATTTACGGAATACCTTAAAGATTTAAAGATATATGACTCATCCGGAGTAGGGCGCAAGAATATAGGTTCTTATACCACTTATCTTGCAACAAATAATATAAAGCCGAGCAGTATTGTAAGAAAAATTGCGTCAATAAAAGGATTTTTTAGGTTTCTAAATGCAAGGCAAGAAATAAAAAACAACCCCTCTCTTGATGTTTCAAGCCCAAAGGTTCCAAACAGACTGCCAAAAGTTCTTTCAATTGATGAAATAGAAAAACTGCTCATCGGCAAAATGGACTTAATGGATAAAGCAATATTTGAACTCCTTTATGCAACAGGGCTTCGTGTGAGCGAACTTGTAAATTTAACCGTAGATAATATAGATTTTAAAAGAAATACTGTAAGAACAATAGGAAAGGGCTCAAAAGAAAGGATTATTCCGTTGGGTTCAAAGGCAAAAACCGCACTTAAAGCTTATCTTGCAGATAGAGAAATTAAAATAAAACTTATGAGCCCCAAATATTTAAAAGCCGATATGGTCTTTTTAAATCAACATGGAGGCGCCATTTCAAGACAGTATGTCTATAGTTTTATAAAAGAACAGGGAAAAATAATAAATAAAAATATTTCACCTCACACAATAAGACATTCATTTGCCACTCACTTACTTGAAAACGGTGCAGATTTACGCGTTGTGCAAGAGCTTTTAGGGCACAGCAGTATTGTAACAACTCAACTTTATACTCACATAAGCAAAAAACGATTAAGAGAAGTTTACCACAGCATAAACGGCTAACGTTCAATAAACATCATAAAAGAATTCGGCTCTAATTTTAAAATATCGCTTGTGAAAAGTTCGCCTTCATTATTTATGGCGCCGTCTTTTGTTGTGTCCAATAGCTGATACCAGTTTTTATTTTCCTTATTTTTAGGAAGCTTAATTTCAACGGGATATCGGGCTTTAGATGTTGCACAGTATATGGCATTTTCATCATTTATCTTAAATAGGAAATAATCCATACCTTTATTTTGCCAGTAGTTCCAATTATCGTTCGGGATTATGTTTGCGTTTGTTCCGTAGTAATCGATTTTGTTATGATAACCGGGCTCGCTTAAAATCTTATGGCTTTTTCTAAAGTTCATCATTGATTTAATAAATGTATAAATTCTGTATTCTCTGGAATTTTTATCCTTAATTTTTGAAAAATCGATATAATTTATGTAGTTGTCAAGATTGTAGCTGTTATTATTACCTAATTTTGTATGCCCAACCATATCTCCCACCTGAAGCATGGGAATTCCTTTTGATAAAAATAAAAGAGCAACCTGTTTTTTAATTGAAAGTTCTTGTTTTTCCTTATCCCCGCCATAACTTGAGCACATTTCCCAATCTGAACCGTCTGATGTTTCGGCAGATTTTTTATCGTAAGAGTTTAAATCATTAAGGGTAAAACCATCATGAGATGCTATGTAATTTATAGCTTTCAAGTCCTCGCCAAAGCAAAATGGCGTTCCTTCAATCAAGTTTCTCAGACCCAAAGGATCTGTCCCTTGAGGCGAAATTGTATTTGCTCTTATTGTATTTCTTGCAACATCACTCCATTCAAGCCAATTTGAGGGGAAGTTGCCTAGTTGATAACAGCAAGAACCGGAACACACCCAAGGCTCCGCAATTAAAAATACTCCTTCTCCTTTTTCATGACTATCAAGAACGCGAATTCCTCTTTCTTTTAACCTATCCTCTATGTGACAAATAAATCCGTCGTATTTATCATAAGAAACACCCATACCGCTATCTTTATCCATTAATGCAGCTGCAAGGTCAAACCTGAAAGCATCAACACCTTGTTTTATCCAAAATTCAAGTGAATCTATGATTAAATCTTGAACGCCTTTATTTGCAACATTGAAATCGTTATTACATCCTGAATAACATGTATAGAAATTATCGGATGTTTGCTTGTAGTATGTTTGATTATCGATAAGGGCATAACTCATTAAATCGGCATCATTAGGGGTACTGTACGTTCTTGCTTCGCCCGTATGATTAAAAACAATATCCATACAAACTTTTATATCGTTTTCATGAAAGGCGTTAACCATTTTTCTAAATTCATTGAGTGCTTCTCCGTTTTTCTTTGAATAAGAATATTTTTTCGAAATTGCAAAATAGCTCAAGGGAATATAACCCCAGTGGTTATTTTCGTCATCAAATTCATTTAAGGGCAAAAATTCAATTGTTGTGAAGCCCATTTCTTTAAGCCTTTTGGCAAATTTAAGAGCACCCGTATATGTTCCATGTTCTTTTATATTTAAAAGTTCGGTCAAATCTTTTAAATGCACTTCTCCTATAATTTCGTCTTTTGGTGCACGAAGATTTAAGACCTTAGACATCTTAAAATCGTCAATATAGTTAAAAGTACTTTTTGATGCATACTTAGAATTATCTTCCTTATAATTTTCAGCATTTACTCTGAATTTCTTATATTTTGAAGGGAGATGACTTATTTCCAACCCGTATGGGTCATAAGCAATTTTGTTCGGATTGAAACGGTTATGGTTTTCATCAACAAATGATTTAAAGCCTATATCCGTATTTGGTTTAAAGTTTTTATCGTATTCCCAATTTGGTCCAAAAACTCTAAAACCGTAATAGAAAGTTTTTTTAAGGTATTTGCATTCAGACAATTTAACGGATACTTCAAAAATATCTTCGCTGTTTTTTAACATATCGACATTAAAAACGGACTCCTCTCCTTCCGCTTCTTTAAAAATGCACAAGATAACATGAGTTGCATTTAAAGAATAAAGCTTAAAATCAATGCTTTTTGCGGCAGGATTATATACGGCACCCAGCCTTGAATGGTTTTTTGCCAAAAATTTATTTTGCAATTTCATTTTCCTTTATCTTATTTTGACCAAAGAGGATTGATTGCAAGTCCGCTTAATAATTTTGGATAGAAATATGTAGATTTTTGAGGCATTTTGTATCCGGCTGATGAAATATCTCTTATATCTTGCATTTTAGGATACGCCATAATGAATGATGCGCAAGCCTTTCCCGTATCTATCATATCAAAAGCTTCTTGTTCTTGTTTTATGTATTTAATACCTTCCTGTGCCATTTGCTGTTCTTTTGAATAGCCAAGTTCTTTTGTAATAATTAATTCGTGAAGTACGGTTAAATCAAGTTTTTTAAGAACCTCGGGCGCATCAACAAGATTTAGGGCTTCGGGTTTTAATTTTAATACGTAAAACTTATTAACACCTCTCAAGATTAAACCCATTGTGATTTGTTTCTTGTTTTCTTCCTCTATTTTTTGTAAGAACTTTTCTTTAACATTGTCCTTATTTTCTGCATTGAAGTCAAATTCTTCTATTTCGTAGTATTTTTTTACACTGTCAAGAATATCCTCTTTGTCAAATTCTTTTGTTATAATTCTGTGTGTCGGGTATACAATAAGGTTTTCGTCATCCAGATTTGTAAAATAGCTCATAACAAATTTTGCTTCGTCATTTTCGGGATGTTCTTTTGAATAATTCATTGATGTTTCATATCTGTGATGACCGTCCGCAATAAGAAGCGTTTTATACTTCATCATATCCTGTATGGCTTTAATATCATTTTCATCATCAATTAACCATACAAGATTTTGAACGCCTTTATCATCCTTTACGTCAATGAAAGGCTTTGTTTGAGATATTTTTTTGCCTATGTTGTTTTCCATAAGCATTGTTATATCGGAATAAACCATAAATATTTGGCTAAAGAATGCCTTGCAGGCGCTAACAAGTTTTAGTCTGTCAGCCTTTGGACCGCCCATTGTAAATTCATGAGGAAATATGCTTCCTTTTCCAAATTCTTCGATTTTATTTCTTGCAATAAAACCTTTTCTTTCAATGTTTTGACCTTTTTCGTTAACGTATTTTTGAACAATATATAAAATGCAAGGTTTATCAAGTTGTTTTAAAATGCCTTCTTCAAGCCATTTTTCAAAGTCTCGTTTTGCATCTTCATATCTGTTTTCGCCTTTTGCCAAAATCAAACGTACGATATTATATGCACTTCTGCCATATAATTCATCTTGATAGCCCGAGTCAATGACATCATAAGGCGGTGCCACAACATCATTTATATCAACCTTGTCTTGGTTGTACACAATTACATTAAGCGGTCTTATTTCCATTTTTGCTCCTGTTTCTATGTTCCTGATGTCCAGCTGTTTAAATATTCTTCTTGTTCATCTGTTAATTCATCAATTTGAACACCTAAGGATTCAAGTTTAAGTTTGGCAATTTCAACATCTACTTCGTAAGGCAGATTGTATAATTTGTTTTCAAGTTTACCTTTATTTTTAAGTAGAAATTCAATTCCAAGCGCCTGATTTGCAAAAGACATATCCATAACACTTGCGGGGTGTCCTTCTGCAGCAACAAGGTTAACCAATCTGCCTTGCGCAAGTACATATATTTTCTTACCGCTTTGGAGTGTCCATTCATCAAGATTTGGTCTTATGTTTTTCTCGTTAACGACGTATTTTTTAAGTCCGTTTACGTTAACTTCCACATCAAAGTGACCTGCGTTTGCAACAAATGCACCGTCTTTCATCTCTAACAGGTGATGAACGTCAACGACATTTTTGTCGCCCGTAACGGACAAGAAAATGTCACCGACTTTAGCGGCATCTTCCATTTTCATAACTCTAAATCCGTCCATAACGGCTTCAAGCGCCTTAAGCGGTTCAACCTCCGTGACTATGACATTTGCGCCAAGTCCTCTTGCACGCATTGCGACGCCCCTGCCGCACCAGCCGTAACCGCCTACAACAAATGTTTTACCTGCAATTAAAATGTTAGTTGCTCTTATGATACCGTCCATCGTGCTTTGACCCGTACCATATCTGTTGTCATAAAGATGTTTTGTTAAGCTTGTATTAACGCCAAGTGTCGGAAATCTTAAAGAACCTTGTTTCACCATAGCTTCAAGTCTTATAATACCTGTCGTTGTTTCTTCGGTAGAACCGATTATATTGGGAATTAAATCTTGATAATTTTGGTGAATTTGAGCAACCAAATCACATCCGTCGTCAATAATTAAATGAGGACGATGATTTAAGACCTCTCTCACATGCGCTTTGTACATTTCTTTTGTTTCGCCCGCAATACCAAAAACCGGTATGTCATAGTATTTAATAAGTGCTGCAGCGACATCATCTTGTGTTGACAGAGGATTAGATGCCGCAAGAACCGCATCGGCTCCCCCTTCTTTCATTGCTATGCAAAGTGCTGCCGTTTCTTTTGTAACGTGGACGCATGCACTTAATCTCAAACCTTGAAAAGGCTTTTCGCGTCTGAAACGTTCTTTTATTTTTTCAAGAACGGGCATATCCTTCATTGCCCATTCAATATTATTTTTACCCTGCTCTGCAAGATTCATATCTTTAACAGAATATTTTACATTAATCATTTTTCTCTCCTATACCCATATTTTACCACAAAATACTCTGCGGTCTTTTTATTTTTTGTATTTCTCATGATGATATATCACATCGGTTACATATAAATTTTCACATGTACCGTTTCGTAAATCATATTTTATGAGACTGCTTTTTCCGGAATAAGATTCTTTTGTGCTTATATTTTTCCCTTCCAATTTAACAATATAGCCTCTTAAGTATACGCTGTCCCCTTTTCTCAGCTTTTTGAGTTTTTTAAGAATTTCATTATTTTTGGGGATAAGATGAATATTTGCAGCATGAGATTTCACGTATCTTGAGTCCAAACTCTGAAAATCGTAATTAAGCTTCCGTGTTTCGTAATAAGTTTTAATCTTCTTATACTCATTACCCTTGTAAAACGGTCCCCACGCAACACCAAGGTCTTGAGGGGAAATAACGGCATCTATCCCGTAAAAATAAGACTTTTTATTTAAAACTTTTGCAGTTACTTCATAATGAGCTGAAGGAATAATAAGTATTTTCCAATCGCCTATATTCTTTACGTATTTCAACTCATCTGTCTGTTTTTTTGATAAGTCGTACCGGTAGGGTCCGTCAAAATATGGTATATCTCTCGGGTCATCCTGCATATAATTATTCCAGCAGGTAAGAACAATCAGAAAAAATAATATATAGGTTATCAGCTTATTCATTTAAGTCCCAGTTCTACATTATAAGCAGTTCTTAAAAGTACATCTTCTTTTAAAACATCCGTCATGATTTGAAGACCGACGGGCATGCCCTCCCTGTCAAAACCGACAGGGGTGCTGAGAGCAGGAATACCTGCCAAGTTTGCACAAATAGTTCCAATATCGGTTAAATACATTGCAAGCGGGTCATCATTTCTTGAACCCAAGTCGAATGCGGTTGTAGGACATGTCGGAGATACAAGAACGTCAACTTCTTTAAATACTCTATCAAATTCATTTTTAACCAATCTGCGCATTTGTTGAGCTTTTTTGTAATATGCATCATAGTATCCGCTTGAAAGAGCATAAGTTCCAAGCATTATACGTCTCTTCACTTCGTCGCCAAAACCTTCCGCACGTGTCTTTGTATACATTTCCAGCAAGTTTTCGGCGCCTTTTGTTCTGTGTCCGTATCTAACGCCATCAAATCTTGCAAGGTTAGAACTTGCCTCAGCCGTTGCAAGAACGTAGTAAATACCGATTGCGTATTTTAATGTCGGCATTTTTACCTCTTTTACGGTTGCACCTGCTTTTTTCAAAACCTCGATTGAGTTCAGAACATTTTTTTTAACGTCTTCTTCAACACCTTCTTGCATTAAGTCCGTTATAACACCAACCTTTAAGCCTTTAATGTCTTGTTTTAAAGAACTTAAAATATCACCTGCAGGCATATCTAAAGATGTTGAATCATGCATATCATGTCCTGCAATCACCTGATAAAGAGCGGCGGCATCTTCAACACATCTGCCAAAAGGACCGATTTGATCAAGCGATGAGGCAAAGGCAATAAGTCCGTATCTTGAAACACGTCCGTAGGTTGGTTTAAACCCTGTAAGACCACAGAAGCTTGCGGGAAGTCTTATACTTCCGCCCGTATCGGAGCCAAGAGAAACAGTTGCCTCAAAAGCAGCAACGGAAGCTGCCGAACCGCCTGAGGAGCCGCCCGGAACTTTTTTTGTGTTTATTGGATTTCTTACGATTTTGAACGCTGAATTTTCATTACTTGAGCCCATTGCAAATTCATCAAGGTTAGTTTTACCTACGATTGGAACCAAGTTTTCTTTCAATTTAACTACAACGGTTGCGTCGTAAGGGGAAACGTAATTTTCCAAAATTTTAGATGATGCGGTTGTATATGAACCTATCATATTCATATTATCTTTTAGTGCTAAAGGAATACCCGCCATAAGAGGTAATTCTTCACCTTTTTCTATTTTTTCGTCAACTTTTTTTGCTGTCTCATATGCATATTCTTTTGTTAATGAGTTATATGCGCCGATTTCTTCGTCCCTTTTTTCTATTTGTTCATATGTTAAATCCAATAACTCAACGGCCTTAATCTCTTTGCTTAAAAGAGCTTGTCTTTGTTCAACCGCTGTTTTTTCAATAATTGTCATGTTCTTCCTCGCAATTTCTGATGTAACATTATAATATGTCAAACACAAAAAAAGGTAAACTGGGGGAAGACATAGCTGTTAAATATCTTCAAAAAAACGGCTATAAAATATTGGAAAGAAATTACCGCTATTCAAAGTATGGCGAGATTGATATAATCGCATACAAAAATTTTAAAATAATTGCAGTCGAAGTGAAAGCAAGAACAAGCCTTATTTGCGGAGAACCGATTGAAGCCGTTACAAAGGATAAGATAAACAAAATTCATGCAACGCTCAATTATTACTTAGGACATACAAAAATCCCGAGAATATCTCATCAAATAGATGTTATATCCATTGTATTCAACAAAGATAATCCTGAACTAAACAGTATAAACCATTTAAAAAATATAGAAATTTGATTGCTCTAAAAAAGGACGAGGTTTTTAGTTATAGGCTGAAAGCGGCAACGGCAGTAGATTTGTCTGCTTTTAAAATTGTGTTTTCCGTGTAAGAAAAAATTACAAAAAGCATTACCGTGCAAATTGCAATCAGCATAACCATAACCATGTTTGCAAAAAATCTTTCTTTCATGCTAAATGACACTCCGTTTCTCTCTACAATTCTCTTTTGTCTGTCTGTTTTCTATCCGTGTTTTGTCTGTTTTCTATCCGTGTTTTGTCTGCTTTGTCTGTTATTTAAAATAGGGAAGGTTAATTATTTATTACGCATTAGCGCTTGATGAACCGCTTGAAGATGATGAACCGCTTGAAGAAGAATTTCCGCCGTTACCACCGTTAGATGATGCACCGCCTTCGTTTCCGCCTGCAAATGAAGAAACTTCAACTGCTGATGATGAAGATGCGCTTCCTGTTGCAACAGTTTCGCTTGATTGAGTTGATGATTGAACTGAGCTTGCAGCTGAAGATACATAAGATGCAACTTGGGCTGCGCTTTGTGAACTTACACCGCTTGTAAGCGATAAGAATGAAACTGAAGATGTTTCTGTTTGATTAGATTGAGCACTGTTATCTTCGCTTGAAGCTTCAGCTGTTTTGGCGTATGTTGTAAGCCAGCTGGATGATTTGCTTGCCGCAAGTTCTTTCGCATTCCAGCTTCCTTTTTGTGCTCTTGGAGCTTGAGCGGATTTGTGTGCAGATGAAGAGTTTACTTCAGAATGTGCAACAGCAGCTTCACTCTTTGTTTCGCTTGAAGTTTCAGTTTTAGCAGCTGAAACTTTTGCAGCACTTTCCGTGATATTTGCGGCAGCACCGGTGATATTACCTTCAATATTTGCTTGAGCAATTGTTGCACCTGCTTCTTCTTTATCAAATGCAAGAGTTGCGCCTGCTTCTTCTTTTGCTTGAGCAATGGTTGCGCCTGCTTCTTCTTTATCAAATGCAATGGTTGCACCTGCTTCTTCTTTATCGAATGCAAGAGTTGCACCTGCTTCTTCTTTTACTTGAGCAATGGTTGCACCTGCTTCTTCTTTATCGAATGCAAGAGTTGCACCTGCTTCTTCTTCGTTTGAAGCAAGAGTTGCGCCTGCTTCTTCTTTTACTTGAGCAATGGTTGCACCTGCTTCTTCTTTATCGAATGCAAGAGTCGCACCTGCTTCTTCTTTTAGTTGAGCAAGAGTTGTTTCTACTTCTTCTTTATCAAATGCAAGAGTTGAACCTGTTTCTTCTTGTTTTGAGCCTGCCGTAATATCATTTTCATTTATTGCGGGAGTTGAAACATTAACTTCTTTATCAACAACATCGGCTGCAGCACCTGTCGTAACGCCTTCTTTTTTATCAGTAATTAATGCGGATAAATCTTTAAGAGACGGCGTTTTAAAATTGTTTTCATTTGTATTCTCTTTTCCTTCTTCAGCAATATTGTTGTTGTTTGCCTGAGGTTTATTTGCGTTGAAGGCTTCTTTTGCTTGAGCAACTTTATCCAGTGTTTGCTCTATAGAGTTTAAAGAGTTTTGGTCAGCTGATGCTGCTGTTTTTTCCTTTTCCAATGTTTGAGCTGCTTGATTGTCGTTTTCAGCAACAGAAGCGCTGTCGTCAATATTTTTATCTGCATTTACGGTATTTGATTTGTTTGTCATGTTGTTAAAAGTATATTCTTCACCTTCTTCTTTGACATCATCGGATTTTTGGCTTGCATTTTGTTTGTCAGCTCCGATTAAATCTTCTCCTTTATTTTCGTTAACAACATCTAAACCTTCTGATGCATTTTGTTTTGCAACCGGTTGAGTTTCTGCTGCTTTTTTTGTTTCTTCTTCAGAAATAATTTTTTCAGCACTTTTAATTTGCTGTGTGTTTTGTGTTTTTGATTGGCTGAAGAAGTCAACAATGTCTAAAATCCCTTTTGTAAATTTATTTAGATTTTTGTCGTTTTCGTTATTAGTTTTGTTTTTAGTTGCAACTTCAAGTTTGTTTTGTGCTGCTTTATTTTTTGTATCTGCTGAATAAGGGCGATAACTTGTATGAGAACTTCTTGTATTATTTGAAACAGATTTTCCCGTGCTTCTTCTTGTGCTTTTTACAACTACATCTTGAGTCGCATTTTTTTTGGGGGGAAATACTTGTTTATTCTGTCTGGGGTTTCTTCTTGTGGTTTTTGCAGGTTTATCCGTTTTACCGCCAAAGAATGTTTTAATTTTGTCTATAATCTTGAAGCTCATTTATTCCCTCATTTATATATACTACTTATATAAATGTTATATTACGGCTCAAATTTCAAAAAATTTAGTTTTTGTTACAAATCTTTACAAGAAAAATGATTAAGAAGTTTTTTAAATTTAAAGGGAAATTTTAAGTAAATATCTTTAGTTATTTTCTTTGCCCAAATCTTTTTTTATAAAATCGCAGATTTCTTCAAGCCTTTTGTCTTCCATGGCATCTATCAATTCTTGAATGTCGTTAAATTTTCCAAGCTTTAGCCCGACTTCCGCAAGAAGCACGCAGTCGTTGCACAGTCTGTTGTTTCCGTATTGAATAGAGCCTGCCATACACTTTGATTTTCCGCAGCATGAGCAGTCAAAATATTCCTCTAAAACTGCGGGATTTTCTTCAACGTCATCATCAAACATTTGATTACAAACAAGCTGCATATCGGCTATTATTTCTTTTTCATTCATTTATAATTTCTCCGTCTTTAATTTTTAATATATCAACATTTTTTAAAAATTCTTTGTCAAATGCAAGAGTGTCAACGCTTGTTATAACGGTTTGTATACCATTATTAATACTCTTTAACAAAAAGTTTTGTCTTACGTTATCAAGCTCCGCAAGTACATCATCCAAAAGCAGCAAGGGGGCTTCCCCGTTTTTTTCCTTAATTATTTCAAGTTCTCCAAGCTTAAGTGCAAGTACAATAGTTCTTTGTTGTCCTTGAGAAGCATATTTTTTAGAATCAACTCCGTTTATATAATAAGAAACATCATCTCTGTGAGGACCAACCAAACATTGTGCTCGTCTAATCTCATCCTGTTTAACTTCATCAAGCGCCCTTAAGAAGCTCTCCTCTATTTGTGAAGGGGTCATATCATCCGTTATACCTGAAATGGTTGGCTCATACGTTAAAGTTAAGACTTCACTGTTTGCGATTTCTTCATGTTTTATTGCGGATATTTTTTCAAGCTCTTTTAAAAATCTTTGTCTTAAATAAACAATATTTGCGCCGCTTGTTGCAAGCTGGGTATTAAAAACATCAAGCATGCCCTCATTGTATTCAAACTGAGCCAAGAAGTTGCTTTTTTGAAGCCTTATCTTATTGTATTTATTTATTTTATCCGAATATGACGGATAAATCTGACATATTGCATCATCAATATGATGACGTCTGATTGACGGTTCACCTCTTAAAAGCAAAAGGTCATCAACGCAGAAATTAACAACACTAAGCACCCTTAAGAAGTCGGCAGATTTATTCTTTTTTATTCCGTTTACCTTTAATATCTTCTTTTTTGGGGGATTAATAATAACTTCAAGCTCCTGATTGTAATCGTCTTTTTGGATTTCAGCCTTGAGTTTTGCGGTTTCCTCATTAAATTTTATAAGCTCAGCGTCTTTTGAAATTCTTCTTGAATTAAGAGATGAAAGATAGTGTATGCCTTCTAAAAAATTGGTTTTCCCTTGTGCATTTTTTCCGATAATAAGAGTCTTATCGTTTTTAAACTCATACTCTAATTTTTTATAGTTTCTAAAATTATTAAGTTCTATGCTTTTTAACTTCATTATATTATTATAGAATAAAAGCCAAAATTAAAAAGAGGAGAATGCGCAATGAGCAAAAAGTATGATTTCATCACAATAGGTTCTGCAACTATTGATTATTTTGTGGAAAGCGATCAATCAATAATTGCAAGCTATAGTACAATGAAAACACAATTTGACCTTATGTGCTTCAGATATGGTTCAAAAGTTGAAATTGACGAATTCCAAAGAAATATAGGAGGGGGCGGTTTAAACACTGCCATCAACTTTGCAAATCTTGGATTTAAAACAACAACAATGGCAAAAATGGGTTCAAAAGATGAAATTCAAGGCGTAATAAAGAAAAAACTTAAAGAGGCAAATGTAGACACGGCAAATGTTATCCAATCCGAAAGCCATATGACGGGCTTTTCAATCATTTTGGTAAGCTTTCAGGGAGACAGAACGGTTTTAGCTCATAGAGGTGCAAACGGACATATAGAATCAAAAGATATAGATTATGACATCATAAAAAATTCAAAATGGTTATATGTCGCTCCTCTTTCAGGCAAAAGCAACAGGGTGCTTGACGATTTAGCCAAATTTGCAAAAGAAAACGACATAAACCTATCAATAAATGCGGGAACAACCGCCATTAAAAAGGGTGAAAAATACTTCTCAAACATAATAAAAGCCGCAAAAATCTTGGTATTAAATAAAGAAGAAGCACAAATGCTTACAGGAATAAGTGTCCGCCCCGACACTAAATGTGAAAAATTCTCACAATGTGAAATTCACCCCGACGTTATTGCAATACATAAAAAATTAAGAGCGGGAAGCAATGCAATCGTAATTGTAACAGACGGAAAAAATGGCGTTACGGCATATGACGGTAAAGATTTTTATAAATGCGGGGAATTTAAAGCCCAAGTTGTGTCTACCCTTGGTGCGGGAGATTGTTTTGCATCAACATTTACCGCTGCGGTTGAAAAATTTGGCTATAATATAGAGAAAGCACTTGAGTACGCTTCAGTTAACGCAGCAGCCGTTGTGGAACACTTTGGTGCGCAAGAAGGATTTTTATCATTTGATGAAATTCAAAGAAAATTAGATATAAATCCCGATTTTAAAGCAGTTAAGGTTAAAAATGAGACTAGATAAGTTTTTAAAAGTTTCAAGATTAATAAAAAGAAGAACTGTTGCAAATAATGTGTGTAACAATTCAAGAATACTTGTAAACGGAAATACCGCCAAGCCCTCAAAACAGCTTAAGGCAGGTGATATTATAACCTTTGAGGGGGCTAATCCCTACAGTGTTAAAGTACTTCTTGTGCCGGAGGGAAATGTCAGCGTCAATGATGCGCCTACACTTTATGAAGTACAAAACTAGCTCAAACCCACCCGTTGTATGAGATTTTTTTAGAGCTTTTCAACTAAACAAATGATGTAAAAAGTCTTCAAATATTTAACAATGTCAGTGTAAAGACTTGGAAATATTATGGAGACAAATAAGGACGTAAATTTATATTCTAAAGTGCGCAGGTTATCTGATGATGAGATAGCAAAACTTTGGGATGAATATTTTAAGACTAAGGATAAAACCTTAAGGGATAAACTTATAATTCAATATCTCCATCTTATTCGCTACGTTATAAGCAGAATAAAGATAAGCCTTCCCCCGACATATAACTATGATGATATTATGGGGTTTGGAACAGAGGGCTTAATTGACGCTATTGAAAAATTTGCAACGGGCAGAGGCGCCAAGTTTGAAACGTATGCAATTATGAGAATAAGGGGTTCTATTATTGATAAGATACGTTCTCAAGATTTTCTCCCGAGAACGGTAAGACAAAAAATTAAAAACCTGAAAACAATAATTGAAGAATTCAAACAAAAAAACGGAAGAAACCCGAGCAACAACGAATTATCTATTATAACAGGCATTGAACCGGATAAAATAAACGAAATAATGACAAGCGACGTGGGCTTTGAATCGTTATACGCGACAAAAAATATAGGGGACGGCAGCATTGAAATCATTGATACCATTGAAGATGAAAAAAATATCCGCCCCGATGAAGAAGCAGAAAAAAATGACTCAAAAAGAGAACTTGAAAGAGCACTAAAAAAACTTCCCGAAAGAGAAAGAAATCTTTTAATTCTTTACTATCATGAAAACATGACATTTAAACAAATAGGTCAGTTTGTAAATGTTTCAGAATCAAGAGCATGCCAGCTCCACGCCCAGGCCATTATGAAATTGAGAAATATTCTAAGCGCAAAAAGAAGCGAAAGAATGAGCAAAGCTATTATTTAAGCTTTGTTGTATTTAATTCTTTTTAAAGGTATGTTTTCTTCAACCCAAATTTGTGTTGTTTCGTCAAAATTATTTTGATAAATAACTTCTTTTTTCTGAATTGCATAGCCAATATCGCTTATATCTATTTTTTCCAGTTTTTCGATGTAATATTCTTCTCCGCCGCAATTTTGACAAAAGTTTGTCACAGGCTCTATATCTTGTAAAGTAATCTTACTCTCTCTTTTAATGCCGCAGTGTGCGCATCTTACAACGTAATAATATTTTTTGAGATACGCTCCGCAATGGGGGCAATACCCCTCATGGCTGTGCTCCAGAGCGCCTTCATGAGTGCATTTGCGTTTAAATAAAACAAGTAAAGATGATAAATCCATATCTTTTTTTTAATTCTTTTTTTAAAAGAGTCAAAATGTAAATAATTATTTCAAAATAAATATATATTCTGCCCATGCCTCATTTTTGTTTTAGGATAAGAGTATGAGCATAAAAAACAAAAATATTTTTATATATACTTAAAAACAAAGGCGTTTTTGCCTTTGTTTTTTTATATGAGGATGTTAAGTGAAAAAGCTACACGAAGGAAAAATAATAAATATAGAAAAAGAGTGCAAAGATACTTATAAGCTGTCTTTTAAAAGTGATTTAAGGGATATTGAAGCGGGACAGTTCCTAAGCATTTTATGTCCTCCCAAAACGCTTAGACGTCCTTTTGGAGTTTATGATTTCAATGACGGGGTTATCACAATTCTTTTTAGGCTGAGAGGAGATGGAACCAACTATCTTAAAAATTTAAAAATAGGCGATACTATTAATTTTAACGCTCCCTTAGGTCATGGTTTTATTCAAAAAGATAAGAAAGCTCTTATTGTTGGTGCAGGCATTGGTGCTGCACCATTAATTTATCTGAATAAACAATTAAAAGAAAAGGGCATTGAAACAAGGCTTATTTCGGGATTTAAGGAAGAAGATGAGGTAATTAAAGGCTCTGATTACAATAAAATCGGAGGCACAATTGTTGATGAAGTTGAAAAATATATTGATGAATTCAAGCCTGAAGTTATCTATTGCTGCGCTCCTTACATTGTTTTAAAACTTGTGAGCGAAATAGGATTAAAACGCAATATTGAAGTTCAGGTCGCAATGGAAAAAATAATGGCATGCGGGATTGGAGTATGCAGAGGTTGTATTATTCAAATTAAAAAGAAAGACAAAATTGAAAACCGCTCTATATGCGGTGACGGTCCCGTCTTTTACGGATGTGAGGTAGCATGGGAATAGATTTAAGCGTAAATTTTAATAAGATTAAACTCAAAAACCCTATTCTTACAGCCTCAGGAACATACGGCTATAATACGGAATTTGATGATTTTATAGATATAAACAAATTGGGCGGAATTGTAACGAAGGCAATAAGCCTAAAACCAAGACTCGGAAACGAAGGGGACAGGCTCTTTGAAACGGAATGCGGACTTATAAACAGAATAGGGCTTGAAAATGTCGGAATTGAAAAGTTTTTAGAGGTCAAAAAGCCGGTTCTTGATGAAAATAATATTTTTTACATTTTAAATATCGCAGGCAATTCATTTGACGAATATTTTAAACTCGCACATATATGTGAAAAAGAAAATATCAAAGCTATTGAAATCAATGTTTCCTGTCCTAACGTAAAATCAGGCTGTCTTGAATTTGGAACAGACCCCAAAACGCTTTATAAACTTGTAAAAGGCATCAGAAAAAGATACAAAAGCTTTTTAATTATAAAATTGACCCCTAATGTATCTGATATTGAAAGTCTGGCTCTTGCCGTTCAAAAGGGGGGAGCAGATGCAATTTCCGCAATAAATACGGTTAAGGGGCTCGGGGTTAAGCTTGATTATATAAATAATAAATTTACAAAAAGCTTTGTTCAAGGCGGTTTGAGCGGAAAATGTATAAAGCCTGTCGCCTTATCTATGGTAAAAAGAATAAAAGAGGCTGTCACAATTCCGGTTATTGGAATAGGCGGAATTTCAAATTATAAAGATGTTCTTGAATTTATGTGCGTCGGAGCGGATGCGGTTCAAATAGGAACAGAAAACTTCACCAATCCAAATGTCACGGAAATTATTCTGAAAGATTTAGAAAATTTTATGAGGGAAAACAATTTTGAAACACTTGAGGACTTAAAAAGGAGTTTAAGATTATGAATAAAACAGTTGAACTTTTAAGAAAATATGATGCACTTTTGACGGGACATTTTTGTCTTACATCGGGACTTCACTCTGATACGTATTTTCAATGTGCAAAGTTATACCAATATCCGAATGTTGTGGAAAAACTTGCAAAAGAACTTGCAAAAAAGCTAAAGGGTATTGAATTTGATACAATAATTGCCCCTGCAATCGGAGCGGTAATTTTTGGTTATGAGGTTGCAAAGCAAACGGGCAAAAGAAATTTATTTGTTGAAAGAAAAGACGACAAAATGCAGTTGAGGAGAGGTTACACCCTAAAAAAAGGTGAGCGCGTTGTAATTATTGAAGATGTTATTACAACTGCAAGAACAATTTATGAAACACAAGATGCAATAAAAGACTTTGGACCTGAAGTGGTTGCCGTTGGCTGCATTGTAGACAGAACTCAAGGCAAAACGGGTCTTAAAATAAATTCCGTAATTCAGGCAGACCCCGTTTTGTATAACCCTGATAATTGCCCCCTTTGCAAACAGGGAATTGAAGTTGTAAAACCCGGTTCAAGGGTCGGTAAGTAGATATGGAAAATTTAATCTCAATTAAAAATTTAACAAACGAAGACATTCTAAAAATTATGAGAATGGCAGACGGATTTGAAAAAAAGAAAATAAAATCATCCGTTAAAGATAAAAATGTCTGCATGATGTTTTTTGAAAATTCTACAAGGACAAGATTTTCTTTTGAAATGGCGGCTCATAATTTAGGTCTTAGAGTTTTTAATTTTGACACTCAGAAAACCTCTTTATCTAAAGGTGAAAGCCTGTTTGACACAATTCAAAACTTATCTTCAATAGGAATAAATTGTTGTGTTGTAAGAAGCAAAGAAAGTATCATCACAAGCCTTTTAGATACTAATATGAGGTTTATAAACGCAGGTGAAGGAACAATTTCTCACCCGACTCAGGCTCTTTTGGACTTTTATACAATTCAAAAGCATTTTGACGATTTAACGGATAAAAAAGTTGTGATTGTGGGAGATATCAAACATTCAAGAGTTGCAAAGTCAAATGCGGAGCTTTTATCAAGATTTGGCGCAGATATAGTGCTTGCGGCACCCGATTATTTTCAAGATAATTCAATTAAAAATGTAAGATACAGTGAAAATTTAAATGAAGAACTAAAAGACGCCGATATCACAATGGGGCTGAGAATACAAAAGGAAAGAATTGAAGAAAACATAAAATTTGATGATTACATTAAAAACTTTCAAATAAATTCTTCAAATATCAATAAAAATACTTTATTAATGCACCCGGGTCCCGTAAACAGAGATGTTGAGCTATCAAGCGAACTTGTCAATTCAAGTATGGGCTCTGTCATACTGGAGCAGGCGAAAAACGGAGTATATATCAGAATGGCGGTTTTAGATATGATTATCGGGGGCAAAAGATGAAAATAGTTGAAATTCCTGCTCTTATTGATATGCATGTCCATTTTAGAGAACCCGGATTTACGGAAAAAGAAACAATATTATCGGGCTTAAAATCAGCCCGTGCAGGAGGCTTTGGCTGTGTTTGCACAATGCCTAACACAAAACCCGTCGCAGATAATGTTGAAACGTTAAGATACATTTTGGACGAGGCTAAAAAATATCCCTATGTTACAATTTATCCCATTTGTGCGGTTACTAAAAATTTAAATTCCAAAGTTCTTGTTAATTTTAAAGAGCTTAAAAATAACGGTGCAGTTGCTTTTTCAAATGACGGTTTGCCGATTTTAGATAAAAAGGTTTTCAAATCAGCGCTTGAATCAGGGGAACTTATAATTTCTCACCTTGAGGATGAAGCGTCTGAAGCTAAGTGGCAAATTGAAATATATAAACAGGTGCTTGAAGAAAAAAAAGTTTTGCCAAAACTCCATTTTGCACACATTTCAAAAAAAAGAACTCTTGATTTAATACGAAAAGAAAAACCGAATTGTCCGACACTCACGGTTGAAACCTGTCCTCATTATTTTACCTTTACAAAAGATAATGTTAAGAACAACGGAATTTATAAAATGAACCCTGCACTCGGAGATGAGGAAGATAAAGAGGCGGTTATTGAAGCAATTTTAGACGATACCATAGATGTTATATCAACCGACCATGCCCCCCATACAATTGAGGAAAAACTCCTTCCTTACGATAAGGCTCCAAACGGAATAACAGGGCTTGAAACAGCATTTTCACTTGTATATTCGAAATTTGGAATTGATACGGTAATAAAAAAGATGTCAATTATGCCAAAAAAAATTTTAGACATAGAAGATTACAAAAAAGTAAAGGCAGACTTGGATAAGATTTGGGAAGTAAATTCGAAAGCGTTCAAAACTAAATGCAAAGTATCTCCATATGAAGGGATGATTTTAAAGGGGAAAATAATATGTTAAAAGATAACGAAATAAAAGAAAAAATATGCTTAGCTCTTGATGTCGAAAATATAGAAAAAGCAAAAAAACTTGTTGAGGACCTTGCACCATACGTCGGAACATTTAAAATCGGACTTCAATTATATTGTGCCTACGGAAATGAAATTATTGATTATATTAAAGAAAAAAACGGCAATTTCTTTTTGGATGTTAAACTTATGGATATTCCAAATACCGTTAAAAAAGCAAGTGAAAGCATAGTAAAAAGGGGGGCAAACTTCTTTAACGTTCATGCGCTTGGCGGAATTGAAATGATGAAAGCGGCATTTGAAGGGGCGGCGGAAGCAGCTTTAAAACTCGGTAAAAAACCGCCCGTAATTCTTGCGGTTACAATGCTTACAAGCATATCTCAAGATGTTTTGGATAATGAACTTAAAATAGATAAAAATGTATCGGATTATGCAATTTATCTTGCAAAACTTGCAAAAAAAGCGGGACTTGCGGGAGTTGTTGCTTCCCCTCTTGAAGTTGAAAGAATTAAAAAAGAAACGGGCAAAGATTTTAAAGTATTATGTCCTGGTATCAGACCTTGCTGGGCAAGCAAAAATGACCAAAAAAGAATTGCAACTCCCAAAGATACCGTTCAAAAGGGAGCTGATTACATAGTATTGGGGCGCGCGGTTACAAGCGCAGATAATCCTATTGAAGCAATTAAAAAAATATATGATGAATTAAGGGAAATATAATAATGGCAACACTATTACTGGAAGACGGAACTATATTAAAAGGAAAAAATTTTGGGGCGGAAGGTACAAAAATTGGTGAAATTGTATTTAACACGTCAATGAACGGATATCAAGAAACGGTTTCTGACCCGAGCTATGCAAATCAAATAATAACTATGACGTATCCTGAAATCGGAAACTACGGTTTAAATGAAGAAGATTTTGAATCAAAAAAACCTGAATGTCTCGGTTTTGTTGTTAAAAACTATTGCAAAAACGAATCTCATTATCAAAGCACTAAAAAACTCGGGGAATATTTTAAAGAAAACGGGGTTATAGCTATTGAGGGAATAGATACAAGAACCCTTACACGCAAAATAAGAGATATGGGAACAATGAAATGCTTAATAACCTCGGAAAATTTAAAAGAACACGAGCTTTCCGAAAATTTTGCAAAAATTGCAATGTATAAATTTAACCCTGATGTTGTAAAAACGGTTACCGCAAAAGAAAATTACAAATACAATAATGAGGGCGAAATAAATATTGCTCTTTTGGATTACGGCTGTAAATCAGGAATTATGAAAAACCTTGCAATAAGAGGGTGTAACGTTTCAGTGTTTAAGGCGGATACAAAAGCGGAAGAAATATTAAACGGCGGATTTGATTGCGTATTTTTATCAAACGGCCCCGGAGACCCGAGCGATTGTCACGATGAAATAGAAACCATAAAAAATCTTATAGGTAAAATTTCGATTTTTGCAATTTGTCTTGGTTATCAGCTTTTAGGAATAGTTTTAGGCGCAAAAACGTATAAACTTAAATACGGTCACAGAGGAGGAAACCACCCTGTTATAAACCTTGAAACGAACAAAATTATAATTACATCTCAAAACCACGGGTACGCAATAGATGAAAAAACTCTCACGGGACTTATGAGTGCAACTTATAAAAATTTGAATGACGGCACATTGGAAGGTTTTAAGTCTGAAAGATTAAAAATATACGCCGTCCAATTTCACCCTGAAGCTGCGGCAGGTCCGACCGATGCAAGCATTATTTTTGACGAATGGGTAGAAATTATGAAAAAGGAGAAAGCAAATGCCAAAAATTAAAAATATAAAAAAAGTTTTAGTTATAGGCTCAGGACCTATCGTTATAGGACAGGCGGCAGAATTTGATTACGCAGGCGTGCAGGCTTGTCTTGCCCTAAAAGAAGAAGGGATTGAAGTTGTACTTATAAACTCAAATCCCGCAACAATTATGACGGACACGCACATTGCAGACAGGGTATATATAGAACCGTTAAATGCTGAAACTATTGAAAGGATAATAGAAAAAGAACGTCCGCATGGTATTATAGTCACCCTTGGGGGACAAACAGCACTAAACTTGGGAGTTGAACTCGATAAAAAAGGAGTGTTTGAAAAATATAACGTAAAAGTTTTAGGCACAAACATTGAATCTATTAAAAAAGGTGAAGACAGACAGCTTTTCAAGGATTTAATGCAAGAAATAAATGAACCTATTCCTGAAAGTATGACGGCTTCCAGTCTTGAAGAAGCTCAAATTTTTGCGGATAAAATAGGTTTTCCGATAATTATCCGTCCCGCTTTTACTTTAGGAGGAACGGGAGGAGGAATTGCAACAAATCAACAAGAATATGAAGAAATAGTTGCAATGGGGCTTTCTCAATCAACGGCAAATCAAGTACTGGTTGAAAAATCAATTGCAGGTTACAAAGAAATTGAATACGAGGTTATAAGAGATGCAAATGACACCGTTATAACCGTATGCAATATGGAAAATATAGACCCAATCGGTATTCACACGGGGGACAGTTTTGTTGTTGCGCCAAGCCAAACACTTACAAATAATGAAGTTCAAATGCTTAGAACCTCTGCAATAAAAATTGTTCGTGCGCTTGGTATTGAAGGCGGATGTAACGTACAAATGGCGCTTGATACAAAATCAAAACAATATTACATAATTGAAGTTAACCCCAGAGTTTCAAGGTCTTCCGCTCTTGCGTCAAAAGCAACGGGATATCCTATTGCCAAAATCGCAACAAAAATTGCAATAGGGTACAATTTACACGAAATTAAAAATGCTGTTACAGGCAAAACAGTTGCAGCATTTGAGCCAAGCCTTGATTATGTTGTTGTAAAAATACCAAAATGGCCTTTTGATAAATTTGCAACAGGGGATAGAATGCTCGGCACAAAGATGAAAGCGACCGGCGAAGTTATGGCGCTTGGCAGAACTTTTGAAAACAGCTTCAAGAAAGCAATAACTTCTCTTGAGGATAAACATACTGGGCTTTTACATTATAAATTTGAAGAATACGATGACGAAACTTTAATTCAGGAATGTTCAATTCAAGATGACAGACGTATGTTCAGAGTCGCAGAAGCTCTAAAAAGAGGGGTGGATGTAAATAAATTACATGAAATTACCAAAATTGATGTGTGGTTTATTTCAAAAATAAAGGATATTGTTGACTTAAGCACATCACTTGAAAAAGAAGAATTGACCGAGGAATTATACAAAAAAGCAAAAGAATTCGGCTTCCTTGATTCCGAGATACTTTCTGCAACAGGCTTAAAACAAGAGGACCTCGATAAATTCAATTATGAATGTTCTTTTAAAACGGTTGATACCTGCGCGGGAGAATTTGAAGCAGCAACACCTTATTTCTATTCAACATACGGCGAAAAATGCGAAATTGAAGAAATTAAAAAAGACAATAAAAAAGAAAACATTGTGGTTTTAGGCTCAGGTCCAATCAGAATAGGTCAAGGCATTGAGTTTGATTATTGTTCGGTACATTGTGCGTGGGCAATTAAAGATATGGGGCTTGAGTCAGTTATGATAAATTCAAACCCTGAAACGCTTTCAACGGATTTTAACATCGCAACAAGACTTTATTTTGAACCGATGAATATTGAAAATGTGATGAATGTCATCAAAAAAGAAAATCCCAAAGGGGTTATGGTTCAATTTGGCGGACAAACAGCAATTAACCTTGCTCCAAAACTTGAAGAACACGGGGTTAAAATTCTGGGTACAAGCCTTCAAAGCATAAATGCCGTTGAAAACAGAAAAGAATTTGAGAAGCTTTTATCAGACCTTAAAATTCCACAGCCAAAAGGAAGAGGGGTAAAATCTTCAAAGGAAGCGCTTGAAACCACAAAAGAATTGGGGTATCCGGTTCTCGTCCGCCCTTCTTACGTTATAGGCGGGCGCGGTATGCAGGTTGTATACAACGATGACGAACTTTTAACCTACATAAATGAAGCATTTAAATTTTCTGACGAACATCCGGTTTTAATTGACCAGTATTTAGAGGGTCTTGAATGCGAACTTGATGCAATATCAGACGGACGGGATATTTTAATTCCTGCGATATGCGAACATATAGAGCGTGCGGGAGTTCACTCGGGCGACAGCATGAGCATATATCCGAGCAGAAATATAAGCAGAAAACTGCAAAATGATATGGTTAAATATGCAAAGAAAATTGCCCGTGCCGTTAAAATACAAGGATTAATGAATATCCAATTCATTATAAAAGATGAAAAAGTATACGTCATTGAAGTTAACCCGAGGGCAAGCAGAACCGTTCCTATATTCTCTAAAGTAACGGGCATTCCAATGGTTAAAATTGCAACAGAGATTGCTCTCGGTAAAAGCCTGAGGTCTTGCGGATACGGAGTGGGGCTTTATCCTGCGACAAAGCTTGTGTGCGTTAAAATGCCCATTTTCTCATTCCAAAAGCTAAATAGAATTGACCCTGCACTTGCTCCTGAAATGAAGTCAACAGGCGAAGTTTTAGGTATAGATTACAGTTATAAAAACGCTCTTTTAAAAGCATTTATTATGGGCGGATATAAATTTGGCGGACACAAACAAAGGGCATTAATTTCACTTAATGACCACTACAAAGAGCCCGCTCTTAAAATAGCAAAGAAAGCATTTGCCCTCGGTTATTTCTTTATGGCAACTTGGGGAACGCATAAATTCCTTGAAAAAAACGGTGTGCCTTCCAAGATGATTGAAAAGTTTATGATAGATAAACTTCAAAAGAGAATGAAAAACGGAAGATTAAGCTTTGTCTTAAACACGCCTACGACAGGAAAAGATTCACAAAAAAGCGGTTTTCAGATAAGAACAATTGCCGAGATGTATTCTATCCCTTGTTTTACCTCAATAGATACCGCAAATGCTTTTTTGAAAGCCGTCAAAACTTATGACAAAGGTGCAAAATTAAATTGCGATGTCGTATCAAACTATCGCAAAAAGAAATTTTTAGGTATATTTTAAGCTGTATATGGCTAAGAGTTTGCAAAATGTAAGTACAACCATAAACCTGACAGGATATAGATTGCTGTTCCTGTTAAGACTTTTGATGCAGGGTGCAATCTCAAAAGAGCGCATAATAAAGGAATGCGAAAATAACGAATATATAAGAGAAATTTCTTATGACACCATAAGGCTTGATATTAACACTCTTAAAAATGCAGGCTTTGATATTACAAACTCAATTATAGACGGCGAATACGTCTATATGCTTAAATCTCATCCTCTTGAAATAAAATTCACAAAAGAGGACATTAAAGTCCTTAACAGAATAAAGAAGATTGCCATTGAACTTTGGAAGTGGGAAGATATAATTTCACTGTATGAAACGTTGGAAAAAATACTGCAGTTTACGGATAACGAAGAATATAAAGACTCTGTTTTGAATTTTGGCTATTTTATGAAAATAGATTTTCAAATTCTAAAGGAACTTCACAGGCATTGTCTTCAAAATAACGAAATTGCCGTCAAATATAATTCGCCTAAAAACGGGAATATGCGTATAAAAATGAGGGCTCTTTGGATTGAGCATGATAAAAACACAAATAAAATGCATCTTTTCGGACAATTCGAACACTATAACTATATAAGCTACTTGAGAATAGATAAAATAACCAAAATAGAAAAAATTTATTTAAAGCCCTCAATCAAGCCCCTTAAGAAAGAATACAAAACATACAAAGTCAAAAATACGGCAAATTTTACCCCTTTGTTTAATGAAGAAATTATCGAAGAAACATCGGATTTTATAACGGTTAAAACAACCGTAGTGAATGACTTTTCCTATGTTCAAAGAATTTTATCTTTAGGCAAAAACGTGGTTGAAGTTGACAAACATACAAGCGCTCAAATTATGGAAAACCTCCTAAAAACAAGGGAGGTGTACAAATGACAAAAAGAATAATTGAAACAAGCTATCGCATAATCCAAATGTTAAATTTTCTTTTTGAAAAGCCGAGAACTCTTGAGGAGTTAATGTATCTTTTTGATGTCCAAGAGTGTGCAATTGAAAGAAAAACCATCACAAAATATTTTGCAACTTTGAGAAAATTCGGTTGTGTTATCACGAAAGAAAATAATAAATTTGTTTTAAGCCATTCTCCGTTTTTTGTTAACTTTAATAAAGAAGATATCAGAAATCTTAATAACCTTTATTTCTTATCGAAAGAAGTTTTAGTTAAAAGCCAGCACAAAAAGCTTTCAAACATAATAAGTTTATTGTACGGAAAATCAAATAACCGCATTGTTGAAGATGATACTCAAAGCTCTTACGGTGTTTTTGGTAAATACAAAGAAAAAATAGAAATGCTGTCAAACTACTTGTATGATGAAGCACCCAAAGTCAGAATTTCATACAATGACGAAAAAATAATTGCAAAGCTCAGAAACTTTAAATATAAAAGAAAAAATATCTATATAATGGTATTTGATGAAGAAAAAACGGAAAACAGACTTTTGCTTTTAGATAACATTCTTAATGTTGAAAATTTATCGCAAATCTCATCTAAAATGAATTTTGCAAAACCAACCGTATTCAAATTAAAGGGCAGAATCGCAAAAGGTTACACAAGTCCTTATGAAGAAGAAACCATAACTTATCTTGATGACGGTTCAATTATCGTTGAAAATAAATATGAAGATAAAAAGATATTAAGACAAAGGCTTTTAAAATATTTTGATATGTGTGAGATAATAGAACCGGAATCGGAAAGAGAAGAATTTAAAAAGACAATTGATATGTATATAAAAAAATATACGTCATAAAAGCTTTTTATATTCCGTTACATTCTGTATATTTTAACCCCTCAAATATGCTATAATGGAGAACATCAAGAAAGGGCGGATATATGATAAATGTGCTTAAAAAATACACCTCTAAACACTCTTTTTTAAGTGATGTTGATATAAATGTTTTTTTAAACAGCCTTAAGTATTTATACGGATATGAGTCTGTAAGAGAAGAAAGAAAAGCCTATTTAAAAGAAATGATTGAGACATACGGATACCTTCCCTATCCTCATTTCCAAACCCTTAACGAACTTACCCCTGCAGAGGTTATCTACACTCTTAATCAAAAATTAATAAGAGAAGGAGTGATGATTGATAACAAAATTAAGGAATTTAAAAACCCTTCTCCCCTTGCAAGATATAAAATTAAAAATTCAAACTGGCTAAAAAAAGAGGGGCACAATATAAAACTAATTTCGCTGGCTGCTTTAAACGACGGCGAAAAAACAAACGAAACGGGAAAACTTATTCAGTGGCTTGCACAGCTTATAACATTACCCGCAGGTAACGTAAAAGAAGGCGTAATGCCTGCTACAATATATTTGACCCCAATTCATCCGAGAGATTTTGGTTGTGCTTATTTACCAAAATCAAGTGAGGTAAGCGACAAGCTTGAAGATAAAAAAATTTCTCAATATTTAGGATATGATGCAAAAAAACAGGTTCAACTGTTTATAAAACTTGCTCAGCTTACGGGTCACCCCGTTATTTATGATGTACTTCCCCAAACGGGAAGATTTTCAAAAGCGGTTCTTGCAAATCCTTCAATTGCAAGGTGGTTCAATGTAAATGAACTGATAAGCCAAATTGAAGAAAGCGCCCAAACTGCTGCCAAAAAATTAAAAAGTTCATCAAAATTTAAGAAAGAAGATGTTGATTTAACTCTTGAAATTTATCTAAAAATTTTAAGGGGCTCAAACAAAAAATATAATGAAGTTCAAAATAAAATAGCGGAAGAACTTGAAAAAACACTTAAAGAATGTAAAATTTTATATTCTAATCAGATGTCTTATAAACAAAAACAAAAAGATATCGTAAACTTTGTTAAAGATATTATTGAAGATACAAACGGCAAAAAACCGGCATGCGAAGAAGACATTGAAAAACAGGACGAAATAATTAAGGCATTAATAAACGTAGGTTATTGGCCTGCACCCGGGGGCGCATGGTGTTCTGCAGGTGTTCCGATATTTGACAAAATGAGCCCAAAATGCGAATATCCTGTATTTAAACACTATAATTTTAAAGGTGAAGATGTAACCCGTTTTGCAAATCTTGACTGCCAAACTCCGTACTTCTTTACCTATTTTGAAAGAAACAAGTTTAACTCAAAAGTTATCAAATTCTATATTGAATATGTTAAAAAACTTTGTGAAGACTACAACTTAGACGGTATCAGGGTTGACCATGTTGACCATATAGTTGATGAAGTATCCGTTAAAAACAACATTCCCATAAGCTATAGGGCTCCTTCTTATGTGTTAAATAAGGTGAACACAGTGATGAAAAACGAAAAGCCTTATTTCGCAACCCTTGCAGAATACATGCTCTGGGATAATTTCTATCTTGAATACCATAAGGGAATGTCTTTTGATGTGCTGTGGGGAAATGATATAGTTTCACAAGAATATAAAAATCCAAAACAAATAATCGAAGATAACAAATATCTTGAAAAATATAATAAAAAGCACGGAGGGAAAAATCCTCTGTCAATCCTTAAAACTTATAACAATCAAGACGGCGAATTTGAGGCAATTGACCAAAGACCGGGACAGCTTGGCGAAAATGGCGCACTATTTAAGTGGTTCAAGTACAAATTCCTTCCCGGAGGCTTGGGCGCAAACAGACCTTCTCTTTATGTTGACGGAGATGAAAGTTTTACAAAATCAGGAATTGAAAGAATTATAGGTGAAGAAACTTCAATGATTAGAAATAAGAATTGGAATTTCTTTGAAAAATTTGATGCAATAAATCGCTTTGTTGAAAATTCACCCTTGATTATAAACGGAAAAGCCCGCCTTCTTGAATATGAAGAAGATGGTTTTGCGGCGTGGGAGATTTCAAGCAAAAAATATGATTATAGCTTCTTAATTGTTGTAAATTATAATTATCCGACGGAAAAAGTAACCGTAAAAGATGAAAATTCCTGCAAACGTCAGGTTGTTAAGGGCAAAACAATTTATGATAACTATGTTGAAATAGATGACGATAAAAAGATAGTTTCATATTACGAGTTTGAATATGATAAAAATCAAAAGTGCACACTGGTTCAAAAACCGTTGATTGATGAAATATATTCTTCAATTCATTTTGAACTGTTACAGCCTTCTGAATTTAAAATATACAAACTTATTAAAAGATAAAAAAAGGCCGAGATTTGACAACCTCGGCTATAAAAGCACAAATAAAAGTAATGTTGAAAAGATCACGCTTGGATATCTAAACTTTCGTTATTATCCTCGTTTTCAACCTTGCTTCTTCTTTGGAAGAGGAATTGAGAAGCCCCTCTCTTATCTTTTGAAATATTTGATGTTGATATAACGTCTTGTGAACCGAATACGGGGTATACATCAACATTTTTTTCCACTGCAGTTTCGTTAACGGATATGTTCATTTTGCCTTGAATTTTTTGGCTTATGTCCGTACCGTATAAATTAGCTGCCGCTTGTGCATTTATTTTAGCTATTGTGTCATTTGCAGCTCCAAATAAACCGGCATTTGACATAGCAATGTATCTTTGAGTTTCCAATGAAACATTTCTGCTGTACAAATCAATACCTTGAGTTTGTCTGTTAAATTTAGTTAAATCTACCTTAGTTAAATCAACAGTTTTTTGTTGAGCTCTTTGAAATATTTGTTCACTTACCCTGCTGATATTTTGAACATCAACCCCTGCCCAAGAATTTGATATTGAATTTGCATTAAAGTTTACTGACATTTCCTTGCTTTTCCTTCCCTATGCTATATTTATCGGCACATTAAAAGAAAACTTTATATTCTCATCCAATCTTTGTTACATTTGTTTACAATTAATTCGAGTTTTGTTTACATTTTGTTAAAACAGGACTTTATTTTCTTTAAAAATTAGCTGTCTTTGTAGTATAATCACCTTAACGAGGTAGGAATGTATCAAACAAAGATTTTAAGTGAAGAATATTTCAATATTTTTAGCGGAGTCTATAATGACTTTAGAATGAATTCCGCAAAAGATTACAATTTTGAAATTCAGCCGTTAGATTACGAAGGTTTTATCGAATACTATAAAAAGGGTTTTATTGAATGTATTCTTTTGCTTGAAGACGGTATTCCGACAGGTTTTGTCGCATATTCAACAATACAGGAAGATGTTATTGAATTATATATAATTCATCTTCTCGGAAATGAAGATTTGAAGAAAAAGTATGTTCTTCTTTTAACTGCGTTTATGCAAGATGTTTCCAAAAAAAGAAAATCAAAAATAGTTGAATATCCGATGCTCGGAAAACAGAAAAACTATAGAATTGAAACAGAGTCAATGGGCTTTAAGTTTGTGGATTTAGGTGTTGTTAAATTTGATATGCAAAACCAAGAAAAAATCAGGGACATACTTAGGGAACGACCTGAAACATTGCCTATTAACTACAAAATTGTACCTTATAAAGAAAACTATTTTGATGAATTGACAAGTGCCATTCACTTATGTTTTAAAAATGCAACCGACACAAAATTTGACCCGAGATTTTTAACAATAGAAGGCTGTGTTGATGTTGCTCAAAAAATAACATCGTCATTTTATGGCAAATTTATTGACGATGCGTCTAAAATTTTACTTTATGAAAACAGGCTTATAGGTTTTTGCCTAAGCAATATAACAGAAGGCAAAATCGGCAATATTCCGCTTGTAGGAATTATCCCCGAGTATCAAAAAACCGGATTGTCCAGCATCCTGTTAAAAACAGCCCTTACCGAAATTATAAGGGAAAACCAAAACGGTTTCTTAGATTTATCGGAAGTTAACGCAAGTGTTGATTTGGCAAACGTCAGAGCTTGCAGAATGTATAAAAAGGCAGGCTTTACGGAAGTTTATACATATCCTCAAGCCTATCTTGAAAAGATTACTATTTAACAGCGGTGCAGACTACAAAACAAGCTTCAAGCAGGTGTTTAAAACTGCGCTGATTAAGGATTATAAAATAAGGAAGTTAAAATGGCAAAAGTACTAATTACAGATAAAATTAATGAAATGGCAGTCAAAATTGTAGAAAAAGCAGCACAAGTTGACAATCTGCCTACAATGGACGAAGACGAACTTTGTAAAATAATAGGCGATTATGATGCACTGCTTGTAAGAAGCCAGACAAAAGTCACAAAGAAAATTATTGAAGCAGGTAAAAACCTTAAAATAATAGGCAGAGCAGGCGTTGGAGTTGATAACATTGACTTGGATGCTGCAACCCAAAACGGCATAATTGTTGTAAACTCACCCGACGGTAACACAAATGCGGCAGCAGAACATACTATTGCTCTTATGCTTTCTATGGCAAGAAACATCCCTGTTGCAAACTCCTCAATTAAACAAGGTCTTTGGGAGCGTTCAAAATTCACGGGGGTTGAAGTTTTTGGTAAAACTCTCGGTATTATAGGATTTGGAAAAATCGGAAGACACGTAGGTCAGGCAGCATTGGCATTAGGCATGAATTTGATTGTGTTTGACCCGTATTCAACAAAAGAGGCTGTTGAAAAATTTGGTGCAAAATATGCGGAACACTTAGATGAATTCTGGGGCGAATGCGATTTTATCACCGTTCACACCCCAAAAACAAAAGAAACCGATCACTTAATAAATAAAAATACAATTAACAGAATGAAAAAAGGAGTCCGCTTAATTAACTGCGCAAGAGGCGGTATTATGGAAGAAGAAGCACTTAAGGAAGGGCTTGAATCAGGTCAAATTGCAGGTATTGCAATAGACGTTTTTGAAAATGAAAAAGATATTCCAAACTGCCCCTTAATTAAATGTGACCAAAGAGCAGTTCTTACCCCTCACCTTGGCGCAAGCACATCGGAAGCACAAATTAACGTTGCACTTGATGTCGCAGAACAGGTGGTTGATGTTCTTGAAGGGCGTGATGCAAGGTCAGCGGTAAATATTCCGTCTTTAAGACCTCAAAAATTGGAGCCGGTTAAAGATTATATGAGACTTGCGGAAAACATCGCAGAACTTGCTCATCAAATATCTGAGGGCGGAATAAAATCAATTGAAATTGAAGTAAAGGGAAACCTTGCAACACTTGATGTTTCACCTCTCGAAGTTGCAATATTAAAAGGACTTTTATCAAGCCATGTTGAAAACGTTAACTATGTAAACGCACCTTTGATTGCGAAAAACAGGGGCATTAAAGTAACAACTAAAAAATCAGAACAAACAACGGATTATATCGGGACAATTTCGGTAAAAATTGAATGTGAAAAACAAAATGCTTATGTTGCGGGAGCATTAATTGCAAAAGACATTGAAAGAATTGTTCAAATTAACGACTACAAACTTTCAATTCAGCCTCAAAAATATATGCTTCTCGTGCCTCACGCAAATCAACCGGGCATGATTGCACGTGTTGCGACAGTCTTGGGCGACAACAACGTAAACATCTCAAGCATGCAGGTAAGCAACAAAGAAGATGACATAAGTATTATGATTATAAATACGGACAGCACGGTGGATGCTGAAACATTGGATAAAATCTCTAAATTAGACGGCATTAAAGATGCTAAATTTTCAACTTTAAATGTCTAAATCTGATGAGATACAACAACGCTTAAAACGTCATCCTTAACCTCTGTTACGGCATATCTTATGACGTTTAAATTATGAGCTTTAAACCAATCTTCCAGAAAATCGAGGGTTGGTTTTTTGCACTCTATTTTAAATATTTCGCTTTTTATTTCCATACAACTATAATAGCAAAAAAAATTTTATTGAGTTTTTATACAGGCAAATGGAGATTTTAAAATGACTATAAGTTTTGGGAAGTTCATTCCCGTTAAAGTATATATCGATGGCAAAGAAATAAAGACTCCCGCGGGAGGCAATGTGCCAAAAGAAGTGGAGCGTGCAACTTTAACTATGTGCGATTGTCTTACAAAAGACAAAAATTACCCTGATACCGAGCTTGCAGAACAGCAAAGAAGATTTTTTTCGCTTGGTGTAGACGACTACAGAATTCCGAGAAAATCTCCAAAAAATAAAACAGATATATTGCCTTCTACCGTAAAAACCGCAAATATTGAAGGACAAAGATATTTAGTTACCGGTAGTGACATCCTTACATATAAAGAACAAGGTCATCAGCTTGGCATTAAAAGAAAAGAAATGTTAGAAAGAGCGGAAGATGCAATCGGCTCTGAAGCGGAAGGAATGTCTAAAAAACAATTTGACCAAGCAATTATGGAAATGACCGGACTTGAAAATCAAATTTTAGGACAAGACAGAATAAACATAATCAAGCAGCACATGAGAAGAAATGACAGAGTACTTGATAAAACTCTTTATATAAACGCTGTTACAAATCCCGATGCTAAATTGCAAAGAGATAAATACAAAATCACACTTATCGATTTTAAAGCTTAATCTACATCAAAATTCCTGCCATACAAGCGGAAATATATGATGTAAATGTTCCTCCGATAAGTGCTCTTATACCCATTCTTGCAAGATTTTTTCTTTGATTTGGTGCAAGTTCTCCGACACCTGAAATTAATATTGCAACTGAGGCAAAGTTTGCAAAACCGCAAAGAGCAAAAACGGAAATTATGCTTGCTCTGGGCGATAATGTCATTGTGACATAATCTGCGTATGCAATAGCTTCATTTAATACGAATTTTTCACCTAAAAGCGCACCTACACTTGCAACTTCCTTTAAGGGAACCCCCATAATAAGTGCAAATACGGAAAATATTTTCCCGAAAATCATCTTAATTGAAAGATGTTCTAAATCAAGCCCGATAAAGTCTAAATTTAAGTGACAAGCCGTGTGCATAAAACTTCCAAATAGTCCTAAAAACCAATCCAAAAGAGCAATAAGAGCAACAAGCGCTATAAGCATAGCAACAACATTAAGACCAACTTTCATACCCTCTGACGCACCTTTTGAAATTGCATCCAATACGTTAACTGCAGTTCTTCTTCTTTTGCTTGTTGTAATTTTAAAATCTGTCTTGGTTTGAGGAGTTAGTGTTTCAGGATAGATTATTTTTGAAACAACCAAGGCGCCGGGTGCCGCCATAACGCAGGCTGCAATCATATATTCGGCATTTACGCCGATACCTGCGTAAACAGCAAGCAAGGCGCCTGATATGCAGGCAAGACTTCCTGTCATAGAGGCTAAAATCTCCGATCTTGTAAGATTTGGAAGATAAGGTTTAATCGTAATTTGCGCAACAACCTGTCCTACAAATGAACTTGCAACGTTGGAAAGGGCTTCCGCACCTGACACATCCATTACTTTATTCATCAGCCTTCCAAAAAAAGAGATAACTTTTTGCATAATGTTGTAGTAATACAAAATATTAATTAAAATCATCATAAAGATTAGAGACGGAATAAGTTGAAGTGCAAACATAAAGGATTTATCAAAACCGAATAAATTGCCCCAAACGTCAGGACTGTTTGTCAAAGGTCCAAATACAAAGTTTGCACCTTCTGTTGCAAATTCTAAAATTTTATTTATAAAAACCGCAATTTTACTGAATATAAATTGACCGACAGGGACTTTAAGAATAAAAAGCGCAAGCAAGAACTGAATAATAAGTCCCGTAATTACGGTTTTATAGTTGATTGCCTTTTTGTTAAAAGACATCAAATAGCATAAACCTAAAATAATAATAATCCCAATTAAGCCAATAAATCTTTCCATAAATTCATTATACATCAAAAAAAGTTTATGCTACAATTTAAGGGTATGCAAGAGATTTTCCCTGAAATAAAAGAATTATTGTTCAAAAAAGAAAGCGAACTTTCTCCCTTCGCCTTAAAATCTTACGATTCTAAAGGAAGAAAGGTTTATGAAGAACCTTGCCCCTTTAGAACGGATTTTAAAAGAGACAGGGACAGAATTCTTCATTCAAAAGCATTCAGAAGATTAAAGAGAAAAACTCAGGTGTTTTTTGCACCTAAAAATGACCATTTAAGAACAAGATTGACGCACACCCTTGAGGTTTCCCAGATTGCAAGAACAATTGCAAGCATATTAAATTTAAATGAAGATTTAACGGAAGCTATTGCTCTTGGGCACGATTTAGGGCACACCCCTTTTGGACACAGCGGGGAAGATGCACTAAATTCAGTTTGCACCGGCGGTTTTAAACACAATGTACACAGCGTTAGAGTAATTGAGGTAATTGAAAAATTAAACTTATGCGAAGAAACCCTTGACGGCATTTTGCACCATACGGGCAAAGTATTACCTAAAACCCTTGAGGGACAAGCCGTTAGAATTTCAGACCGAGTTGCATATATAAGTCATGACATAGAAGATTCCATAAGAGCGGAAGTTATGACAAGGGAAGATATTCCAAAACAATACAGAGACTATTTTGGCGATACAAAGAACAGTATGCTGAGAAAAATCATCTCGGACATATATAAAACAAGCAAAGATAAACCGCAGGTTATGATGAGCAAGGAATGCGAAGAAAACTTAAACGCACTAAGAAATTGGATGTTTGAACATGTTTATCATAGCGACAAAACAAAGGGTGATGAAAAAAATATCAAAGAAATGGTTGTAAAATTATATAATTACTACAAAGAAAAAATGGGCGAGCAAGAGGCTATTGATTACGTTGCAGGCATGAGCGACGAATACGCCCTTGAAGAATACAAAAAGATATATAAAAAATAAATGGCAGAAGTTACATTCCAAGAAGCAGTAGAAAGAATAAAAAACTCACTTGATATAGTCGACGTTATATCAAAGTATGTTGTGCTTAAAAAAAGCGGGCAAAATTATACGGGTTTATGTCCTTTTCATAACGAAAAAACACCTTCTTTTGTTGTAACTCCAACCAAGCAGATATTCAAATGCTTCGGCTGCGGGGAAGGGGGAGATGTCTTTAGTTTTTTGATGAAAATAAATAACCAGAGTTTTTATGAAGCAGTTAAAGAGCAGGCGGATTTTTTAGGAATTGAGCTTCCAAAGTCATACAATCAAGAAAAAAATGAAGAAAGAAAAAAAGAAAAAGAACGTCTGTATTTGGCAATGAAAAAGTCTGTTGAATTTTTCCATAACAATCTTTTAAACAATCCTGACGCTCTTGAATATCTTGAAAAAAGAGGTGTAAAAGATAAAGTTATAGGCAAATTCTTCTTAGGACTTTCTCTAAATTCAAAATCCGCTCTCATTGATTATCTTGCAAAAGAAGAAAACGGCAAATTTACGCATGACGAACTTATAAAGGCAGGACTTGCATTTCAGGGAGAAAGGGAGTGCGTAGACAGATTTAAAAACAGGATTATGATTCCTATTTTTGACATTAATGATAACTGCATAGGATTTGGTGCGCGCGCAATAACGGACAATCAAAACCCTAAATATTTGAATTCTCCGGATAGCGAAATATACAATAAAAGCAACGTTCTGTTTGGTCTAAATACGGCAAAAGAAGCCATAAAAGAGGAAGATGCCGCAATTATTATGGAGGGATATTTTGACGTGATATCCGCTCAGGCAAACGGAGTTAAAAACGTTGTTGCATCCTGCGGAACGGCTCTAACGCCACAGCATATTAAGCTTCTTTCAAGATATACATCTTCAAGAAAAATATATTTGGCATTTGATGCGGATGAAGCGGGTCTTAAGGCTGCGAAAAACGGCGGACAAATAATAAAAGAAATTTTTGCTGGGCTAGGAAACATTAAACAGTACGACTCAAGCTACATGCCGTTGTCTAACAATGTTTGCGAAATAAGAGTGGTATCTCAATTATCGGGAAAAGACCCTGACGAATTTATAAGAGAATTTGGAGCGGAAGAATACAAAGCTCAAATTAAAAAAGCACCGTTATACTTGGATTTTGAGCTTCAACAAGCATTTAAAAATTTTGACAGGGACATGGCTCCTACGGAAAAAGCTAAGTTTGTACAACAGATAGTTGAAATTCTCTCAGAAATAGAAAATGATGTTGTTTTGGGCGATTATATTAGGAGAGCTGCCTACAAGCTTGATGTGGATGAAAGTGTTATCAAAAAAGAGATTAGAGCCTTTAAATCAAGAAACGAAGATGTAAATATTAAGAAATATAAAGATGAAATTAAGCCTATAAAATTCAAAAAAAACAGCCTTGAAGACAGGTATTTTGCCATGGAAGCCAACATCTTAAAATTGGCTCTAAGTGCGGATACAGAAGAAAAAAGAGTGTATACAAAACAATCAATCTCGGGCTTGACACTGAAAAACGAAACAAACAAAACGATTTTGGAGAATATTGACAAATTGTTAACAAAGGTAAATAATAAAGAAGAACTAGCAAAAAAACTTTTTGCCCAGTTTTGTAGTGAAGTAGAAATACAAAAATATATAACCGATTTAATATATTCGTCGGATGAATTCTCTAATTTAAAATATGAAGATTTCACACAAGCGTTAATGGAAGTTTTTGAAAGACTAAAAAGCTTGAAGGTAACACTTGACAAGAACGCAATGCGCGAAAAAATCAAAAACAACAATACTACCGAAGAAGAACAAATAAAAATTTCAAAAGAAATATATGAAAAGTTTGGACACAGGAGACAATAATGACCAAAAAACGAAACCTCGATGATTCAATCAGCATGCTGGATAAAGCCACAGGCGACGACGCTTTTTATGAAGGTGCGGGACTTGAAACCGATAATATTTCAAATATTATAAGAACTCACGGCATTACTGCAGAAACAAACCCTATTATGTTTGATTCAGAACTTGATGATGATGAAGAACAAGAATTGGCTATTCCCAAGGGTATTGCAGTTGACGACCCTGTTAGAATGTACTTGAGAGAAATAGGCAGAATTAAATTATTGACTGCTGACGAAGAAATTGATTTAGCAAGAAAAATCCTTGCCGGCGGTTCAATAGGTGCGGTTGCTAAACGTAAATTAGTTCAGGCAAACCTTCGTTTAGTCGTATCCATTGCAAAAAAATATGTCGGACGCGGAATGTTATTCTTAGATTTAATTCAAGAAGGAAACCTGGGTCTTATTAGAGCGGCTGAAAAATTTGACCATGAAAGAGGATACAAATTCTCAACTTATGCAACATGGTGGATTAGACAAGCAATCACCAGAGCTATTGCAGACCAAGCAAGAACAATCAGAATTCCTGTTCACATGGTTGAAACAATTAATAAACTTAAAAAAGTTACAAGAAAACTTTCTCAAGAGCTTGCAAGAAAACCTTCCGAGGAAGAACTTGCAGTCGAAATGGGTGTTTCCATCAATAAGTTAAGAGAAATCATTAAAGTTGCACAAGAACCTCTATCCCTTGAAACTCCGATAGGTAAAGAAGAAGATTCAAGACTTGGCGATTTCATTGAAGATAAAGATGCGGATGCTCCGGTTAAAACGGTTGCACATGAACTTTTAAGAGAAGATTTGGCGGAAGTTTTAAGCTCACTTTCTCCTCGTGAACGTGACGTCTTAAGATTAAGATTTGGTATGGATGACGGCCGTCAAAGAACTCTTGAAGAAGTGGGACAGCTGTTTGGCGTAACTCGTGAACGTATCAGACAAATTGAAGCAAAGGCACTTCGCAAATTGCGTCATCCAAACAGAAGCAAACGCTTAAAAGAATATGTGGAAGTTTAATAAATAAAAAACCCTGATTTTAAAATCAGGGTTTTTTACTGTTTTAATTATAATTTTTTAATTCTGTTTAAAGGCCAGAACAAAAACGTTGCCCTTCCTATAACTCTGTCTTTATTAAGCACTCCCCAAAATCTGCTGTCCAGTGAGTTTCCCCTGTTGTCGCCCATCATAAAATAGCTGTCCTCGGGAATTATAAAAGGACCGCAGTACATTCCTTCTTTGCAGGAAATCCAATCCTTGTGAGTCAAAATATAGGGTTCTTCAAGTTTTACGTCATTCACATAAACATAGCTGTTTCCGTTTAATTCTTCTTTTATTTCGAATTTATCTCCGCCAATTGCTACAACTCTTTTTATGTAAGCAATATCTTTACAAAATATTCCGGTAAGTCTTGTAAACACAGACCAAAAGTCATTCAAAAGGCTTTCGCTTGGCGGATAAAACACAATCACATCGCCCCTTTGTATACTTCTGTTCCAGCTTGTAAGCTTTTGAACAAAAACTCTGTCGCCTTCGATGATAGTATTTTTCATAGATGCTGAGGGTATAATTCTAAGCTCGCCTATAAATTCTCTTATTAAGATAACGGCAACAATTACAAAAACAATTGTTGAGATAAGCTCTTTTATTACAAGATAAACTTCAACTTTATCCTTGTACATTTCTCTTAAATCTTTAAAAAGCTTTTGCCTGTATTCTTTATCCTTAAAGAATTTAAAAAAGCAATCGTCATTATCTTCTTTTTTTCCCTCGTATTTGTTTGCCAGTTCTTTTAGCTTATTTTTATATTCTCTTTTTTTAACTTCGTCGTAAAAGTTTTTTATTTTCTGAATGAATGACATTTTTCACCTTTATAATTTGTACAAAATTTCGCATAACTCTTTTTTATATACGTTATCCGTGAAATCAAGATTTTTGTTTGTCTTTTTAATAAGTTCATCAACAAAATCTTTAACTATAATATCACAATCTGAAATATTATTTGTTTTACATAAAATATCTTTTAAGGTATAAATTCCGTTTTCCTTATCTTCATTTGATTTCAAGTCATTTAAAATTTGAAATGCGAGCCCAAATGATAAAGTAAAATCTTCTATCTCTTTTTTATGTTCTTCATAATTTGAAATTAAAAGAGCACTCTGAACACCTGATAAGAACAAAAGCGCGGTTTTATTTATATTTTTTTCCAAATATTCATCAAGCGTTGGTATTTTTCCTCTCTCAAAAAGCTGGGTTATTTCACTTTCAATCATCTTTTGAGTATTTTTCGAAAAAATTTCTATAATTTTTTGATTGTTGAGTTTTGAAAGCTCAAAAAGCGCCACGGATAAAAGATAATCTCCGCCAAGAACGGCAGACTTTGCGCCAAATTCTTTCACGGTTGTAATTTTTCCGCGCCTTAAAGAAGCATCGTCTATAATATCATCATGAATTAAGGTGGCGCTGTGTAAAATCTCAACCGCATAAGCAAGATTTATGTGCTCTTTTTTAATCTCCAGATTTAACATCTTAAGAATTAAAAAAATGAGTTTTGGGCGTAATCTTTTTGAGGGTAAATTCAAAAAATCGATTAGGTGTAATTTATCCTCCTCGATTTTTGTATCTTTAATTTTATGCTCGAGTTGTTCTAATTCAAAAGTAAGCATTATATCAAAAATTCACCGTCTTTGTATATTAAAACATCATCAGCATATATTTCACCGCCATTTTTCATATCTTTAATTAAATCCCAGTGAAGTCCGGATTCATTTTTACCGCCTGTTTCGGGATAACTTGCACCGAGCGCCATATGAATTGAACCGCCGATTTTTTCATCAAAAAGGATGTTTCCCGTTACATCTTTAACTCTTTTGTTTGTACCTATTGCAATTTCGCCCACAAATTTTGCACCCTCATCAATATTTATCATTGATTGGAAAAATTCATCGCCGACTTCAGCACGAGCTTCCGTCACTTTGCCGTTTTCCAAAGTTAAGTGAATTTTGTGAGATTCGGAACCTCTGTAAATTGCAGGAAAGTCAAAATAGATATGACCGTTCGCGCTATCTTCAACGGGAGATGTAAAGATTTCTCCGTCGGGAAAATTGTTAAAGCCTGCACAGCTAATCCAAGTTCTTCCTTTTGTTGAAAATGTAATATCGGTATCGAGTCCGACATATCTTATTTTTGAGGTTTTGTTCAGGTACTCGGCAATTTTGTCTTGTTTTTTGCCTATTTCCGTCCATACGCTTACGGGATCATCTTCGTCCAAATAACAAGTTGAAATAATAAAATCTTTATATTCATCAAGACTCATCTTTGCTTCCTGAGCAAGCGCGTTAGTCGGATAATCCGCAATAACCCAATTCAAATTACCCTCAGCAGCTCTTTTTAAAAGAAGATTAGATAATCCTTTTGTATAATTAGACCTTTTTGCCATTTTTTGTTTGTCGGCTCTTGCCATATTTTTGACGTTTACGGGTGCGCCGATTGAAATAAAAACATCTGCCTTTTCATATTCAACTTGGCTCATGGGGTCAATATACTCAAGCTGTTCATCATTTGCATATTTAAAATAAATTTCGGAAAGCTCGTCCATGGAACATCTCACAACTGGATTTGCCCCGAGTTCAAGCACTTTTTTGTATATTTCTTTAACTAAAGGTTGTGCCTCGTTTGTTGAACGGATAACAACAAGGTCGCCTTTTTTGACGCGTGTTGAGTATTCAACCAAGACGCGTGCATATTTTTCTAAAATAGGATGATACATTATTCACCTTTCTCATCTGAATTGTGAAAACCTTCTTTATCCTTAAGGGTTACGCCACGCTTAGAGGTTTTAACAAATTCTATAATATTTTTTACATATTGATTCATTTCAACAGTTTTTTCAATCTCCTCAAGAGCTTGAGTGGTATTAAGATGTTCACTTGTTAAAATTCTAATTGCTTTATGAACCGCATCTCTTGTATCTTTATCAATTCCTCTGCGTCTTAAGCCGATTGCATTTAATCCCTTAGGAATTGCGGGAATACCTTCCGCTTTAACGTAGGGCAAAATATCCATTCTCGCGGCAGAAGCGCCTGAAATAATTGCCATTTCACCAATTCTTATGTTTTGGTGGAATACGCTTTGACCGCCTAAAAATGCACCTCGTCCGACATGAACGTGTCCGCCGATTGTAGCCGCATTTGCCATTATAACTTCATCACCCAAATGGCAATTATGTGCAACATGGGTGTATGCCATAAGAAGACATTTATTGCCTATAACGGTTGCACCTTCGCCTGATGCTCTGTGTACCGTTGCAAATTCTCTAATCCAGCAGTTATCGCCAATAATAACTTTTGTTTCTTCTCCTTTATAACCCAAATCTTGAGGTTCCGCACCTATTACTGACATAGGTCCGATTTTACAATTTTCGCCGATTTCAGCATATTCTATAAAAGAACCTGCAAGGATTTTTGTCCCTTTTTTAATTACAACGTTTTTTCCTATTACAACGTTTGCACCAATCTCAACGCTTTCATCTATTTTAGCTGTCTCATCAATAATTGCTGTTTTATGTATCATATCTATTTTTGACCTCCGTCTATAAATGCAACTTTCATAACGGCTTCGGTACATAAATTGCCGTTGACGTAGGCTTTTCCTTCAGAAACTCCAAAAGGTCCCTTTAATTTTGTTAAATGTATTTCCATATCGAGCCTATCCCCCGGTCTTACAACGTTTTTAAACTTAACGCTTTCAAGACCTGCAAACAATGCAAGCTTTCCTTTATATTGAGGAAGACATAACAAAATTGGAGCTGAACATTGAGCCATAGCCTCAATTTGTAAAACACCCGGCATTACGGGATTATTCGGAAAATGTCCTTGAAAGAATGCCTCGTTCATAGTCAGATTTTTATATCCTTTGGAATATTCCCCCGGAACGCACTCTGTTATTTTATCAACAAGTAAAAACGGATATCTGTGAGGAATAAGTTTCATAATGCCGTCTATATCAAAAGATAATTTTTCCATTATATTTTCTCCTTTAATAATTTAGAGGTTTCAACATGCATAAAATGCCCTGCTTCTTTAACTAAAACATTCATTTTCATCTTTAAGGGATTATAGCCCGTGAGCCTTAAATCACCTATTATGTCCAAAATTTTATGTTTAGCGGGTTCCAATTCAGACCTTAATTCTGTTGTGTAACCAACATCTTTAAGACCAACCGTATTCTCAATTGTAACCCCGCGCGAATATCCTGCTGCCTGCAGCATATCTAAATCTTTTAAATAACCAAAAGTTCTTGCTTCAATTACTTCTTCAATATTAGAAGAAGTTGCAAACCTTTGTATTAAATCAGGGTGATTGTAATTTACGGAATAAGTAATTTTTGTATCATCTTCACTCGGTAAAAGAACAACTGAGCTTTTGCCTTTTTGATAATAAACAGGCTCTTTTAAAGAGGGCGCTTCGTCTTCTTCCCCGTCATAACCGACTTCATTAAATAATCTGACCCATTCTTTTGCACTGCCGTCAAATATAGGCAATTCAAAGGCATTTTGGGTCATTTTTGCAGCTTCAAAATTTGGATTTACAAAAATAATATCAAGTGCGTCAATTCCGCATATTGCAACAGCTGCCATAAAATGCTCAATAAGTGCAACTTTATAGCCTGCAAGGTCATTAAAATCACCAAGAACAACACAGTGTTCGGTTGAAACTATATTATTACAATCTGCAACAAGTGTTTTATCTGCAATATGGAACCTAATCCCCTTTTCGTTTGACGGACACAACTCAATAAGAGCAGGAACGCCCGTCATAAGTCCATTCCCTTTTGCTGTTATTTTAGATTTTACCGTCTTCATTTAAAAATTTCTCGTAATCTTCCAGCAAGTGCTGGTATTTTTTGTATTTTTGAACCATAACCTCTGCTTCGCCCAAGTATTTTAGACGTTTTAGGAAGTCTTTTCTCGGAACTGCCGGAGCACCCATTAACACTGAACGTGCAGGATGAGATTTTGTAACACCTGCTTGCGCAAGAATTATAGAATCCGAGCCTATTTCGATATGGTCTGCAAGACCCGCTTGACCTGCAATTACAACTCTGTCTCCAATCACGCAGCTTCCTGCAATACCTGTTTGAGAAACAATCATGCATCCTTTTCCTATTCTGCAATTATGTCCTATCATAACCAGATTATCAATTTTTGTCTGAGTTCCGATTGTCGTATTCTCAACAGTTCCTCTGTCTATTGTTGTATTTGCACCAATTTCAACATCGTCTTCAATTACAACTGAACCGAGAGAAGGAATTTTGAATATCCTTTGATTTTCTTTTCCGCCTTTAATTTCGCCTTCTTGACGAGCTTGCTCAATATTATCGGGCGTTTCCGTTACAAAGCTGAAACCGTCCGCGCCGATTGATGCACCATGGTGAATAATAACTCTTGAACCGATTTGAACAAAGTCACCAACGTTAACACCCGGATGGAATAAACAATTTTCACCGATTTTTGCAAATTTACCGACGTATACGTTTGGCATCAATTTTGAATTGTTACCTATAACCGCCCCCCTTGAGACAACAACATTCGGACCGATTGAAACATTTTGTCCGATTTTTGCTTCAGGATGAATGACGGCAGTCGGGTGAATGCCGATAGGAGTATCAGGTGCTTCATAAAACACATGTAAAAGCTTCATCATTGCAAGTCTTGGTCTTTCAACTTCAATTGTTGAAATATTTTCAAGGCTGACGCCTAATGGAGTAACCGCACATTTTGCTTTGCTGTGTTCTAAGTTTGCAATTTCTTCTTCACCAAGCGCAAGAGCCAGTGTATTTTCATCCGCCAATAACGGAGGCAAAACTTTATCTATTTTGGCATCGTTATTTTTTGTTAAAATACCGCCTACAATTTCAGCCAATTCCTCTTGCGTATACATTTTTTTACTCACCCAAAACCTCCTATAAAGAATTTCTCTATGCTAAGTATATCAACTATACCGTCATTTAGTCAATATATTGTTAAGCCTTAATTTTATTGATTAAACCGGTTGTTGATTTACCCTCTTCGAACTTTATAAACTCAACATGCCCGCCGTATTCCTTAATAACAGGCGCCTCGGGCAATGTGTCCATTGTATAATCAGCCCCCTTGGTATAGACATCAGGCTTAATTTTAGCCAGAAGCTTTGAGGGGCTTTTTTCGTCAAATAAAATAACATAATCAACGCAGGATAAGGCACATAAAATATAGGCTCTGTCAACTTCGCTGTTTATCGGGCGTCCTTCCCCTTTTATTAATTTAACTGACACATCCGAGTTCATAAGAACAATTAAAATATCCCCAAAAGATTTACTCTTTTCAAGATATTTAACATGTCCCACATGCAAAATATCAAAACAACCGTTGGTTAAAACCGTCTTTTTGTTTTCTTGTTTTAGTTTAACTAAAAGTTTATCGATATTTTCTTGTAAAATAATTTCTCCCATACGGTCATTATACAATAAATTATGTTAAAATGTAGCTATGGATTTTAAAAGACAAAACACCAAAAATTTAATGTCTAAAGACTTAAATGCCGCAAACAAAGAATGCAAAAATATACTTGACAATTGCGATGTTGAAGCATTTAGTGATTTATGTGAAAATTCGGAATTTATTTTTGATTTTATAAAAACCAAAATAAACAAAAACTTTTTAAATAATGTCACTCAAGATAACTATTTAAATCTTTTAAAATTCACAAAAATATATTGCGAAGATTTTGAAGATTTTATTGTCAAGGGTCTTGTAAAATTTGCCGATGAAGATTTAACAGACAATATCCTCGAACTTTTTGAAAACGGAAGTTATGAAGAAAAAGCGTATTGCGCAAAATATTTTTATTATATTCAAGACCCCCTCTCTCTTGATTTATTAAGAGAATATGCGCTTTGCGATTTTTCGCCCTTAAGTTATAACTGCGCTCAAACCTTAAATAAATTTGAAGATAGGGTCTTGTATGATAAAGAAATTGAAATATTAAAAAACGGCGAAGATGATTTTGAAAAAATTAAAGCGGTTTATTTTTTAACCTCATTTGGGGATAAAAATGCCTTTAATCCAATGTATGACTATATGAAAATATCGCCTTTTACGGGTGATGTTGTTGAGGCGCTTTTGAGTCTTAAATCATTATTTGAAATTGAAGAAAATAAGGCGCTTATCATATTTAACAACCTGTTAGATTCTTATCCCGAGTTTATTTCGCTTGAAACCTTAATTCCTTATAACGTTGGGGAATATCTTAAAACAATAATCTCAAAAGAAAAAACACCCTACATTTCATACATTTTATTTAAGGCAAAATCAAAATTTAATCTTATCCTGGATAACGAAATCTATACCTATGATTTAAGCAAGGAAGCAAAAGAGGAAATAAAAGAAATTTCAAAAGTTTTAGCGTCAGATAGCGGTAACCGTGAAAATAATTTTAAAGAGCTTTTAAAAGAAAACGATGCAAAAATCGTAGAAAATGTGCTTGATACAATAACTGACGAAAATATAAAATCATGTAAGGATGAGGTTAAACACTTATCTTTAAATTCAGATAACGAAATTATCATCTACAAATCTTTAAATGCTCTTAAAACTTTTGGGGAAGAATTACCTCAAATGGAATTAGATAAAATTCAAAACGAGAATATAAAAGCTTTAATTGAAAGCCTTTATTAAAAAAGTTTTGTTTCGGTATCTTTTAGTTTAATGTATTTTGTTTCCCACCTTAAATCAACATATTCGATTTTATTTCTGTAATCATCAATCTCGGGCAGAATGGTCACAAGTGCCTTAAGTCTTTCCTTGTAATTATGATTTAACGCACCGACCCTTATTAAAATTTCATCAAGCATAAAGAATAAGTCATCATCTTTTTTTATATCAACATATTTTACTTTTTGATTGGTGTATGCTTCCATAATATTTATGGCATCCAGAATTTTATTTACTTTTTCCTTTGTCCATTCAATGTAAAGATTGTTTGGCACAATCACCTTTATTGTACCCTCGCTTTTTTTAATGGGCATATAATCCCTTCCGATTAAAACGCCGTCCCTTGAAACAGCGGAATAAGGTTCAGCTTCAAGGTCTGTTACTATGGTAAAGACGGGTTCGCTTTCATTTATTAAAACCAAAAATCTTGCAGGAAACCAAAATCTTCTTATTCTAACATCCTTAACGGGTTCTAATCGCTTGATGTTTTCTTCTATTTCTTTTGTGTCCAGTCTAAAAATTTCAGTATCGGGAATTTCCGTCTGTCTTATCATATCCACAATTTTATATGTGGGTGTAACGTGGTTGCCTACAATCAAAACAACCTTTTTGTCACCTTTTGACAAAAGTTCCTGATTAATGTGCCACATCGGAAGTTTAAGTATATATATACCTGCCAAAATAATCAAAACAATTATAAGAATTCTGCATAAGAACCTTAAAAGCCTTAATTGACGCTTCTTTGCCTGAATTTTACGCACAATTTTATTAGCTTTAAGTTTTCTTTTATAGTACTGTCTGCTAAATCCTTGCTCGTTTTGGGACATATTTTATTTATTTAACCCCGCAGTATTTAGGATAGTTTCAACAAGACTGTTGTAATCCATACCCATAGCGTTTGCCTGTGCGGGTAAGTCGCTTAAATCTGTCATACCGGGGCTTGTGTTAATTTCAAGAACATAGGGAACGTTATCCGCAACTAAAAAGTCAACTCTGCTAACCCCTTTGCACTCGCACAAATTATGTGACTTAACCGCAAGTTCTTTTATTTTATCGGTAACATCTTTACTGAATTCTGCAGGCAGAATAAATTCCGTCATGCCTGCCGTATATTTTGCCTCGTAGTCATACCATTCCGTTTTTGTTCTAAATTCAAGGATAGGAGTTGCAAAAACTTCTCCGTCTTTTTCTAAAACTCCTACGGTGCAGCTTACACCCGTTTTATATTCTTCAAGCAAGATTTTTTTATCTATTTCTCTTGCTTTAATGACGGCAGCTTTTAGTTCTTCATAGTTATTTACTTTTTCCATACCTATACTTGAACCTTCGCGCGCAGGTTTTACCATAACGGGAAAATCAAGCATGTTAAAAGCGTCTTCCAATTCATCCGTCGATGTTATTGAACAAGATTTAATAACGGGGATACCGCCTTCCTTTAAAATAATTTTTGTCGTATCTTTATCAAGACAAACAGCTGATGCCTTAACACCGGGACCCGTATAAGGAATTTGCAAAAATTCAAGAACTCCTTGAATGCAGCCGTCTTCCCCGTATTTACCATGAAGCACGTTAAATGCGTATTCGATTTTTTCTTTTTCCAAAATGCGTGCTATGTTTTTTGTAACATCGATTTTTTTAACTTTCTTGTATCCGAGCTCTAAAAGTGCTTTGTACACCTTTTCACCGCTTCTGAGCGAAATTTCTCTTTCGTTTGAAAGGCCTCCGCATAATACTGCAATTCTTGCTTTTTTGTCTATTTTTTCCATATTTTCTCCGTTTTTTCCGTATTTTTACCTATGTATATTATTTCAGGCTCAAGCCTTACTTTAAATTTATTATACACGCTTTCTTGAATTTCATACATTAAATTTACAATATCGTCACTTGTTGCGTTATCTTCGTTTACAATAAAGTTGGCATGAACCAAGGAAACCATGGCTCCGCCTGATTTTTTACCCTTAAATCCAATCTCCTCAATTAGTTTTCCCGCACTTAAACCCTCGGGGTTCTTAAACACACTTCCCGCATTTGGTGTTTTTAAAGAAGGTTGTTTTTCCCATCTTATTTTTTTAATGTTTTCCATAAGCGTTGAGATTTCGCTTTTATCCTTTTTTCGTTTTTTAAATGTAGCGCCCAAGATAACATATTTATTCGGATTTTGATTAAAGGTTGTTTTTCTGTATAAGAAGCTGATTTCGTCTTTTTGAAGCTCTAAAACTTTATTGTCATCTTTATCCCAAACTCTTACGGATACCAGATAATCGGATATTGCTTCCCCGTGAGCGGAAGCATTCATGTAGATGTTTCCGCCTATAGTTGAGGGTATGGGAATTAAAAATTCAAAGCCCGTAAAGCCGCAATCCAGTGCATAATTTGAAAAAACGGGCGATTTTACACCGGCTTCCGCGTAAACTGTTTCACCGTTATCTTTAATTTTATTAAGGTTTTTTAAAAATATTAAATCCTCCTCTACCCCTGAGGATGAAAAGAGAATGTTAGAGGCGTTTCCGATTACAATACCTTTTTTAGTTTTTAAAAGACAGATGAGTTCATCTTCATTTTTTGGAAAATAAACGTTTTTTCCGATAGATTTAATCCCGTAGGTGTTATAAGGTTTAAGATTAAGATTTTGATAGCTTTCTATATTCATTCTCTAAAACCTCGCCCATTTTTGTAATGTCACCTGCACCTATTGTAAGCACAACATCCCCTTTTTTAAGGTAGGGTGCGATATATTTTCCTGCTTCCGCGATTGAACCTTTTGCATAGAAGGTATTTGCTTTTTTTATTTGAGATACAAAATCAAAGCTTTCAAAACCTTTAATCGGGTTATCGCCTGCCCTGAATACATCCGTCACAAACAAGACGTCTGCATCATCAAAACATAATTTAAATTCTTCAAAAAGACCTTTAAACCTTGTGTATCTGTGCGGCTGAAAAATTGCAACAATTCGCCCTTTTGTATAAGCTCTTGCGCTTTTTAGAGCACATTTTATCTCTGTCGGGTGATGAGAATAATCATCAATGACTTCAATATCATCAAATATGCAATTGTGCTCGAAACGACGTCCCATGCCTGCAAACGTTTTAATATGCTCCTTAAGACTTTTAATATCCAAGCCCATTTCCATAATTATTGAAGATACCGCAAGAATATTATAGACATTGTGTTCTCCAATCAAGATTGACTCAATCTCTGTTATTTTTTTATCACCTTTATATAAGTCAAATCTTGTCTTTTTATTTTCGTATGAAATATTTTTAGCACTGTAGTCGGCATCTTCTTTGACGGAATAAGTAATAATTTCCGCATCTGTTTTAAGCTGTTTTAAAAAGTCTTGATTTCCTTTATTATCAATATTTATAAAAATTTTTGAATTATTACTTAAATTACCTGCAACCTTGTTAAAGGTGTTAAAAATATCGGATATGCCGTTTTTATAAAAATCCACATGGTCTACTTCCAGATTATTTATTGCAAGATAATCGGGCGCATATTTAACTATTGTGCCGTCAGATTCATCAAGCTCGGCAACAAAAGGTGAATTTTTATAATCAGGGTTTGATTTTGCATTGACGTTTAAATCGGGTATTATCCCCCCTATGGCGTAAGAAGGATTTAGACCCCCCTTATCTAATACGTAAGACATGAGTCCGCTTGTTGTGGTTTTACCGTGGGTGCCTGAAAAACCTATAAATTCTTTTGAGTTTTCACTCAAAATTTTAAGCATATCGGACCTGTGGAGTATTTGAAGATTTAATTCTTTTGCTCTTATAAGTTCGGGATTATCCTCCTTAATTGCAGATGAAACCACGACTTTAAAGCCTTCTTTTATGTTTTCTTTTTTATGTCCTATATTTATTTTTGCGCCCGATTTTCTTAGGAGTTTTACATATTTGCTCTCTTGAATATCGGAGCCTTCAACCGTAAATCCCTGTTCTAATAATATTTTTGCAAGCGCACTTTGTCCCACTCCTCCGATTGCAATAAAATAATATTTATCCATTTGTATTTGAAACTCCATGTACCGTTTTACCCCAATCCATTGTTTTTGGGGTGAAAATAATTTTTAAGATAATAACCATAACTATAGGCGACCAGAATACTATCAGATACGCAGTTGTCGTGAACAGTGATACGATTTTTTGTTTAAAGTTGTAGTCGCTGTATTTTCTGAGGCTGTAAAACAACATTCCGCCAAACAGAACAGCCATCGCCGCCACAACTATAATAGAAGATAGAATTGTATTTTGCGCACCTTTTACATATCTGAATGCTTGAATAAGAATTTCGGATACTACCCAAAACGGAAGTAAAAATTCCGTAATATAGGATATTAAATCGGCGGTAACCCTGAATGACATATCCTTTGAAAGCAAGATATCCCACATGTATTCAAGATATCTTCTGATACTTCCTTCCACCCAGCGGCGGCGCTGTTTAATAAGTGCGGAATACGTTAAAACCCCTTCTTCATAAACAATCACATCGGCACAATAGCGTATATCCCACCCTTTTATATGCATTCTTGTTGACATATCAAGGTCGTCGGTTATTGTTTCATTATTCCAATAGCCTATATCTTCAAGCGCCCTTCTTTTTATAAGCTCGCCGTTTCCTCTAAGTTCAACCGCGCCTCTCACCGCATCACGGCCAACCTGCATGTGGGTGTCTATAATATATTCCTCATACTGGCATTTAGTTAGGAAATTTTGTTTGGCATTAATTATCACTTTTCTTGATTGAACGGCACCAACATCCACGGGTTCAAGCTTTGGTACCATTTTTGAAATAAAATCGGGTTTTATTTTTGCATCAGCATCAAAAACCAAAATTGCTTCACCTTTGGCTATTTTTACGGCATCATTTAATACCGCGGATTTTCCGGGATAAGCGTCTTTTTCTCTTATTAAATATTTTACCTTTTCGTTTTTTTCAGAGATATTTTTTATAATTTCAGGCGTTAAATCGGTTGACCTGTCATCAATCAGGATAATTTCATACTTATCCCAATCAACTTCCGATATATTTTCAACCGTTTTTTCGATAACCGCTTCTTCATTATGGCAGGGTATCAGAATAGAAACAAATGGCTTATATTCGCTTGGAATGTCAGGTATTCTTCTGGCTTTACGTCTTTGAACCTTAATAAAGCAGTAGCTTATGAGCATATATGTAATCATAAAGCTTACTAAAAAGATAATTGCCCAAAAGGAGTCAAAATAGTTTTGGAAAACAAATAGGAATGCCAAAAGACCTACTATTATGAGTAAAAGCTCAATTCTTTCCTTCAAGTTATTCCCCTTCTTAAATGCTTTTATATAAAAATTTTAGCAAAAAGAAAAAATAATGCAAAAAATGCGACCTATTTTCATAAGTCGCATAAGTCAAGAAAGGAATGGTTAGACTATTTTTTTAAAGTATTGCATGTAAGCATGAGCACAGGCAAATTCCGTAATATTACTTAATATTTATAAAAAGCTTAAAATATGGTAAAATTGAGGACATGGAATACGATTTAATTATTATAGGGCTTGGACCTGCAGGGCAAAAAATGGCGCTTGAAGCGCGCAAACTCAACAAGAGCGTTTTGGTTTTTGAAAAAAACAAAGCCGGCGGAACTTGCCTTAACACGGGATGTATCCCGACAAAATCAATTCTTCATGACTCATCCCGTGAAAACTGGCAGGAATGCCTTTTAAGGGAACGGGATATTGTTTCAAAATTCAATAAGGCAATTGAGAAAGATTTTAAAAATAAGGGGATAGAAATTATCTTTGATGAAGCCTCTCTTGATGTGGATAAAAAATGCGTAATTTGCGACAATACGGAGTATAAGACTCAAAATATAGTCATCGCAACCGGCTCAAAACCTCTTGAAATTCCAAATTTTAAGTATGACCATGAAACAATTTTATCCTCAGACGATATCTTTAATATGAGTGAACTTCCAAAAAGTATAGCGATTATAGGCTCAGGTGCAATAGGTATTGAATGGGCGAGAATATTTAATAATTTTAAAGTCAAGGTAAGCGTCATAGAGGCTATGGAGCACTTATTGCCGGCAATGGATATTGATATATCAAAAAGAATAGAACGTATTTTCAAGATAAATAAAATAGATTATTATTTAGGTACATCCGCTGTATCTTTTGAAAACGGCATTTTAAAACTTGGGTGCGGAAAAGAGATTGAATGTGAAAAAGTTTTAGTCGGAGTCGGAAGAAGAAAGGTTCTGCCAAACATCAAGGATGATAAAGAGCTTGTAATAAATGATGATTTTACAACTAACTACAGCGGCATTTATGCAATAGGGGACATCACAAAATACCCCATGCTGGCGCATAGTGCAGGCTATCAGGCAAAAAGACTCATAAACGGGATATACAAAAAGAATGATAAAAATGATGCCGTAATCCCTTCCGTTATATATGGAGAACCGGAAATTGCCTCTGCGGGGATAAGGGAGCAGGATATCCAAAATAAAGATGAATATGAAATTTACAATATGTTGATCGGGGCACTGCCTAAGGCTTGGTGCGATAATCAAACAGACGGTTTTATAAAAATTATCACAAAAGATAATATGATTAAAGGCGCACACATTGTTTCAAAAGAGGCGTCCTCCATGATTGGAAGTATTCTTGTCTCAATGAAAGCCAACATTAATACGGAAGAATTTAAAGAAATTGTCTTTCCGCACCCCACGCTTTTAGAGGGGCTGTCAGAGGTATTTGAATTTAAAAAAACTATTTAATGGCGGACTTATAGCCTTTACACCTTTTTGACATCACGTTTTGATTATCTTTTTGAATATCTTCATTGATGTTCAGGCTTTTTGCGATATTTTGCATATAGTCAAAATATAATTCAGGCTTAATTTTTGTAGCTTCCAGAAGTTTTAAGATTATTTTAACGCCGTTTATATTAACGGCAAAATTCCTTGTAAGTATGAGGATAAATTGTGCTTTTTTAAGGTCATTTAAAGAATAGAGTCTTTTATTGTATTTGGAACGCTTAGGCACAACCAAACCCTGCTCGTCATAAATCCTGAGAGTTCTGACATGAATATTTAAAGACTTTGCCATAGCGCCGATTGTAAGCACAGACTCATCTTGTCTTAAAATTTTATCACTGTTTTTACTCATTCTTAAATTCCAAACAATAATATTGTAGCATAAATTTAAATTATGCCAAATAAATCGTAATCATCAAAGCCAGTAATCTTAACCGTTTCAATATCGCAAGGGGATAAGTGTTTGTCTGTCTTTATATAGACAAGTCCGTCAACTTCGGGAGCATCTTTATAGCTTCTTGCAACAACGGTTCCGTCACCTCTTATTTCTTCAATAATACAGGGGATTTTTTTCCCGACAAGCTTAGAATTTATTTCATGGGAAATATCTTTTTGCAGTGCCAGTATTTTATGCTTTCTTTCTTTTTTTACTTTTTGAGAAACCTGAGGCTTTAAGTCGTAGGCGTAAGTTCCTTCTTCTCTTGAAAATTCAAAAACGCCGAGTCTGTCAAATTTTATTTTTTTGACAAAATTATATAAATCTTCAAATTGCTCGGGTGTTTCTTTAGGATAGCCCACAATAAATGTTGTTCTGATACATACATTTTTGATATTTTTTCTTATTTTTTTGATTAAATTTTCATAGTTCTCGGAAGGTCTTTTCATATTCTTTAAGACTTCCGCATTTGAATGCTGGAGCGGAATATCAATATATTTTACAACCTTTTCGCAAGTTTTATAGGCCTCAATAAGCTCATCATTGAAGTTTGTAGGATAAGCGTATAAAACCCTAATCCAATTTATTTCATCAATTTTGTTCAGTTCAACAAGTAAATCTGCGAGTTTTGGCTTACCGTACAAGTCGATACCGTAATTTGTCGTATCTTGAGCAATGAGCACAATTTCGCCGACACCTTTTGCGCCCAATTTTTGAGCCTCTTTTACGATATCTTCAATGCGTCTTGACTTATATTTTCCTTTTAGTTTAGGAATAATGCAGTATCCGCAGCTATAATTACAACCGTCCGCAATTTTGATGTAAGAGGCTGCACCCGCCGTTATTTGTTCTCTTTCTACATCTTCTTTGTAAGAATATTCAGGATTTTCACTAACGCAATAGTATTCATCTTTCTCTATTGCTTCCACTATTTTTTCATAATCCGAACTTCCTACAATTGCCGATATTTCAGGTATTTCCTTTTTAAGTTCTTTTTTATATCTTTGCGCAAGACAGCCCATAACGATAATTTTTTTGTTTTGTCGTGCTTCTTCAAGAATTGCCCTTACGCTTTCTTTTTGTGCGTCATGAATAAAAGAGCAGGTATTTATAATAACGATATTACAATTGCTTATATCGAGTGAAACGCTGTATCCCGCTTTAGTTAACATGCCCGCCACAAGCTCGGTATCAACAAGGTTTTTGGCGCATCCTAAAGTTATAATTCCTATTTTTTTGCTGCTCTTTTTCATACGAATATGATATCAAAAACAAGCAAATTTTAACATTCAGGGGTTTTAAATAAGCGGAGAAAAACTATGATTAATACCCCCGTTACCGCAAATTCCATAGTAGGTTTTGATATTGACAATTATATTAAAGGCGACTTAACAGACAACAGGGCGCCTGAAATATCTTCACCCGTGCAAATAAACCAAGGTCCAAACAGCGACGTTGCAGAAATAAGCAGCAAACAAGAAAAAGACCGGAAGGGCTGGAAGGTTTTTGGCGGTATGTTCGTAACGGGTATTATTGCGCTTGTTTCCGCACCTTTTATTAAAAAAGCGTTAAAAGCCGTTAAGAAATAAGTTTTAAGTTTTTTGAATTTTTTGCTTTACTTTCTCAAAAAAAATATTATGTATTTAGTATGAGAAATAAATTTATATATATATTTTTTTTGGTTATTTTTCTGTCAAATGTACCGGTTAGTGCCGATGAGATGACGGGTCAGGGCGACTTTTATAATATAGATTTTAATGCCATAGACAATCCTTTTTCCGGACAAAAAATGGTAACCGAGCAAGAATATCAAAAGGCGTTAGAACAATACAAACAAGCTTCCGATAAAAAGAAAAACAAAGGTTTTTGGAATTGGGTTTTTAAACACACCATACCCGAGGATAAACAATACACTCCGCCAAACCCGAGCTCATCAACATACTCCGATGAAATAAAATATCAAAAAGAAGCTATGAGCCAAAAACCCACAATAGCTCTTTCCGATTCCGTTACGGATTCAAGAGGTAAATTGGTTGAAAAAGGATTTTATCAAGTTGTTGTTGAAGATGCACAATTAAAGCTTGTGCAGGGTTATGATGTGGTTGGGATTTTTAACGCAAGGAGAACGACCGATAAATATGATGAGAATGAAATAATATATGCAAGGATTGTTTATCAGGGAGAAAATGTGGTTAGAATTATTTATTCAAATCTTGATGACTGTTATGAAGCCTTCGCGGTTGTTAAGAAGGAGGATTAGTTAAGTCCTGCATACATCGGATTTTGAGCAATAATACCTTGAATTCTTTGTTCGCCTTGAGTATTGTATAGACGGCTGATGTAGTTTAATCTTTTTGTTAATGAAGATTGAGTTGAAGCAATTGCATTATTGTTTCTTACGAATGTGTTCCAAGTTGAAATTTCTGTAAGCCAAGCTTTAATTTCTTCAGCTTTTGTTCCGCTCATCGGGTGGTGTTGGCTTTCGTGAGCGATAAGGCAAGCGATTGTTTCAGCCGGAGCTGTTTCGTGTTTTTTGTTGATGAAAATTACAAGTCCGCCGTCTTTTGTGTGCATTGTAACTGCTTCACAGTTTGCAAGACCGTAAACTTCAAGTTCTCTAAACATAATTCTGATTGGTTTTCTTGAAGTGTTGCTGCCGTTTAAAATAGAGATAACATCTTCTCTGTTTATTCTGTCTAATGATTCAAGTGCTTGTGCTATTTTAGGATTTTTAGTGATTGTTGAGAAATCTCTTGCGGAAACAGTTTGGTTAAATACAACCAGAAGTAAAACTGTTACGATTGTGCAAATAACTTTTTTCATTTTTTCTCCTTGCAATCAAATCCTTTAAATAACCACATTCATGTATACGGGTTTTTGAAGGAGAGTCTTTATGATTTTTATTCATATTGTTACAAAAATTAACATTGTCTAAAACACTTATCCGAGAGGGATTTAAAGACGAACATCAGATTTTAAAATGTTTTAATGAAAAGAAAATCCATGTTTTTAACGGCAATTTTTTTAATAGTTATAAAATGGACTATTTTATACGCCAACTCTGACATGCAAAATCAGGTTGCTCTAACTCCAAAAATGCTGCGCGAAATAAAAACCATGGAAAACAGACATTTTAAAAGCAGAAGCGATAACGGAGAAACCGAAGCTTACAGACTTGAAAGACTCGAAATAGAGCTTATGGGAAGAACTTATGACAGACTTCCAATTCAAGAAAGAATGAAGCAGCTTAAAATTGCGAGCCAAAAAAGAATGTTATCCGGCACGTCACTTCCCGTTTACGTATCAGGCAGGTATTATTCTCCTAAAAGAATAAGAAACGACTCAATTATGGTTGTTCCGAAAAATGATGATGTGGGAATAATAGACGGGCTTATGAAAGTGTACGCGCCTGAATTATTTGAAGCATACAGAGCCATGAAAGACAGGCATTTTGAAATGTTTTACGATTAATTTAAAATACACCAACAGCCTTATTTATCTTGATTAATTGCAGAATTTTTGATAAAATTTGGCTAAAGAAGAAGAGGATATAAGACAATTATGAACATTAAAGCACTACTTACTAACGTCAAGAAAGACAATTTATTTAACCTGTATCCGGATTCAACTTTAATTATTCAAAGTGACGGACAAATTTTAGATGTTAATATTAAAGCCACTAACTTCTTTGAATATTCAAGATTTGGTATGGTCGGCGAAAGTGTTGATAAATATATTCTTGACGGATTAAATAAAATTTCAAGAAGCTTAAAAAATCAAGAAACGGAAATTGTTGCGGTTGTATGCGCCTCAAAAGCGGAAAAATATGGCGAAATTACAGCTTATAAAGACGAAGAAGATGAAAAAATATATCTAGCAATCCGTGACGTTACAAAAAAATATGCAAAACAAAACGCCTTGAGCAGCGAATTTAAGGTTGCAAGGAATATAATTGATGAAAAAAACACCTATCTCGTTAATGCATCAAATGAAATACTGTCAGGCTTAAATTCAATTGAAAGCTTTTCAAAAGCTTTAATGGGCGGTGTTAGCGGAACATTGACAGCCAAACAGGAAAAATATGTAAATATTATAAACAAAAATGCAAAAGAACTTTTATACAATCTTGATAAGATGTTTTTCTTGTTTAAAACGGAATCAAATCTTATTTATAAAACGTATAAGACTTTTGATATTGTAAATATGTTAAATGACATTCAAAAAGCTTGGAATGATTTATTTAAAGAAAAAAATATCCGCTTTGTATGCGATTTTTCAAATATTGCATACAGAAATGTTTGTCTTGACCCTGTATTAATGCAAAACATAATTGATGTTTTGCTTCAATCAAGCTTAAAAAATACTGAAGTCGGGGGTGTAACATTTACCGTAAGCAATCCTCCTCAAGAATTTTTGAAGGAAAAAGGAATTGAATTATCGGAAGATGAAAACATCTTTAAAAAATATCTTCTCTTTGAAATTAAAGACACATCCGCAGGTTTAAATGATGAAGAAATAAATTCCGTATTTGACCCGTATAAGCTTATTAAAAATCCTCAAAAACGTTCAATGGGCACAAAATTTTCATATCCTGCAGTTAAAAAACTCATAGAAGAATTGGACGGCACAATGTGGGTTAATTCAAAAATATCAAACGGAGTGTCTGTTACGTTCTTATTGCCCGCAGAGAGAAAAATTAAATAGCATTATGGCAAAAATAAAATTCGAAAACATATCAAAATCATTTGGCAATAAAGAAATTCTAAAAAACATTAATCTTGAAATTGAAGACAAAGAATTTTGTGTTTTAGTCGGTGCTTCAGGCTGTGGAAAATCTACTCTTTTAAGGATTATTGCGGGGCTTGAACAGCAAACATCGGGAAACGTATTTATCGGAGATGCCTGCGTTAATAATGTTTCGCCAAAAGACAGAGATGTTGCCTTTGTTTTTCAGAGTTATGCGCTATATCCTCATTTAAACGTATATGATAATATCGCTTTTCCTCTAAAAATCAAGGGAGAAAGCAAAGAGGAAATAAATAAAAAAGTACTTGAGGCTTCATCCGTTTTGGGATTAGACGAGCTTCTTAAAAGGAAACCAAAAGAACTTTCGGGCGGACAAAGACAACGTGTGGCTTTAGGGCGTGCAATAGTCAGAAAGCCAAAGGTATTTTTAATGGATGAACCTTTAAGTAATTTAGATGCAAAACTCAGAGTCTCCATGAGAAGTGAAATTAAAAAATTGCACGAAAAATTGCAGACAACTTTTGTGTATGTTACTCATGACCAAACGGAAGCCTTAACTATGGGAGATAAAATAGTTGTTTTAAATGACGGAATTATTCAACAACAAGGAAGTGCAAAAGAAATATTTAAAACGCCTAAAAACGTTTTTGTTGCAACTTTTATGGGCAATTTACCGATGAATATTATAGAACGGGATGACAAAATTATGGGTTTTAGGCCGGAAGACGTTGTTGTAAACAAAGAAGACGGTTTTTCATTCAGACCCGTTGTGGACTTCTTTGAAATCTTGGGTGCGGACAAAATTTTATACTTTAATCTTGACGGAAGCAAATGCCTTGCAAAAGTAAATGCGGACACGAATACCAAAGATTTGACGCTTAGCGTTCCCTATGATAAATTATACAATTTTGACAAAAAGACTAAAAATATAATCGAATAAGCTCTCATTCTTTATTTTTTTCATCTTCTTCAATCCAAACATAAGTACGACCCGTATAATTTCTAAGAGGGTTATAATCAGAATTTCTGTTTATAAAAGGGTTTGTCGCCTTTTTGTCCAGTTCATTCATTCTTTTATTCACATATTCGATAAATTTTAAGAAAGACATAGCGTTTTTTCCTGCCATACAATCATTATGACTCTGTTTTTTAAAAAATTAATGTCTAAAAGTTTAATGTTTAAATACGCCTAAAAGATAATTTGCACTCAGGTTTTTTTAATGTTAAAATAGTGCCCGAGGTTATAAGGGGATTAATAAATTGAGTAATATAAAAAACTATTTAAAAAAACATAAAAAAGTATTTGTTGTCGGAATAATTGTTGCAGTTTTGTTTATACTTGTAGCTTTCAGATATGCATACAGCGTTGTGAGCAGCATATTTATGGGAAATATGATGAGACAGGCAATGGTTGCGCAAGTAACGCTTGAGACAATTGACGAAGCGGATATTCTTGAAACTTTTGAAGCTCCGGGAAGAGTTCGAGCAAAATATGATATTGATTTGGTTGCTCGTGTCAGCGGATATCTTCAAAAATCACATTTTAAAGAAGGTGATTACGTAAAAAAAGGTCAAACACTGTTTACAATTGAACAACAAGAATATATAAACGCGGTTCAAAAAGCTCAAGCATCTTTAAAAAGTGCGGAAGCTCAAGCTCAGAAAGCTAAAGTTGACTTTGCAAGAGCAAAAGAACTTGTTGAAAAAGATTTCATATCAAAAGCAACTTATGATGACAGGTTAGCTCAAAGGGATGTTTCAATAGCCAATGTTCAAAGCGCAAGAGCAGCTCTAAGCGATGCCAAAAGAAATTTGTCATACACAAAAATAACATCGCCCGTTGACGGAAAAATCGGTGCAATTATAATTACCGAGGGAAACTACGTCACGGCTCAAAGCGGAGCACTTGCTAAAATAACAAGTATTAACCCTATTTACGTTTTATATTCGCTTGATTCTAAAAAATTTAATCAATTCAGAAGTGAAACAAATATTCAAAATGACAAACCTTTTGAAGTAGAGCTTGAGCTTGCAGACGGCACTATATACGATAAAAAAGGTGTTCAAGACTTCTTTGACAATACCGTTACAACATCAACAGGCACATTATCCTTAAGGGCAACATTTGAAAATCCCGATAATGTATTAATTCCCGGTGATTTTGTAAAAGTAAAAGTGTTATCAAATACAACCAAAAAACACGTTGTTGTGCCTCAAGATTCAGTATTGCAAGATGCTTCAGGAAAATATGTTTACACTGTCGTAAACGATAAAGCAAAGCTTGTCAGAATTTCTACGGAAGGACAATTTGAAGATTATTGGATAGTGGAAAAAGGACTTAAAAAAGGCGACAAGGTTGTAAAAGAAGGTGCCTTAAAACTAACGGACGGTGCCAAAGTAAAAGTATTAACGGAAAAGAGCTATCAAGAGGAAAATAAATAATGTTTTCAAAGTTTTTTATAGACAGACCCAGATTTGCAATAGTAATCTCGCTTGTTATATTGCTTGCGGGTCTTATTTGCCTTTCTAATTTACCTTTAGAACAATATCCGACTATTACTCCCCCTCAGGTAACATTATCTGCATCATATCCGGGTGCTTCGGCAGAAGTTATTGAATCAACAATTGCGGCCCCTATTGAAGCGCAAGTTAACGGTGTTCAGGATATGATTTATATGTCCTCAACATCTTCAAACGGTTCATATCAGTTAAATATATTTTTTGAGGTAGGAACAGACCCCGATATGGCGGTTGTTAACGTACAAAACAGAGCCAGCCTTGCAACCCCGAGACTTCCCTCGGAAGTTACAAAATACGGTCTTACAATCAAGCGTTCGACCCAAGGTTCAGGTATTGTAATGTATGCCTTATCATCCCCCGATGATTCCGTTGATTTCTTGACGGTCAGCAACTATGCCACCATATTTTTAAAAGACGAACTGGCTCGTGTTAAAGGCGTTGCAAACGTAAACGTATTTGGTTCAAGGGATTATTCTATAAGGGCTTGGCTTGATGCTGAAAAATTGGCATCTTTAAATGTATCGCCTGCTGAAGTAATGGAAGCGATACAACAACAAAACACCCAAGTTCCTGCAGGCGATATCGGTTCAGAACCGCTTGTAAATAAGCAGGAAATTATTTTGACTCTGAAAACAAAAGGCAGACTTCAAGATGCGGAAGAATTTCAAGATATAGTTATCCGTTCAAATCCTGACGGAAGTGCGATAAGACTAAAAGATGTTGCACGGGTTGAACTTGCGGCTGAGGATTATAATTTCGACGGACGTACAAATTTAAAACCCATGTCAATTATTCAGGTAACACAATTATCTGATGCAAATGCCATTCAGGTTGTAGCCGACTGTAATAAAAAGATGGCAGAACTTTCTCAAAAGTTTCCAAAAGGAATTGTTTATGAAGTTCAAAGAGACCAAACAGAATTTATTAAAGAGTCGCTTGCAGAAGTTGTAAAGGCAATTTTCCTTGCAATTTTCCTTGTAACAATGACTGTTTATCTGTTCTTGGGGGACTGGAGGGCAAGTATAGTGCCTTTCGTTGCAATCCCTGTTTCGTTAGTCGGTACAATGATATTTTTTGCGGCACTCGGATTTTCGATAAACACCCTGACGCTTTTTGGACTGGTGCTCGCCGTAGGTACGGTAGTAGACGACGCCATAGTTGTCGTTGAAAACGTCCAAAGGCACATTGAATACGGAAAAGACCCGAGAGAATCGACGGTTATATCAATGGAAGAAGTATCAAGTGCCGTTGTTGCAACATCACTTGTTCTTATGGCGGTATTTGTGCCCGTTGCATTTATACCGGGTATTACAGGTAAGATGTATCAGCAATTCGCAATCACAATTGCCGTTTCAATCGGTTTTTCAACCCTTGTTGCATTAACTCTGTCACCTGCGTTGTGTGCAATAATTTTAAGAAGAAAAGATGAGCTTCCTCAAAGAACTTTCTATGAAAGATATTCGGAACTGTACAGGGAATATTGGGCAAAACACAGTACACAAAATTTAAAAAAGAAAATAAAAAATATCGGCGAATTTACGGCTTGCGCCTGGGATATATTTATCAAAAAATTTAACAGATTTTTCGATAGGGTAAGAGACAACTTTGTAGATTTTTCAAAAACATTTATTGAAAGTCCAAAATATACGGTTTGCACTTATGTATTCCTTATTCTTTGTTTAATAGGCATACTTAAACTTATACCCACGGGCTTTCTGCCAACGGAAGACACAGGTGCCGTTCTTACAAATATGCAGCTTGCAGACGGTACATCCTTATCTGAAACATCAAAAGTATCGGGAGATATTGAAAGACAAATAATGCAGGTAAGAGGTGTTGAAAAGGTAATTGGTCTTATCGGTATAAACGGAAGTAACAGCTCACTTGTAATCACAACCTTTAAACCGTGGAAAGAAAGAGAAGGAAGCTTCTTTGACATATTTAAAAGCAGAGAAGAAAAAGCTAAAAATGATGCAACCCTTATGGGAATTATATCTAATATAAACAGGATTACAAGCAAGTTTTATAACGTCAAAATATCAACCTTCAACCCTCCCGCAATTCAAGGTTTAGGTATGTTTGGCGGTTTTGAATATCAACTTTTGGACAAAGGGGACAGAACTCCCCAAGAACTTCTTGTGGAAGCAAATAAGCTTATAGCCTCAGCAAATGCCGACCCTTATCTGAGCGGCGTTTACACCCAGTTTAACGCAAATAACCCTCAAATTTTGGTAGACATAGATTACAGCAAGGCTCTTGCGCAAAGTATTCCCGTGTCTGAAATATACTCTGCTTTATCCGCACAATTCGGAAGGTCTTACGTAAACGACTTCAACAAATACGGTCGTGTATTTAGGGTTATGGTTCAAGCAGATGAAAAATATCGTTCAAAATTGAGTGATATGAACAAAATTTATATTAAATCAACAAAAGGCACCATGGCACCTTTAAGCTCTGTCGTTACAGCTAAGGATACAATAGGACCGTATAGCATCAGCCGTTTTAACATGTATAAAGCAGTTGCAATAAACGGCAGCCCTGCTAAAGGTAAAAGCTCAGGCGAAGCCTTAAACGAAATGATAAAATTATCTAAGAAGCTTTTACCGAGTGATATGGACTTTGGCTGGTCAGGCATGAGCTATCAGGAAATTCAAGCCCAGGGTCAAATGGGTTCAATTCTTGTGATGTCACTTGTCTTTGTTTATTTATTCTTAGTTGCATTATATGAAAGCTGGATGCTTCCAATCGGCGTTCTTCTAATCGCACCTATTGCAATGCTTGGTGCCGCTTTATTCCAATATATTGCAGGTTATCAGCTTGACCTGTATGCCCAAATCGGTCTTATTATGCTTATGGGCTTATCCGCAAAACAAGCAATTTTGGTTGTTGAATTTGCAAAAGAGGCTCATGAGGTGAAAGGTTTAAGCGTTGTTGATGCCGCAATTGAAGCCGCAATGATAAGATTTAGAGCGGTAATGATGACCGTTATTGCATTCATTTTGGGCATTTTACCTCTTGTATTTGCCGTAGGTCCGGGTTCTGAATCAAGAAGATCTTTAGGAACTACTGTATTTGGAGGTATGACAGCAGCCGCAATTGTTGGTACAATATTAGTGCCTGCATTTTATGCACTTATTGAACGCCTTTGTTCTTGGACATTTAATAAGATGGCGGAAAGAAAAAAGCCGGAAGAAGTGAAGGATAAGAATGAATAATAATTTTAAAAAAATTACGGTATTAGGAGTAGTTGGTTTATTAATGTTAAACACTATGGCATTTGCCATAGACGACACTAATAATAAACAACCTGAAACTAAAAAACTCACGAGGAAAGAAAAAAAGGTTGAACAAGAAAAAGAAAAATATTCAAGATATATAATACCAACGGTAAATACAATAATACCAAGCGAATTGGAATCAGACAGACTGACTATAGAAGGCGGTGTGACAAAGTCCTTGGATTTAAATCTTGCAGACTGTCTTGAACTGGCACTTACTTACAATCCCGCTCTTAAAGCGCAATATGCGGAATCTGCTGCCGTTAAGACACTTAGAGGTCAAGCCTTATCTAATTGGTCGCCGACATTTAATGCAAATTTCGGAATTTCAAGATTAAAACCTGATATGTCAAACAGTGTGTTTAATATTAGTGCAAATCCGTTTACCCACTATACTGCGGGCGAAATCAGCGTCAGAGAACTTATTTACGACTTCGGTATAACTCAAAATCTCTATAAAATGAGAAAAATTGAGTACGAAGAAAGCCTAAATGACATTGAAGCCGTTGCAAATGATATTATATGCCAGGTTAAAACAGCTTACTATTTCCTTGTGGCAGCAATGGTTAAACAAGAAGTAATGGAAGATACGGTTTCACAATTTGAACAGACATACCAGCAGGCTTTGTCTTTTTATGAAGTTGGTATGAAACCAAAAATTGATGTTACAATAGCCTCAACGAACTTATCTGACGCCAAGGCAAAACTTATTCAGGCAAAAAATGAAGTAAGTACGGCAATTGCAGCATTAAATAACGCAATGGGGCTTCCGTTTATTGTTCCCTATACAATTGAGGATAATTTGCCTTTTGAAGAACTGGACACAAATATAAAAGAGCTTGTTGAAATTGCAAACGAAAACAGACCTGCTCTTAAAAATTCCGCACTTAGTGTAAAAGAAGCGGAACAAGCTTGGAAGTTAAGTAAACAATATGTACCAAGCTTATATTTACAAGGTTCTTTCGGCGGCGGCGGAAATAACAACGTTGAAGTTAGAGATTATTGGAATTTTGGCGGTTATTTAAGCTTTGATTCCATTAACCCCTTTATGCTTAAAAATCAAATAGACGAACAACGCCACAGATATGAAAAACAGCAGTATGTAGCAGACGGTATGGTAAATGACATATACTATGAAATACAAACAACCTGGGCAAATTTAATTGATGCGCAAGACAGAGTCCCTGTTGCGCTTCAATCAATGGAAACATCAAAAGAAAATTATGAACTTGCATCCGGAAGATACAAAGTCGGCGAATCAGATGCCATAGAATTAAAGGATGCACAAATACAGTATCAAAATTCAAGACTGGCATACTACAATACTTTATTTGAATATAACAGAGAAAAAGCTAACCTTGAAAAGGCAATAGGTCAAACCCTTAAAAGTAAATCATAGGTTAAAAATAAAGTAGGATTGAAATAACAAATAATACAAGAATAAACAAAATATCCATAGAAGTTGTTTTTTGTAGTATTCATGGCTGACCATATAAAACAGGTCCCCTATTATAATAAAGCCAAACGCAAGGATAACAAATTCCTTATTTTCAGGAATAAACAAAAGCTCGGTTGCATTTAGAATATGAGGAACGACGGTCAAAAATAAAACCGCAATTAAAAAGAAAAATGACCCTATCAGGTATTTAAACTTCGCTTTGTTCATAATCTAATTTTATCACAAATTGTTTTTATTTTTAAAAAATTATGATAAAATGTTATTAAATAAATATGGAGTCGAAATGAGCAGAAAAGTTATAAATTTGGGTTTATTTTTTATATTGTCAATTACGTTGTGCGCAACAAATATTTATGCGGATAGCGCGTCAAATGCATCGTATAAAGAAACGTCCGCACTTGAGATTGTCAACAAACCAAGCGAATATGTAAATAAAAATATTCAAATTACGGCAAAATTTGATAAATTTACAATTCTCGGACTTGATTATCCTGAAGCTATGAGGAGTAGTGAAGAATACGTCGGAATTGCAATTCAAAGAGATGATGTTACGGACCATAACATCCCGTTATCTGAAATGAAATTATTTATTAAACAAAAAAATGCAGAAAAGTTTGCGGATTTAGATACAGGAGATGTTATACAGATACAAGGAAAAGTATTTTCAGCCGCTCTTGGCGATCCTTGGGTAGATATTGAAAAAATTACTATATTGAAAAAGGCAGAAGAAAAAGAATAGTATGGAAGAAAACAAAAAGTATTTAACAATCCACGGGCATTTTTATCAACCGCCGCGCGAAAACCCGTGGCTTGAGGAAATAGAGTATCAGGAAAGCGCAAAACCATTTCATAACTGGAATTCAAGAATATCATACGAATGTTACGAACCAAACTCTGTTGCAAGAATAGCGGGATATGATAACAGGGTTTTAAATATTGTTAATAACTATGAGTATATGAGTTTTAATTTTGGACCGACGCTTTTATCTTGGATGCAAAAATATGCTTCAAAAACATACAAAAAAATACTTCTTGCAGATAAAAATTCGAGAAAAATGTACGGCGGACATTCTTGCGCCATTGCTCAAGTGTACAACCATATTATTATGCCTCTTGCAAATGAGAGAGATAAACATACCCAAGTCATATGGGGTATGAGAGATTATGAAACGCGTTTCGGTCATAAGCCTGAAGGTATGTGGCTTGCAGAAACGGCAACCGATGAAGCAACTCTTGAAGTTTTAATTAAAAATGGAATTAAATTTACCATTTTGTCTCCATACCAAGCGGAAAAAGTAAGGAAATTCGGGGATAAAGATTGGCAGGATGTAAGCTGGGGGAGCATTGACCCGTCTATGCCTTACAGATATTTTTCAAAGGAAAATCCCAAAAAATATATTGATATATTCTTTTATGACGGTTCAATATCAAAGTCTGTTGCCTTTGATGAGCTTCTAAAAAACGGGGATAAATTTGCAAACAGATTAAACGACGGCTATGTCGAAGCAAGAAACAGGACACAGCTTGTAAATATTGCAACTGACGGAGAAAGCTATGGTCACCATACAAAATTTGGAGATATGGCACTTTCTTACGTTTTAACCATAAAAGCAAAAGAATTAGGTTTTACAATTACAAACTACGGACAATTTTTAGAAAAATATCCTCCGACGCATGAAGTTATAGTAAAACCCGAATCAGCTTGGAGCTGCAGCCACGGTGTCGGACGCTGGGTAGAAGATTGCGGCTGCTCAACGGGCGCACAACCGGGATGGAACCAAAGGTGGAGAACGCCTTTAAGAAAAGCTCTTGATAACTTAAGAGATGAACTTGTAGTTCTATGTCAAATAGAAGGTTCAAAATATTTTAAAGATTTTTGGCAGGCAAGAAATGATTATATAGAAGTCATTTTAGATAGAAGCCCTGAAAACGTAAAGAAATTCTTGACGAAACATCAAAAGAAAAAATTATCCCAAAAGGACAAAGTGAACGCAATAAAGCTTCTGGAAATTCAAAGACAAACACAATTGATGTACACAAGCTGCGGTTGGTTCTTCGCCGATATTTCAGGCATTGAAACAACACAGATTATGAAATATGCCTCAAGGGCAATTGAGCTTGCTTCATGTTTTACAAAGCAAAATCTTGAACAACCGTTTTTGAATACATTATCAAAAGCGATAAGCAACCTTGAATTCCACGGAACAGGCAAAGATTTATATGAAAAATATGTAAGAACCGCAAGAATAACTACAGACCAGCTGGCGAGTCATTATGCGATATCCTCAATCCTTGTTCCCGTCGCAGAATTAAAAGATATATATTGCTATAATACGCACAAAATAAAATACAAGAAAAATAAATACAAAAACGCAACTCTTGTAATTGGCGAAGTCGAAATTGAATCAACAATTACACTTGAAAGCACGTTAAAAAAATTTGCAGCCATTGCAACAGATGAAGGCGACGTTTGCTGCGCAATATTAAAAGAAGAAAAATATGAAGACGTATTGTCACATCTCAAAAAGTTTGAAGAAGAATGCGGCAAAAAGGAAGATGCAAATAAATTTAAAATATTCAAAAAATGTTTTAAAGGAAACTACTATACCTTAAAAGAAGTTCTGATAGACAGACGAAAACTCCTTATGAACAGGTTTTTCGGGCGTGAAATTGCAAGTCTTAAAAAAGTCTATAACGACATTTATAAGGATTACAAGGTTTCCGTTTCTCACCTTACAAATTTAGGACTTGATATTCCTGAAGTATTCAGAATTGCCGCAAAATACACAATATGTACAAAAATTGAGTCTGCGCTTGAAAAGCAGGAAGATTACGGAGATAAAAAATTCACGGATATGCTGACTGCTCTAAAACAAGATGCGGATAAATTTAATATTGACATAAGCAAAACAAACGCAGGCGAAATTATAAGAAAAAAAATCCAAAAACAACTTTTAAAATTATCCGCCTCTCAAAATATGAAAATGGCGCAAGAAGTATTGGAGTCTTGTGAAGTTATTAATATTCTCGGCATTCGTGTTGATGTCAGAGTTGCTCAAAATATTTATTTTGAAGATATTTACAAAAAACTGGGAACACTTGCAAGCAAACTTGAAAGCGCACCATTAAAAGAAAAGAACAAAGAAAGACGCTTGGCGCTGTTACTTTTAAGAATAGGTGAAGCTTTAAATATCAACACGGATTTTTACAAAAACGTTATAGACAGAGCCACCCTTCCGAGGCCTCAGGGCAAATTGTGCTAAGATTCCAAGTTTAAGTTATTTATTTCGCCGCCTATGATTATAATCATGGCGGTATATTGAAGCCATACCATCATAATTGCAACACCTGCAATTGAGCCGTAGACTTTGTTATACGTTCCAAAAGAATCAACGTAGAGAGAAAATAACCAAGAACCAAATAACCACATTATGCAGAAAAACAATGAGCCGGGAATAACACTTTTTCTTTTTGATGAAAAATCAACCGAGGGCAATACGTAATAGTTAAATGCAGCAAATATAAATAAAAGGGCGAAAGCCAAAGGCCAGCGCAAAAACGAAAGAATATTTTCACTCCCTTGAAGAAAATAAACATGCCTGCTCAAAAAATCTATTATTACATTTCCGAGAACAATCAGGTTAAAGCTTAAAAGCAGGAAAAAAGTATTTACGAAAACAATAACAAGAGATAAAAGCCTCACCTGTAAAAAACTTCTTCTTTCCTTAACGCCGTTTGCTTTATTTAACGCTTTAATTATTGAACTTATGACGTTTGATGCCAAAAACAGTGTGACAAAAAAACCGATAATCGCAACAAACCCGTCGTTTTTTGAAGACATAATTTCTCTTAAAAATATTTTAATTAAATTTGTCACATCACTTGGTGTCATAAATGAAATAAAATGTATAATTTTAGTTACAAGAAATTTTTTACCTATGAGCCCAAAGACAGCCGTCAAAAATAACATTAAGGGGAATATCCCCATTGTCATCATATAGGAAACCTCTGCGGATATTCCAAAGTAATCCTCGTTCGTAATGCTTTTTATAATATGTCTAAAATATTTCGAAAGAACGCTATAAGTTTTTTTCATATTTTTTTATTTCTGCAATTAAGGTTTCAACCGCATCATCCAAAGGTAAATTTATAGTACAGCCTGCGGAATTTTTATGTCCGCCGCCTGAGAATTTTTCCGTAATTTGTGTAAGGTCAAAATTTTTACTTCTTAAACTTATCTTTGTACTGTTATTTGAAGTTTCCTTTGCAGCAAATGCTATTTCAACCGTATCTATGCTTCTTATTGTTTCGCATATTCCATCCGTGTGTTCGTTTTTTGCATTAAATTCTCTAAGCAGACTGTTTGGAATTTTAGTATATGCAACTTTGTCATTACATAAAAATTTAGTGTTTGAAACACAATGGCTTTGAAGCAAAACCATTTCTTTTGCCTTTGAGTCATAACATTTTTTTGAGATTTCAACATTGCTTATACCTGTAGATAATAATTCTTTTGCAGCATCAAAGGTATGTTCTTTTGCATTTTCGTACCTGAAACACCCTGTGTCTGTTAATATTGCCACATACAGACAGGTTGCAATGTCTTTCGTAATTTTTGTTTTTGTTTCCTTGAAATAGTCAAACAAAACCTCTCCGCAGCTTGAGGCTTCAGGGTTTACCAGATTATATCCTGCAAAATTCGGGTTTGTTTTATGGTGATCAAAGTTTATTGTAACTTTAGCGGTATTAAATATCTTTTTGCCAAGTCTTATAACTCTGTCAATTGCCGCAACATCGACGGTAATCACTGTATCATAGATATTTTGCACATTATCAAAAGTTTTCGCTTCGTTAATTGAAGGCAAAAAAGAATACATTTTGGGGTATGGGTCCGTTTGTATGAGCATGTCGGCTTTCTCGCCTATTGCAAGTTTTAGTGCACACATTGAACCCAGCGTATCTCCGTCAGGATTTATGTGAGATATAATAAGTATTTTTTTTGCATCGTTGATTTGCGCTCGGATTTGCTTTATCATATTTAAAAGATAGCACAAAATAGGGTTTAAGCCAACAGCATGGAATTAACGATACACCTTCTTTTAATAGTATTCCTTTTATTACTTGTAGTATTTGTATGCGGTATTTTCACAAATGCCGTTGAAAATCTCGGTTGTTCGTTAAAAATCGGCTCAAGTGCGGTAGGTTCCATTTTCGCAGCGATAGGTACGGCACTCCCTGAAACAATTGTCCCTCTGGTCGCAATAATAGGAACATACCTGACGGGCGGAGATTTAAACACGGGTTCAAGTATCGGAATTGGCGCCATTTTAGGTTCTTCATTTTTAATTACAACTCTTGCCATGTTTTTTTCAGGCATTACCGCAACTTATTATTTTAAAAGAGGAAAAAGAGGATCTGAAATTTTAATTGATACAAAATCATATTTAAGAGATATAAGATATTTTGTCATCTCTTATATGATTGCGGTATTTTCAATATTTATAAAATCGTACTGTTTAAAATGTCTTGCCGGAATTTTCCTTATTTGTTATTACGTTTTGTACGCGATAAGAAGTATTATAAAGGCGAAAGGACTTGAAGATAATGAGGCTGACACTCTTATACTGTGCAGAATATGCAAAACAAAATTGTGTATGGCGCTTATTATCTTACAGCTTATAATATCTTTTATTCTGCTTATCGTAGTTTCTCACTTCTTTATAAGCGAGATAAAATATTTAGCGGATGCGTTTAAAATATCTCCGTTGATTTTAAGTATATTGATATCACCCGTTGCAACGGAACTACCCGAGATTATAAACAGCTCAATTTGGATTAAAAACAAAAAAGATAACCTTGCAATTTCAAACCTGACGGGCGCAATTGTTTTTCAAAGTACAATTCCTATGTCTATAGGCATGCTGATGACACCTTGGATATTTGATTACAGCGGAATTGTAAATGTCACAATGGTGCTTATGGCAATATTATTCTTATATGGAAGTGTAAAGATAAATCAAAAGCTTGAAATAAAAAATCTTCTGTTTTCAGGCTTATTTTATGCGCTCTTTATATTAATTATTCTTTTTGAAAAATTAATTTGAATGATGTTTGTAGTATAAATTAAGGGTATTTTGCATAAGTTCAGCAACAGTCATTGGACCGACTCCGCCGGGGACAGGCGTTATATAGCCTGCTATTTTCTTTACCTCGTTAAAATCAACATCCCCTTTGACTTTATTTTCTTCATCTCTTGAAATACCGACATCAATAACGACGGCACCTTTTTTAACCATATCTTTTTTGATAAGGTTTTTAACTCCCGTTGCTGAAATTAAAATATCGGCTTGTTTTGTAATATCTTTTAAATTTTTAGTCTTGCTGTGTGCCACGGTAACGGTTGCATTTTTATTCAGCAAAAGATTAAAAAGCGGCTTACCCACAATATTTGACCTGCCTATTATGACACAATTTCTGCCCTCAATTTCGATGTTATTTTTTTCAAGAATTTTAAGTATTCCTTTTGGGGTACAAGGGATAGAATATGGTGTCTCCCCTCTCATTAATGCGCCTAAGTTTTCAGGGTGAAAACCGTCTGCATCCTTATCGGGCAGAATTTCAGATGCAAAATCTGCCTCATTTAGGTGTTTTGGCAACGGCAGTTGAAGAAGAATTGCGTCAGTGTCGGATTTATTTAATCCGTCAATAACTTCCAGCAACTCCTCTTTTGAAGTTTCCTTTTTAAGAATAACGGACTCTGATTGGAAACCAAGCTCGTTTGCCATTTTTATCTTCTTATCAACATAAATAATGCTTGGGGCATCTTCCCCGACGCGGATAACGGAAAGTTTTGGTTTCCTTTCAAGTTTTGATACTTCGTTTTTTATATTCTCTGCTATTTGTTTTGCAAGCTCTTTTCCGTTTATCACAAAAGCCTCTTTTTTAAAAAATGACACTTTTAAAAACCTCCTTCTTGCGGAAGATTAAGTCTTACATATATATCTTCGATTTTGGTTTTAATACTTTCTTCGACATTACCGTCTTTATAATTATCCAAAATGCCCAAAATTTCAAGCTCATCGCTTGTTACCTGTTCAATTGTTTTGTCATAATTTTCCTTGTTTACCTTGTTCAGGATAACGCCTATTTGTCCGTTATCCGCATATTTTTTAGAAAAATCATAGATATTTCCCGCGAGATGAATTGATTCGATATCATCATTTGTCACAATAAGAGTTGTGTCAATCGGATAATCCACAAGCTGATTTAAGTATTTTAAATCAAATTCGCAATCAAAAATTGCAAAATCGTATCTGTCCACAAGCTTTACGAGTGCTTCATTCATTTGATGAGTAATAGGACATCTGCAATCTTTTGAAGCAACAAGCCAAGATACAATAATATCGACATTTTCATCGACGGAAACCAAAATATCCTCAAGCGCCCATTCAATATACTCTTGTTTGGACATCCCCTCGGGAATACCTGTTTTATATTCGTGTTTTCCGCTTCTTATTCCGTATATTGTTGACCTTGTTTGAAGCCCAAATCTGCCCGACAATTGTTCCGTCAAGTCATTATCAACCAAAAGAATTGTCTTGTCCGGAAATTTTTGTTTTATAATTTCACAAAATACCTTGGTCAAGGTTGTTTTTCCTGAACCGCTTTTTCCTGTAAGTGCCAAAGTACGGGTCATTCTTCACTCCTTAATTTTTCACTTAATTCCTTTGTTAGATGAAGTGCCTTTTTGGCGCCTTCACAAGTTAGAGTACCGCACCCGCAAGAGGGCGTGATGAATGATTGTTTCATAATCAATTCTCTTGGTATTCCTTTTTTTGTTAAAAAGCTTATTGAATTTTCAAACGCTTCCCCTAAGGCTTCCACATCAAGTTTTTGAAGAATTTCATCGCTTAATGTGGGAACTATACCGAGTGCCAAATAGCCTCCGTTTTCCAAAAAATTTTTAACTCTGTCCACAAATAAAGATATGCTCTGTGCAAAAGAATATGCATCAAAGTTTATAACGTTTAAATCTGCACCAAGTGCAATATCCCAGTCCGTTTTACCGCAGCAATGAACACCTGAAATTGCACCGTATTTTTTGATTTCAAAAGATATTGCCTTTAATATATCAACAACTTCTTCATTTTTTACGGTAAGAAAAGCACAGGAGCCTATCTGAGAAATGGAAGGCTCGTCCATAAAAATAATAGGAATAGCTGAGGGCGCAGCTTTTTTAAACTCTTTTATCTGCCATAGAGCTTTTAGCGTTAATGTTTTTACAATAACCTCTCTTATTGTTTCATCATAAAATGCACTTTTGCCGTATTTGTCATTTATGGATGTTGAAAATGTAAAAGCACCCGTTATGGAGCCTTTTACAAAACTTGGCGATAGTTCCTTAAGCCTGTTTAAAAATGGATCAATAGCGCTTGAATAAGGAGGAGCAATTTTATATTTGTTAAGTCTGTCCTCTGCTTCAATTAAACTATTTTTTGAAGTTACCTCCTCATAATCAAAGAACAACTCCTCGAGTTTTTCAAAAAAAACATCGGATTCGTAATCAAAGAAGGTTTTACCCCCCTCTGTTGTCAAACCTGCCATATTTTGGCTAAATTGAATTGCCATGTCTTCTTCTCGCCTGTAATGCGGAAGCTGAGGCCAAAACGGTATGTCGGAAAAATTATCAAAAATAAAATCTACTGCCTGATTGGGAGCATTCTTTCCGGAAAACGGAAGAGAACCGATACCTGTATAGTTTAAACTTAAATTCCTCATTTGTTTATTATAAAATAATAATTAGCATGTAACAAGGATTTTACAAATGAAAAAGATATTATTTATCAATTTTGGAGGTTTGGGGGACGAGATTTTATTCTTGCCCGCAATTAAAAGCATGAAAGATAAATATCAAGACTCAAAAATAACATTATGTCTTGAAAAAAGAAGTAAAACCATTAAGGATATGGCGCCGTTTATTGATGATGTTATATGCGCAAGTATAAAAGAAAAGGGTATAAAAAAATATATTGAAATTTTAAAAATGCTCTTTAGGGTATGGCAAAAAGACTATGACATGGTAATTTCAAGCGGAAAGTCACCTCTTATTGCAATTTTATTGTTCCTTACGGGCATAAAAACGAGGGTCGGATATAAAACTCATAATTCTAAAACAAATAAACTGTTAACGCATGCCGTTGAGCTAAACGAAAATCAATATGCCGCAAAAATGTATCATGACCTTGTAAAACCGCTGGGCGCAAGTGATTATTGCGACCCTCACATAGAATTAGAAGATAAAGAAACATCACTTGAACCCAATATTATAAATGAGGGTTTTATCGCAATTCACCCCGGAGTGAGCAAAATGAGCCTTGCAAAAAATATATATAAGTGCCCCGAGGTTGATTTTTGGGTTGATTTAATTGAAAAAATTGCTGAGAGAAAAAAGAAAGTGATATTGCTTGGGGGTCCCGATGATAAGGAAATAATAGCGGAGATTTCAAACAAAACGGATAAGTTTATTAACATGTTTGGAAAAACAAAAAATATAATCGATTTAGTTAAGATTATTTCTTTATCAGATAAATTTATATGCGTCGATTCCGCACCGATGCATATAGGAGTTGCTCTCGGTAAAGAGCTTATTGCATTTTTCGGTCCGACAAATGAGAAAAAACTTATCCCTGAAAAAGATATTTTTCATGTTGTAACTTCAAATATTAATTGCAGACCTTGTCTTTGGCATATAAGGCAAGAAAGCTGCAAAGATAAAGGCTGTATAAAACCAAATATTAATGACGTTTTAAAGTATATATAGCATTATTTTGCCTCTGATTTAGACTTGATTTTTAAAAAAGCATATACATATGTAATATTAAAGCTAAAAATCGTGAAATCTTAAATCCTTTATTTTCAACTATTTCGAGACTATATATTAAGTTTTGTTACGGAATTAAGGTAAAATATGTACAAATTTGTCAATTTTTTATAAAGTATATACTTTATATATGTGTAAGAGATAACAAACAAAAAGAGAGAACAAATAAAAGGAGAATGTAAAATGGCCAGAGTTTTAATTTCAATGCCCGAAAGATTTCTAGATGAGATTGACAATGTAGCAGACACAGAAAATCGTTCCAGATCAGAGTTAATCAGAGAAGCGTTAAGAACATATATTCACAGAAACAAAATTCGTGAAAACACATTCGCAGCTAAAAATGCTTCAATACTTGAATCACTACTTGATTAAAAAAACAAAGGCAGTTACCGGATTTAGAGGATAAAAAAACACGATGGATAACATACACACGCGAGAGAAAAAAATTGGCTGATTTAATAAAATCAGCCTTTTTATTTTGTCCTGTTTTTAAAGCATAAAGCTTGAATAACGTGTGTCTTTAGAATATCCTTTGAACCTTCAAGGTCGGCTATTGTTCTTGAAAGTTTTAAAATTCTGTCATAGGCGCGTCCCGATAGTGCAAATCTTTCAATGGCATCCTTTAGCATAATCTTACTGTCCGCATCAATTTTACAGAATTTTTGTATAAGCTTAGGTGTTAAGGATGAGTTTGTGTAAATATTATAATCTTTGTATCTCTCATATTGAATTTTTCTTGCTTTTATTACTCTTTCTCTTATAGTCTCGGAGTCTTCATTTTTATCTGTAGACATGCCTAAGAGTTCATCTTGAGTAAGTCTTGGAACCATAATTTGTAAATCAATTCTGTCCGTTAGAGGACCGGAAAGTCTTCCTTGGTATTTTTTAATTTGCGCTTCGTTACACGTACATTGTTTATGACTGTCGCCTAAATATCCGCAGGGGCATGGGTTCATAGCGCCTAAAAGAATAAAATTTGCAGGATATTTAATGCTTGCATTTGCTCTTGAAATTGTAATTTCACCGTCTTCCAAAGGCTGTCTTAAAACTTCAAGCACGCTTCTTGGAAATTCTGCGATTTCGTCAAGAAATAGAACACCATGATGAGCCAGTGTTATCTCACCGGGTCTTGGATTTGTTCCTCCGCCTATAATTCCAACCGAGCTTGCGCTGTGATGAGGAGTTCTTAGTGGTCTTTCAATAATTAAAGGGTTTTTTCTGTCTACAAGCCCTGAGATAGAGTAAATATTTGTAAGTTCGATTGCTTCTTCTTTTGTAAGGGGCGGAAGAATTGACCTAAACGCCTTAGACAAAAGGGTTTTACCTGAACCGGGAGGGCCGTACATTAAGACATTGTGTCCCCCTGCAGCAGAAATTTCAAGTGCTTTTTTTGCAATTGTCTGCCCTTTTATATCTTTAAAGTCATACTCGTATTCATGCTCTTTAAGTAAAATCTCATCAATATTTTGCTTGGTTTTTGCAAGAGGTTCACCCTGATTTAAGTATTCAACGATTTCACATAAATTTTTGGCGCCTAATACCTCAATTCCTTCAACAATGCTTGCCTCTTTTAAGTTTTCGTAAGGCACAATAATTTTAGTTATATCGCCGTTTTTTAGGTTTGAAACAATAGGAAGTATGCCGTTTACGGGCTTTATGGTTCCGTCAAGTGATAATTCGCCTAAAAATGCCATGTATTTTGGTTCGTAGTCAATAACTTTTTCTTTGACAAGAATACCGACCGCCATTGCCAAATCAAAGCCCGTGCCTTCTTTTCTCAAATCGGCAGGAGCTAAGTTTATAACAACTTTTGTTTTGGGATAAGTGTATCCGGAATTTTTAATCGCAAGCCTTATTCTTTCTTTAGCTTCCTTAATTGCGGTATCTACCATACCCACAATAACAGTTTGAGGCAGAGAGTTAATAACATCAACCTCAATGTCGACTTTGTGCACATTAAGTCCCAGTATTAAAGCACTTGTGGTTTTAACAATCATAAATAGATTGTATCATAAATCACGTACAAAGTTTTATTATTTTAAATATTCTTTGCACTTGTTAATAACGTCATCAGGCGCAATTTTAATCATTTCGCCGTTTTTTCTGACTTTAAATTCAACAAGCCCCTCGTTTATGGTTTTACCGACCGTAATTCTTAAGGGGAAACCCATAAGGTCTGCATCTTTAAATTTAACACCTGCACGTTCGTCTCTGTCATCAAGCACAACTTCAATACCTTCTTTTTGTAATTTTTCATACAAATCTTTTGCCGTATTCATTTGAAGTTCGTCAGATACATTTACGGGAACTACCACAACATGGTAAGGAGCAATTTCTTTTGGCCAAATAATACCAAAATCATCGTGATATTTTTCAATAGCGGCTGCAGCAACACGAGTAACGCCAATTCCGTAGCATCCCATTATAAACGGTTTTAAAGAACCGTCTTCATCGGTGTAGCAAGCATTCATCGGTTTAGAATATTTTGTTCCGAGCTGGAAGATATTTCCAACCTCAATGCCCCTTGTAACATGTAAGGGGGCTTTGCAAACAGGGCATTTTTCTCCCTCTTTTACCAAAGATACGTCAACTGTTTCGGGAGTTTCTTTAAAATTATATCCCACAATGTGATAGTCTTTTTCGTTTGCACCTATCACAAAATTTTTCATTGTTTTTGAGGTGTCGTCGTAAATAACTTTTATCTCTTTATTGATATTTAAGAAGCTCAAAAATCCCGGTTCACAGTTAAAATATTGTCTGATTTCTTCATCTGTACCATAGCGCATTTCTAAGCCTTGAACTGCGTTCAGAAGTTTTGTTTCTTCAAGCTCTTTATCCCCTCTAATCATAACAAGGACCGGTTTATCATCAACAATGCAGAAAACTGATTTTAAAATATTGTTTGGTTTAATGTTCAAAAATTCTGCAAGCTGTTCAATTGTTCTCGTATCGGGAGTGTAGACCTTTTCTTGAGAGCTGAAACCGCCATCTGTTTCCGTTTCATTTAAAATTGAAATTGCATGGTTAGAGTTTGCGCTGTATCCGCATTTTCCGCAATAAAATACATCATTTTCGCCGACTGCGGTATCTGTTAAAACCATAAATTCATGGCTCACTTTTCCGCCGATTGCCCCCGAATCAGATTGGACGGCTCTCGTTTCAAGACCGCATCTTTCGAAAATTTTTGTGTAAGTTTTAGACATAACTTCATATTCTCTGTCTAAATCCTCTTGGCTTGAATGGAAGCTGTATGCGTCTTTCATTGTAAATTCTCTGCCTCTTAAAAGCCCGAAGCGAGGTCTTATTTCATCTCTGAATTTTGTTTGAATTTGATATAAATTCACAGGTAATTGCCTGTATGAACTTAAAATACCTTCAGTTAAAGAAGTAACAACTTCTTCATGGGTTGGAGCAAGGCACATTTCGTTTCCGCTTCTGTCTTTAAGTCTTGCAAGCTCTTTGCCGTATACCGCCCATCTGCCTGATTTTTCCCATATACTTGCAGGTTGTACAAAGGGCATTAAAACTTCTTGAGCACCCGATGCGTTCATTTCTTCTCTTATAATGTTTGATATTTTTGTCAAAACTCTTTGCATTAAAGGGAGATAGGTGTAGCTGCCCGTCATAAGTTTTTTAATATATCCCGCCCTTACCAATAGCTTATGGCTTATGGCTTCTGCATCGTTTGGAAATTCGCGCAATGTTTGCACAAAAAGTTTTGACATTAACATACTACAAGTCCTCTATTCTTATCTTTCACCTTTGGTACTGCCTGCTTCATAGCCTTCATGAGCATATATCAGACCAAGAATTTTATCTAACTGGAGAGTGTTAACAAAAGGTACTTTCAAAAGAACTAAGGTGCTTACGATATCGTCAGAATGCATTAAATAATCGTCTGCTTTTATTTTTCTTTCTTTGTAATTCTTTTCTTTAAACACATTCTTATTTATACTGTTAGAAATTTTGTTTGCAACAGGCATTCCGACACCCACTCCAAAAATAACAGGTAAAGCCTTAAATATCGGGTTTTTGATTTTTGCTTTCTCTAAAAGTGTAACACCTGCCGCAACCAAAGCGGTGGGAATACTTAGCGCAAGGGCTTTATGAATACCTTCTTTTGTTTTTTCTTTTGGATTAACATCTTTATCAAAAAGAATGCCGCCGGTTACACCTCCCATGATAGAAGATAAACCAACAAGCATCATCTCTTTAAACCCGTAATCTATACTAAAAGATTTCCATAATTCTTTGCCTTTATCCTTGGTTGATAGTTTTTGAAAAACATCTTTATTTAAACATTTACCCTGACTTTTTCTAATGGCAAGAATTGGCAGAACTGTTGAAACTAAGCTTAATGCCGCAATGCCTGCTTTTTTGGCACCCTCGCCCTTACTGTTTTTATTTTTACCCGCAAAGTCTGAGGTTGTTAACGGTGCTTGTATATTGTAATTTTCAGTTCTGCTTATTTTCATTTTTTATATTAGTTTTCGAATACATATCCGATTAAAGCTGCTTCTCTTGCTTTTTTAATAGCGTTTGTAAGCATTCTTTGGTGATATGCGCAAGTTCCGGTCACCCTTCTCGGAAGAATTTTACCTGCTTCTGATAAATATTTTTTTAGTTTCGCAACATCTTTATAATCGATTGCTTCAACTTTGTCAGCACATAGGCTGCAATTTTTCTTTTTTCTTTGTTCTGTTTTTGTTTCTCTCACTTTTTATTTTCCTTTTCTTATTATTTAAAACGGTATTTCATCTTCATCAATCAAGTTTTCTGTCATTTCCTCGCTTGCAAATTGTACAATTTCTTGATTATTTTGAGGAGATGAAGCACTTTGAGGTGAGGAAGATGTATCAAAACTGATTTTTTCTATATTTGTTGCATTTATTACAAAAACTCTTTTGTCTTTTCCGTTTTCGTCTTTTACTGTTTCGATTTGCGGCTGACCTTCAACAATTACGGTATCGCCTTTTGCAATTTTATCCGCAATAGCTTCCGCCGCAGAGCCTATTCTTAAAACTCTGACCACTGTTTCGTTCTCCGGATTAATATCCATTGAGAAACTAAGAATGGGAAAATTGTTTTGACTAAACCTTTTCTCGGGATTAGTAACTATTTTTCCGCTGGCAACAATTTTTGATAAAGTCATATTTTATACCTTTATTTTACTTCTGAAAACATTGTTCTAATAATGTTTTCATTTAATTTAATTTGTCTTTTGAACTCAGCAACTTTGTCGCCTGATAAGTTCAATTTTTGGTTAATCATATAACCTTCTCTAAAACCTTTTACATCATAAGCGAGTTTTTTTCTGCCCATTTTTTCCGTATCTAAAACGCTGCCGCCAAGACTTGCAACTGATTGTTCGATTTTTGCAATAACTTTGTCAGCTTCTTCAAGGTCAACGTTAGGTTTTACTATTGTAAACAATTCGTATTTTTTCATTTCTTCTCCTTACTGAGTATATAGAAAAAATCTAACATAAACATATTTTAGACACAAGTAATTGTTAAGTTTAAAGGACTTTTGTTAAGCAAAAATAATATCAATCAGTCTTCTTTTTTTACTTTGAATTCTTCGGGAGCATCTTCTCTTTCAGGATTCCATCTTTGAAGCCCCATTTGTTTTCTTAATAGTCCGATGCCAACGTGAACACGCCATTCGTCCATTCTAAGCTGTGCTGCAATAATTTTGTGACAGCCGATTGGAGGCAGGGGCAATAACGGTTCATATAAACTCTTAATTGCAGTAAGCTGGTCAACAGTTAGGGCAAGTTTTCTTTTTGGATATGTAATTTTTGGAAGCATCATCTTTTGTCTAATCAGATTAATGCCAAAAAATACTTTCTTTGGTTCTATTCCCAATTGTGCGCCGATAACCTCATGCGCATCATGGTTGGGCAAAGGAAGCATCTTTTTATATAAATTTTCAATTTGTAAAATCTGCTCTTTTGTAAGTAAAGGTTGTTTAGGCTTGCGCGGAGCCAATCTTCTTTGACCTTTGTTAAATTGAGGTCTGCCTCCGCCGTTATTGCGGTAAGGTCTGTTGTTATTCTGTCTGAAACCGTTGTTGTTTCTTTGTTGATAAGGGCGATTTTGATTTTGCTGCGGTCTTCTGTAATTATCGTTATCGGATGAGCCTGCACTATAGCTTCTCGGATATACGTTAGGAGTACCGTCTTGCTCGCCTGTCGTTAACGGTTTATCCGAATATAAGCAAGCAGGGCATATTAAGCGTTTGGGGTTCTTAGTTTCAAATTCTTTGCCGCACTTAGCGCATTTATTAATATACATACAATATCCTTTAGAGTTAATCCCTCAATTTATATAAACGTAATTCTCGCTACTAGTAAACATAAAAGGAAAACTACATTTCTATTTTATAATTAAAATAGAATTATGGCAAGTAGTTTTTAAAATTAAGTGTGATTAATTCTTAACACCATATCTTGAGGGAAAATTTCATCAATCAAACCGCCCCTTGCCGTCATAATGCAAAACTCCGCATATTCACCCTTTTCAATATCGATTTCAGAAAAAGGCACCTTCAAATCCATTACCTCGCCGTATGCATATTCTATATTTTTAGATATTTTTAGCGCCCATAAAGAGTTGTACATGGATTGCGACAATCTTGACATCATAATTTTTTCTTTGTCAAACACAAATTTAAGTTCATAATTAAAGAATATACTTAAAATCGGCGGAATGTTATCCGTTTTGCTTGTAAGGCTGATGGGCGCACCGCTGAGGTCGCTGCTTTTTAAATATAAGTATAATTCATTAAAAATACAATCTTTAAATACTTTAACGTTATCTTTGTTTATTTCAAACCTAAAATACAAATTATCGTTATCGCATCCGTAATAAATGCCTTTAACTGTTTTATTGCTTGAAAATGTCGGACCGTTGGTCAAGAAGATATAACCTGCATTATTCCATTCACCGGATGTACTTAGGCTGCCTGAAAGGCTCGGAGTAAATTTATCCTTTGGATATCTTATCGGTTTTCCGACAATTGAAATTAAAGGCACATCCAACTCGTCCGGAGTCTTTTGCCCCATAAGTTCGTATATGTTTTTAAGGTGAGTTCTGAATAAAAGGTCAAATATATGGTCGCGTCCCGAATCGTTTGGTTCGCCGTACCACCAGAACCAGTCACTTCCTTCTGCAATATAAATTTCTTCAAGAAGTTTTTTGTTTAATTCCTCATCCTCCGATGTTTCAATGAATTTTATAACATCTCCTTTTGCCCTGCTTAAGTACATCCAAGCAACGTTTTTAACAGGTTCGCCTATCCATAAATCAAAATTTCTTTTTATCCAAGACCCGCTTTTAATATTTTCAAGCTCAGTCGGTTTTTTATTAGCCAGATATTCACTCACAAGAACAGTTTTAAGTGTCGGGTCTTTTTCAATTAAACCGTATAGAACGGTTAAAAATTCGTCGCCGTCATTTTTGTATGTTTCCCAGCAGTTTTCACCATCCATTGCAATGGTTAAAATGTGTTCATCCCTCGGCGAGTTTTGAAGTTTATCTTGTACAACTTTGATTTTTTCATATAAATCATTCGCCGCATCTTTTCCTTCATAATTTCCGTATCCGAAACTCATAAGGTTGGCGATAAATGAGTCATCAAACAAAATATTAGTTTTCATTTCCTTATCGGATTTGAGCTTATAGTTAATGCTTATATCGTAAGGCGACTCAAGACTTCCGTCAAATGCTCTTATATATTCTTTTCCAAACGTCTCGGATAATATACCGATATCTGCAACCGTCCAGCTGACACCGAGGTCATTCAGCATTTCAACCGTTTTTGAGCTGACACAATGTTCAGGAAGCCATATGCCTTTTGGTCTTTTGCCAAAAACTTCTTCCATTCTGTCTAAACTTTTTTTTGTTTGGACATACGCATCGTCAGCCAAAATGTCTGACGGATATTCGTCTACATTATAAGCACCTTTTTGCTCTTTTATATTAAGCAAAAGAGGCACAATAGGATGATAGTAAGGGTTTGTTGAAATCTCGATTTTTCCTTTATCTTGATATTCCTTATATTTGGGAATAATATCCTTTAAAATTTTTATTGTGTAATTATATATTTCGAGTCTTTCTTCTTTTGTATAATTTTTCTGTTTATTGGATAACTTTTCAAGACCGGGGTAGCGGCTGTAGAGTGTTTCATCAAACCAAGCAAGAGTGAAATTCGCCATAATGTCGGAATATTCCTGATTCGTAAAATCACTCGTTGTTATATTTTCATTTGAATATCTTTTGTTGTAAAGCTCGGCATAATATTGTCTTTTAAGAATTAAATTATTGTAATTTGCATCGAAAAAGTTATTTAAAATAAAGCCTTTATCTCTATCATCCAAAGTCTCTATATCTGATATTAAAAGACGGGAGTGAATATCGTGTGTGCCGTTTATGTATTTTTCGATAGAATCTATAAGAACGGGGGAAATATTGAAGTTAAGTTTTAATTTTTTAAAATTATCGACACGATATAGCATGTCTAAATAGTCTTTTGTAGCATGAAGTCTCGTCCAAGGCATAAGAAAATCGCTGTTTGAATTTTCCTGATACACAGGTTGGTGGAAATGCCATATAAACGCTACACTTAACTTCTTAACCATTTGTTTTACATTTCATGAAAAAGTGTGATTACATTATAACATAACTTTTATTCTCTTTAAAGCAATTTTTGAAAAATATTTTTTTCACTGTCATTTAAGGTTATATTAAGATTTTGAAAATCACTTGTTTTGGCGTTGCGTCTTGATATTAATCTGCTTGAAATATATGCAGCGAAGCATACCCAAAGAGCGCCTGTTAGGACAAGAGCCTTATTTATTTTTGATGATTTTTTGTATAATATTTTAGAAAATTTTGAAATTTCCTCAAAAAGTTCAGGTTTCGTTTTATCCAGCCCCTCTCTCATAAATGCGAGCCTTAAGCTTTCCATTATATTTAATCCTGAGCCCTCTTGAAGACTTTTGTGATAAGCGGTTTTATAATCCGTTGGAATTTTATATCTAAAATCGTTTGCCGTTTTGTTTTCTTCAATCAAATTATTAAATACTTCATCTCTGCCAAATATATCCATAAAGAAGTACATTCTGTTTTTAACACCTAATATTTCAGCATTTTTTGCTTTAATGAAATTAACGGGATTTGATAAAAACTCTTTTGGTGCTTTAAATATTGAAGACAAAACATCAATTTGGTCTTTTGCTCTTTGAGAATTTATATCCTGAGCAAGACGGCTTAAAGGAATTGAATCATGGTTTCCGACACCCAGTATAACCTCATCTGAATTCATTTTGACACCGTTTTTCAGGAATTCTGACGAACCCCAGCCGCTATGCATATAAGATGTTGTATAAATTTTGGTTCTGCCTTTAAATGCGCTTCTCTCAATCGGATTACCGCTTGTCCAATCTATTGCCCCAAGCCCGTCATCAGCCTCAACCTCATACATAAGCTTGCTTAAGTCATACCCCTCGCCCTTGATTTTTTTCGCGGTTTTTTCTATAAGTTTAAATATGCTATCGCCTAAATCTTCAAATATCGTGTTTCCGTTTTCTTTGTGAATGCTTCTGTTTGTGCTGTACGCCCAGCCTGCATCAAACCTTATTCCGTCATATCTTTTTAGATAGTATTCAAATTTTTCTTGCAGTAATTTACCTGCTTCGCCCAAGGAGCCGTCGCTTTTATAAAGCTTTTTGTAATCAACGGACGGAACCCCCCATCCGAGTTCTTGATTTGGTATAAATGCTTTTTGGTTTGCCCAAACTTCATCATTTGAAAAATTAATGGGACAGTCGCCTATTAAATCAAGTCCTCGGGAATTTAGCGAAGTTTTAGCTTTTTTGAGGGAAATATCTGCCAAAAATTGTCTGAATGAATAAAAATCCATTTCTGATCGATGTTTGTCTTTAATATATGAAATTCTCTTTAGGGAAGCTTCGTCTTCTGACTGTAAAAGATTTTTGTCGATATCGTCCCATTTTTGCCAATCGCGGGTGCCATTTTCTTTTGTGAGAGCTTCAAAAAGCTCTTTTTGATTTAAGAAAAAGCCATTTTCTTTTCTATAGTTTCTAAATTCCTCTTTAACGGGGTGATTTGAGTCAAGATTTAAAAATCTTTTCCATGCTCTTTTTAAGACATCTCTCTGCGCACTGTTTTCCCCTGCAACATTATCTATATTTGCCAAATCAACAAGACCGTTTTTTGAAACGACATACTTAATATCTTCATCGTCTATGATACCTAAATCCTTGAATAACTCAAGGTTTATTGTTTGTTCGCCAAGACCAAAAGTGCCTGAAGAATATGGGTTAGGGTTGATGTTTAAATTAAACCGGCTAAGATTTGAATACTCGCCTGAAGGCATGACTTCAACAGAATTTATCCCCGCATATCGTTTCATGAAATCAAAAAAATCCAAAGCTTCGTCAGATGACAGAGTTGAAGCACCTGTGTTATTTTCAATACTTTGAGGAAGACATGGTTCATGGACAAGCAATACGGATTTTCCGTTTTCTATGCCAAGTGCCCTTTGTGCATCGTGTAAAACTTTGTCAAATCTTTTTTCTTCAGCCTGGGTTAATGAACGCCCAAATGTGACATTTGAACTTGAGGTAATGCGCATAACACTTAAATAAAACGTATGAATATTTTTTTTGTTATTAAAGTTTACATAACTTCAACTAAAACGCAATCTTTTTTGCTTTTGATGTTTTAATTAGTATAAGGTTTAGCGAATTGGTTAGTATGTAAATAATGAATTCAATTGATAATGTAAAACCATACTTTGGAAATATACAAACTCCGAGAATACAGAATGCCCAACAAAATGCGCCTCAAACACAAGATGCGTCAGGTGCCGGCATGCCTGTTCAAAGTTCAAATAACATACAAGGAATTTATAATTCGGTAAAACCTAACATACCTGTCGGATATACAAAAATCGGAATTCAAAAAACGCCTTATGGGGATGATATTCACCATTTTAAACTTGCAAACGGTCAAAACGTTGCAATTATGAAAAAAGAAGGCACGACAATCGTTAATACCTTTGTAAAAACAGGTTCAATGAATGAACAAGACCGTCAAAGGGGTATAAGCCACTTTATTGAACATAACCTCTTTAACGGAAGCGAAAATTATGCCCCCGGAGATGTGTTTAAAATTACAAATGAAATGGGCGCATATACAAATGCGGCAACAAGTTTTGCACAAACAAACTACTACATTTCATCAGCCTCAATGGATGAAGATGAGCTTAAAAAAGTAATAAGCCTGCAGGCAGATATGCTGCAAAGACCGACTTTTCCCATTGATATGATTGAAAAAGAAAAGGGTCCTGTTACATCTGAAATCAGCATGGCGACAGATGATTCAGGTGCAAATATCTCCCAAACCGTTCTTAAAAACCTCTTTAACATTAATTCAACTTCAACACACCTTATTGCGGGAAATATAGAAAACATAAATAATCTGACAAGAGATGATGTTGTTGACTATTGGCAAAAGTATTATACACCTGACAATATGACAACTGTTGTCGTAGGGGATGTTGATGTTGATAAAACAATTGAATTAATTGCACAAAACTTCAACGCAAAACCTGCAAACAACCAAAATAAAACTTTTACAACACTTAATCCTATTCAATCACCAAAAAGGGTTGATGAAGTATCACAAGTTAACAACACTGGCAATGTTGTAGCCGCATTTGCGGCACCCGCTGCGTTAAACACAAAAGAAGGTATTGTAATGTCTGCTCTGTCTTACTTGCTCACAGGATATCCCGAGGCAAGACTTACTAAAAATCTTGAGCAGATAAATTCGTATTGTGATTTTGAAGTTGAACAAATAAGTTCAGACAGCACTCAACCTCAAGCAAGCATGTTCTATGTTACGGCTCCAAAGGAACAAACCCAAGCCTCAATTGATATTTTATATGGTACGCTTGAACAATTTAAGCAATATCCGCCAACTCAAGATGAGATGACAATAGTTAAACAATATTTGAACAAATTAATTGCAAAATTATATGAAAGCTCAGACGATATTTGCTCCACAATTGGCAGAAGCATACTTAACGGATATTTTGGGGATATCTCAGAATACAAAAATATAGTCGATTCGCTAACTCCTGCCGATTTGGTTAATGCTGCCGCAAAATATTTTGACTTAAACAAGGTGTCTTTGGGTGTATGCCACGCAAAAGGCACCACTGCGGATGAAATACAAAATGCTTATTTAAGAAGCAGTTATGCAAACAATTCTAAAAATATAAGCTTTAGCGGAAATAAAAATCTCACAACGGATGATGTCCAAGAATATATGCTCCCTGATAATTCAAGAATTATTTTAAATAATACAAATTCAGATTTAAGCTATATAAATTGGAGGTTGACTTCATACCAAAGTGTTCCTCAAAATAAAGCGGCATATTATGTTTTATCGGAACTTTTAAATAACGGTTCAATGTTTAAAGATAAAACTCAATATAAAAAAGAATCATATCTAAACGGCATATCATACAATATTGACGCAAACGGTTTTTCTATAACAATGGATGCAAATTGTATGAAAGAAAATCTGCCGACTACAATCGATATGCTGAAGGAATCTTTATTAAACCCAAGATTTACTCAAGAGGAATTCGACAAAGCAAAACAAAAAATTGCAAGCTACTTTTCAACTTCAACAAAAGAAGCTGAAACAATTTTGATTTCTCAACTCTATCCTCAATTCTTCGCATCAGAAGAAGAAATATTAGAGGGATTAAAAAGTTTAACTCTTGAAGATGTTAAAGCGCATTATCAAGATATTATGAACAATGCTTCTTCTAACATTGTTATAAGCGCTCCTTTTAAAAATAATCAGGGTCTTGAACAGCAAGCTATAGCAAAATCAACGATAGACGGAATGCGCTTTAAAGACCAGCAGGTGGCTTTATCTCAAATATATTCCCCCATACCTAATACAAAAATATACGCTCAGGCGCAAGAAAGAAACCAGGCTCAAATACTTAAAACATATTCTTTCAAAATGAACGGTAATATTGAGGACGAAGTTAAGTTTGAACTTTTAAATACAATATTGGGCGGAACGTCCTCATCCAGATTATTTAACGATTTAAGAGAAAAACAAAAACTTGCTTACTCCGTTTCATCACAAATCCAATCTTTTGGAGATACGGGTCTTATCACATGCCAGATACTAACCACAACGGATGATAAAGCGCAAGGCGACATTAAGTATGATAATATGCAGAAATCACTGGAAGGGTTCGAGGCTAACACTCAACTGTTACAAAATGAACTCGTCACGGATGAAGAACTTGAAAATGCTAAAAAAGTGTTAAAACAAAATGTAATTTCAGAATGCGAATTGCCGTCTTCGGAAACTGAACTTTTAGCTGTTAACGCAACGTTACCTTACGGCATAAAAAGAATTGACGAATACTTTAAGACAATAGACAAAATAACAAAAGAAGATATCCAAATTGCAGCCAGACACGCATTTTCAAATAATGCCACGATATCCATCCTTGCGAGCGAGGATACTTTAAAAAATCAAAAATCATATCTTCAAACACAAGGCGAACTTTATATGTAATTAATCTATTTTTATAGAACCCTGCCTTAAGATTTTGTATGGTGTTATCGAAAAATCAACAATAGTTGAGGGAATATTTTCAACTTTAAAATCCTTTTTGGGGGGCACGATTTTGCATATTTTCCCAAATTTTTCCATAGCTTCATTATAATTTTTACAAGGGTCGTCTCCGGAATGATTTAAAGATGTTGTTGCAAGAACTTTGTTTTTTGTCATTTTGCATACGTCTTCAAACAATGGGTGATTGGGAATTCTGAGGGCAACGGTGCCAAGCTTTATATATGAAGGGCATAATTTTGATTTTTTAAAAATAAGTGTGAGCCCTCCGGGCCAATGTTTATCCATTAAAGAAAGTGCAAAGCCGCAAACGTCTTCAACATATTTTAAAAGATACTCTTTTTTGTAACTCATCAAAATCAAGGGCTTATCTTTGTCCCGTTCTTTTATTTCATAAATTTTATTGACGGCATCAACATCTTCAACATCACAGCCGATACCCCAAACGGTATCTGTTTCGAAACCAAAAACATTACCGTACATTTTGTGAATTTCCTTCATCTGAAATTATATCTTGAGTTTTTTTTCTTTTACTGTTAAATCTTTCGATTAAATATTCAAGACAGTCTATCTTTAATATGTGAGATGCCAATATATAAGTAATTAAAGAGCATACACAAACGGCAATAATTAGCGTAAGTCCAAATACTAAACTCCATTTAAATAATGAGGTTAAAATGTATTTAACATAAGCGCCCGCTCCGTAGGCAAATAAGGCCGCAATTAATATTTTGACCAATGTCTTAAAGATTTCTCTGTAATTTATATTGGTTTTTTTGCCTGCGAAATAACCGAGCAAAACCGCATTAAATGTCGTAATACAAGCGGTTGAAGCTGAAATTCCGTATATTCCAAACCTTTGAACAAAGATTGAGTTTAGTATAAATTTTAAGATTATTGAACAAGCTGCAATAACAAAAGGTGTTTTTGAGTCATTAAATGCGTACAAAAGTCTTGTTGCGCTATCTCTAAATACGTAAGGAATAATTGAAAGAGTCACTATAAATAAAATTTCACTAACCATATATGTTGCATCGGATGTGAATGCGCCCCTTTCAAGAGCAAGCTTTACCGCATCATACCTTACAATAAAAATTACAACCATCATAAGGCTTGCAACATAAAAAAGGCTTGTAACTCCCTTTGTAAAATACTCTGAAACTCCTTTATAATCTTTTTGTCCGACAAGCTTAGAAAATAACGGGAACAAGGGCACAAGCACTGCCGCAAGTATCATGCCCGTCGGGAATTGAAAAATTCTGTTTGCATATCCGAGTGATGTCCAGGCACCCTCTGTAAGCTTTGCAGAAAAGAACATATCAATATACAGCCCCAACTGTCCTACGCTTGATGATAAAAATGCGGGGAATAATAACTCCATTATCTCTTTAAAGCGTTTGTTGCCCGAAAATTCAAAACAAGGTCTAAATGTATATCCCATTTTATAAACCAGGGGCGTTTGTGCAAGAAGTTGAGCAAAAGCACCAACCAATGTACCTGCCGCAAGGTTAAATCCGTTATTGTCGGGCCCTGTAATCAAAAGTACAAAAACAAGGCCTATGGACATAAAAGAAGGGGAAATATTGGGAAGAAGGTAGTGTTTATGCGTTACTAAAATTCCGTAATATATTCCGATTACGGCTCCCACAAATATAATGGGGGACATAATCCTTAACTGCATTGCAGCCATATTTATAAGCTCGGGTGACGCTCCATGGATTATAATTTTCATAATCGCATGGGGGAATAAAAAACATATTGAAGATAAGGTGCCAAACACAAGAAGTGAAAAAGTTTCAAATGTATTAAATAACTTTTTTACTTCATATTCGGGCTTTGCGTCAAAATCTTTTATTATTTTGGTAAAAACCGCAACGGTTGCACTGTGAAAAGGACCCCCGACTCCCCCCAAGATAACAACTGCAAGTGCAGGAAGCTGATAAGCGTAAAAATAAGCATCCGATACCATTGTTGCCCCGTAATGGTTTGCAACAACAACATCTCTTAAAAAGCCAAAAACTTTTGATAATAATATTACAACCGCAATCCAGCCTGCCGCTTTTAATAAACCTTTTTCTTTTCTTTGAGTTTCTTCCATTTTTCTATTCTACCACTTCAATCCAAGCTGTTATAGTTTTTTCAAAATCACGACCGGAAAGCGGTTTTATAAATATCGTATTATTTCCGCTTTTTAAAAATTCAGTTACGTCGAAAAGCAGTGTTTTTGCACTAAATAAAGATAAATCCGGTCTAAATTCATCATCATTTATATAAAAATCCAAGTTCTTAATCTTTCTTGAATTGTCTATCTTGAGATATACTTTAAACTTTTTGTCATGGTAAAAATTAATTTTTTCTCCGCTTCCGCTGCCCCCTACCGCAATCGGAATTGTGCCTATTGTAATGTTTGTATAGTAATGTTTTAAAATATCTATGTAATTATGCCCCTTAGATGCCATAAAGCCTGCACCGTATTGGCTCATCCCTACTCCGTGTCCAAAACCTGCACCGTAAAATTCGTATTGCGCTTTGCCTTCGTCGTCTGATTCAAAGACTGTAAGCTTGTCTGATTTTTTCTTGGTTTTTTCAACATAGAAGTTTGCACTATCCAGCATTTTGCCATTTTTTGCAAACAATCTTCTGATAGCGAGTTCTTTTTTTATTTTCCAACAGCCTTTGTTTGTTTCTATTTCGACAAGAAGAATTTTACCGCTTCCCCCCCTGTTTAGAACTTTTATTTCTTTTAAGCTTCCAAATTTGTTCACATCATCAAATTTTGGCTCAACCAAATTACTTTTGGATAAAGATAAAAGATTTTTTGGAAGTATATTATCAAGCTCATCTTGGGTAAAAATCACGTTCCATCTATATTTTGGCGACTTCATGTCGAATGACTCCGGAGCTTCTTTAAAAAATTTTTTAAAGTCGTTCTCGGATTTTATTTTCTTAAAATCTTTATCGTCGTATACACTTACAAGATACGGAAGAACGCTTGCAATTTTAGGGTTATAGCTGCCAAACACGTTTTCCCAGCTTTCCGTAATTCCCGACCCCGTCGAAAAATAAAGAGCAACAATAGGTTCTCTTTCGTAAAGTGCGTAAAGTCCGTTTGTTTCGTTTATTGCGGTATCGGATAAGGTATTATGGGAATTAACCCCGTAATAAACCTGAGAAGCAACGGAATCCACCACATCATAATTATTATTTGAATTTACATCCCTGTTTGCATAATTTCTTGCTGCAATTGCCTGCGCTTTAAGCGCTTCAAGCCCAAACGATACGGGCATTTCATTTGGGACAACGCCTTTTAGATATTCCTGCATTGAAACGACATTTACAACGTTAAATTTTGAGTTTTTAGTTAAAATGATTTCGAATTGTCCGCCGTATCTTGCAGGGGTGCCTTTTCTGTTTAACTCGGGAATTCCTATATCCGTATCGGAAGATAAGACAAGAGGTCCTTTTAAATTATCTATTGACTTTAAACCGCAATGCGCGCTTAGAAGTCCGTTTTTTACTTCAATTGTAAGACTATCGTTTTTACCTAAGGAAAGAGTTTTTTCTGATGTCATATCGGTAACAAGAATATTATTAAAAGATAAAAATTTCATTGAAGTGTGTTCATAGGTTGAAAAGCCTTGATTTGAGATACCAACCCTTACGATATTTCTTTGTGTGATAGCATATGCACTCATTGAACACATAAAGAAAACAAACAAAACAAAAAATATCTTTTTAAAAACTCTCATAAGGTAATTTTACACCAAACACTATTTTAGGGTATTTTTACTTCTCAATTTTCTGTGATATGTAATTGCAAAGCGGTGAGCTTCGTCCCTTATGCGCTGAAAGAGGTGAAGTGCGGGACTGTTTAGAGGAAAAATTACAGGTTCTTTTTTATTCGGCAAAAAAACCTCCTCCTCTCTTTTTGCAAGAGATACAATATTAAGATTTAAATTCATGCTCCTCATAACATCAATAACGCTTGATAACTGCCCTTTACCGCCGTCAATTATTATAAGGTCGGGGGCTTTTTCCCCTTTTTGTGTTATCCTTTTAAATCTTCTGGTTAAAATTTCCCTCATACTTTTAAAGTCATCAACTTCGCCTTTTTCTATTGTTTTTAGTTTATATCTTCTGTAAAGACTTTTTTTTGGCTCGCCGTTTTCAAAACATACACCGGAAGCTACCGTGTTTGTCCCTTGAATGTGCGAAATATCATAACATTCAATAAGGTGAGGGAAAATTTTAAGATTAAGCTTTTCGGCAACATATGAGCCTATTTCGTTGTAGTTATTTTGCATTTCAACAATTTCTTTCAGCCTCATTTTTTCAATGTTCATTTGAGCATTTTTTTGTGCAAGCTCCATAATTTCTTTTTGCTTTTTAGTTGCGGGAGTGAGTATCTTAACGTTTTCCTTTAACCTTTGAGAAAGCCATTTTGTGTATATTTCAGGGTCATTTATTTTTTGAGTTAAAAATATTTTTTTAGGAATATTCTTATCGGGTAAAAGTGCGTAATAATCTCTTAAAACAGATTCAATAACATCTTCTTCATCGGATTCAAAGTGTTTATTAAATTCAAAATCTTTTTTAGCAATAAGTCTTCCTTCTCTTATTTCAATAACGCAGGCGGAATATAAGCTGCCCGTTTTTGCAACTGAAAGATAGTCTTCGTCGATATTTTTGTTTTCGGCAACAACTTTCTGTTTTTCAAGAGTTTTTTCAATATCCGAGATGGCGTCGCGCATTTTGCCTGCTTTTTCGTATTCCATAGATTTTGAATACTCTTTCATTTTTTCTTTTAGAATTTTTAAAAGTTCTTTTTGTCTTCCCTGCAAAAACAGTTCAACGTTTTTTATAATTTTTCCGTATTCTTCTTCTGACACAAGCTTTTGACAAGGTGCCATACATTGTCCCATATCATAATAGAGGCAGGGTCTTGAGTTAAATTTTGGAGTTCTGCACTTCTTTAGGGGAAATATTTTTTGCAAAATTTCAAGAGTTGCATGCATTGCACGTGCGTCTGTATACGGACCAAAATATCTTCCTTTAATAAAATTTTTATTTGCTTTTCTTGCAACAATAATTCTCGGATATTCCTCTTTTGTGACAACGAAATAGGGGAATTTTTTATCATCTTTTAAAAGAACATTGTATTTTGGCTTATGCTTTTTAATAAGCTGGGATTCCAAAATTAAGGATTCAATTTCGGTATCCACCACAATGTATTTGATGTCTGCGATTTGAGGCACCATAACCATAAGCTTTGGGGAAGCATTTTTCTTATTTAAAAAATAACTTGAAACACGCCTGTGTAAGTTCTTAGCTTTTCCTATGTATATAATCTCTCCGTTTTTATCATAAAACTGATAAGAACCCGGCGAATTTGGAATTATCTCAAGTTGTTTTTTTATATTTTCGTTCATATTTATATTGTACTTAATAATTAACTTTTTATCTGCTACATTATTAGCAAGAAGCATTATGGCAGGCTTATTTGGGAGAAAACCCCGATATTTTTAAAATAAAATTTCTTAATAAAACTTTACAAAAAACCGACTTTAGACTGGTAAAAGTTAGAAAAAGTGCTAACATGGGAATATAGACTTTAACATTCAAGCGGACATTCAATTAGCAATTTACAACCATAAGGATAAAACCCCATGATATTGGAGTACAAAATCAGTGAATTAGACATTCATAGTGCTTGGCTGCAAACTCTGTATGAGCTTGCGGATGAGTTGAATTGCAAATGTCAAACATTTTTTGAAGAAGGCTACAGCAAAGAGCACAAATGCTTTGCGCAAACCAGAACAATTAAAATCAGAGGCGAAGGCACTATGCTCAACTGGCTGAAATTGCGTATGGAAAGATATACTCATTTCATTGATACGCTAAATTCCAGAGCTGATGCAATCACAAGCTATTTGAATGACGACAACGAATTATAGAAGCCCTTTTGTAGACGGGATTTCTTCGCATTTTGCGGGGTCAATTTCTATTGCCTGTTTTAGTGCTCTTGCACTTGATTTAAAACTTGCTTCAATTATGTGATGAGTATCAACGCCGTCAAGTTTTCTTATGTGTAAACTTGCCCCTAAATTTTGCGCAAAGGATGAGAAAAAGTGCGCAAGAAGAACAGTTTCGAAGTCTGCCGTTTTTTCATCATTTACATCCACATCAACTTTAGAGAAAGGTCTGCCTGAAATATCAATAACGGAGAGAATTAGTGCTTCATCCATGGGGAGAATAAATTGTCCGTATCTTCTTATTCCTTTTTTGTCCGCAAGAGCGGTTTTTACGAGGCTGCCTAAGACAATTGCAACATCTTCAACTAAATGATGAGAATCACCGTCAAGGCTTTGAGCGTCAAGTTCGATATCGATTGAAGAATGATAAGAAAACTGTTCCAACATATGATTAAAGAAAGCAAAAGGTGTTTTGATATTATAATTGCCCAATCCGTCAAGGTTAATTTTCGCGCTTATTTTTGTTTCTTTTGTTTCTCTTATTTTTTCACCCGTTCTCATTATTTCACCTCGCTAACTTTTAAGATGTCGCCGATATTATTAATTACAACTTCCGCCCCCGATTGAATAAGCCTGTTTTTATAATTTTCATTCTGCTCGTTTAAAGGAAGCACACCCATTGCACGAACGCCGGCAGACTTTGCGCAAAGCATATCGTCCGTTGTATCGCCAAAGTAGTAAATGTCTTTATAGTAAGAATTTTTCTTAATATAATTTAAGCCGTCAGGGAAAGGTTTTTGGCGATTTTTAGGCAAATCGTCTCTTGTGATTATAAAATTAAAATATTTTAAAATTCCAAATTTTTGCAGTGAATATACGGCTTCATCTTTTGGACGACCCGTAAAAACGCAGATATCGTATATTTTTGACAGTTTTTTAAAGCCGTTTTTATCTAAAAGAAGTTTTTCGTTATCAATCAAGCCTTTTGAGCCGTTACTGTTTTTATTAAAGAAAAATCTTTGAAATACATCGATAATTTCTTTTTTATCTCTGTTTATTCCGTATTTTTTAAGTAAAAACTCGGTTAAATCCCAGTCGCAGTTTAATCCGCCCAAGTTTTTGCAATCTTGTATTTCATGTTCGCCAAGTTTTTGGTGCGCAAAGTATTCAAAAGTTTTTTCTATTGCCGCCCTGTACGAATTTTGTACATCAAATATCACTCCGTCCATATCAAAAACAAGCATTGTTTTAGGTAACAGGGCATTTAAGACTTTCTTGGTATCTTCTTTTTTGGGGACCGTTATTCTAAAGCAGTTTTCAAGATTTTTCTTTTTGCCGAAATTTCTAACCTTAATGGAATTTGTAAGAAGTTTTTTGTACACAAAATCAGAACACGCGCCAAAATCACATAAAACAAAGTTCCCTTCACTGTTGTACACTTTAAAACCAAGCTTACTTAAACCTGATATAAGCATTTTTCTGGACTCAATTATTTCTTTTTTCATATCTGAAAGAAATTTTTCATCATCCAAAACCGCAAGTCCTGCCTTAACCGCATAGTTATTTACGGAATATGGAGAGACGATTTTTCTTATGTTATCGATATTTTTGCTGTTTGAAACAATATAGCCGAGTCTTAAGCCTGCAAGCGAGCAATCTTTTGAGAACGATTTTACTATAATTACGTTAGGGTATTTTTTTGTAAGTTCGTAAAAATCCTGCCCTTCTTCAACAAAAAAGCCATACGTTACATCAATCACAATTGCAATATTTGGAAAATTATCAATAAGAAGCTCAACATCATGCACCTCTATTTTTTCACCCGTTGGAGAATTTGGAGAGGTGAGGTGTATTATTTTTGTTTTTTTATTTACGTTTTTTGCGATTTCTTCAGGGTCAAAAACCCATTTTCTTTTATATTCAACTTCTTTGAATTCCGCACCGTTTAAGTTTGCGTAAATTTTAGGCATAGAAAAAGTCGGGGCAAAACTTACCACGTTATCCCCTTTTTCCAAATAGGTTGAAAAAACAACGTTTATCGCTTCGTCACATCCGTTTGTAAGAAGAATATTGTTCTTTTCCACAAGATGTTTTTTGGATAGCTTATCTAAAAGTTCGCCGTAGCAGGGATAACAGCTAATATATTTTTCATTTTTATCGGATAGAGCCTGAAGAACTTTGCTTGAAACTCCGTAAACATTTTCATTGGAATCAAGCTTCAACTCATAATTTTCATAATATTCGTCAGTTTGATAGACAGGAATATCTTCAAGTATCTTTTTTGCTTTTAACATACAAAAATTATACCATAAAATTGAAAACTGTTATTCCGCAGACCTTTTATAGATTTCATAAAGTCTTTCGTTTGGAGTGAATTCTATAAAATCCCAAGGAATGCCTTTTTCTTTATCAAATGGCATTTGAACCGCATCTTCGTATGATAAATCACCTTTTTTGTTAAACATCTTTTTCCACACATGTTTATATGCACCGAGATTTGCGCCCGATTTCATAACTTCCTCGAAATAATCAATTAGGGATTTATCGTATCTTGAAAGAATGGCTTGAATGTTATCCCACTGTATACTCGTAGGTCTTATTGTGATACCCAGTTTATGCAATTCTTTTTTCAGATATTCTATTTTCTTTTCTAAACTTTTTGTAGACTCTCTTTTTACAAATTGAAAAGGTGTATGCGCCTTTGGTGTAAAAGATGCAAAGGAATATGAAACATCAAAGCCCTTATTTTTAGATTTTATCTCGCGTGCAAGAGATATAAATTCTTCAATATCTTCCATGGTTTCCGTCGGATGACCGAGCATCATATAAACCTTAAGACCTGAAAGACCGTTTAGCCTTGCTGTTTCAACCGTTTTTAGTATTTGTTCTTTAGTTAAATCTTTATTTATAACGCGCCTTAATCTTTCGGAACCCGCCTCAATTGCAATTGTCGCCGTTTTTTGTCCGCATTCGACAAGAGTTTTTACAACATTTTCCGTTGTTAAATCGGCTCTTAAAGATGACAGCGTAAGTTCAATCGGCGAAATTTTATTCTTTTCCCTTATGTATTCTAAAATATTTTCAAAATCAGGATGTCCCGCAACATAGGCGCCGAGAAGTGCAATTTTATTTGTGTGTGTAAGTCCTAAATCAATTGCGCGCTTAATTTCATCTTTATCTGCAAACCTCGGGGGTAAGTTTAGGTATGACGCAAGACAAAAATTGCACATTTTAGGACACCCTCTTTCAATTTCAATGATAAATGTATTTTTAAAAAAACTGTCCTCGGACAAAATCGGAATGTAGAGAGGTTTGTTTAAAACATCCCTTGCTCCTTTTACTTTCTTATTTTTACCAAATTTAGGAACCCATATATTAGTCATTTTATCAAGCGCTTTTAATTTTTCATCCTTTGTTAAATCTCTTGAAGAAACCAATATATCCAGAAGTTCATCCGCCGTTTGATGAAAATCTCCAACGGTTACAAAATCATAGAATTCTTGATAAGGTAAAGGATTTGCACTTATAACGGGACCGCCCCCAAATATTAAAGGATGAGTTTCATCTCTGTCTCTTGAATTTAGGGGAATGTTATATTTATTTAAAATCCCGATAATGGATAAAATATCTGTTTCAAATGATGTTGAAAAACCAATTATATCAACATCTTTTACGTTTGCTTGAGTCTGTTTTGTATCGGTATAGATTCTTTCCGCAAAAATATCTTTTCTTGTATCTATCTTTTGAAAAATAGATAAATAGCCGAGAGAAGAAAGGGCAAAACTCCTGATTGCGGGAAATGCAAACCATACATTTATTTTTGGGTCTTTTTCATCAGCTTTGTATAAAAATTTTTCCATTATTCCTTATTCTCCGTATTTGTTTCTTCGCCGTTTATGGGCTTAATGTATAATTCATCAATTAAAATAGATAACACGCTTGCAATCGGAGGACCTAAAAGCACACCCCAAAAACCTAAAAATTTTGCACCTATAAGCAAAGACATAATTATCGCCAAAGGATGAATATTCATAAATTTTCCGTATACAACGGGTCTTAAAAATTGATTTTCGAGAACTTGAACTATCATATAAACCGCAAAAGTTATAAGAATATACCCAAAACTTGCTTTTGTAATTGTTAAAAGACCTATAACAACTGCAAAAGCAGGTCCTATAACGGGGACTATGTCAAAAACACCCGATACAAAACCGAGTATTACCGCGTTTGGATTTTTCAAAATAAATAAACCGAGACCCGTTAAAACACCTACAAATATCATTGCCACCATTTGAGCAAAAACAAAACCGCCTGCTTTTTGAATAATTGAATTAAGAATGCTGATTGCTTTTCCTTTTACCTTTTCGGGGAACAGTTTTGCAAATCTGTCGACTAAAACTTGTTTATCGCAGCATATGTAAAACAGCATAATTGATGTTGCAATAAGAGCCGTCAAAGTATTTATTAAAATCTTAGTTAAGCTCACTGATTTACCTATCACATTTGTTGCAATATCTTCCGTATAGGGAATTAAATTGTATTCGGATAAAACCGATGAAACGTCATATCCAAAAAGTGTAAAGTTAGAAAAATTTGTTTGAATGTCTTTTACGATTTGAGGCAGGTTCTCTATGGCCAAAATTCCTTGTTTAACGCTAAAAATGACAAGAGGCACAATTATTAACAGTACAATTAAAAGCCCCGTCAAAAGAATTATGGAAGTTGCAAGCGTTCTTGGCATTTTTAGGGATAATTTATCTATAAAAGGTATAAGAACGGCAGATAAAATAAATGCGGCAAAAAACATTAAGGCAATGTCAACTATATGGTTTAAGAAAACCAAAAACAGCACAATCATTATAAAAAAGATTATGTTTTTGGTTGTAAAGTATTTATTTACATTTCGATCCATATTAATACCGCCGTTTCTGTTAGTTTTATGTTACAATTTATATAAAATTTTAGCAAGGAGTAAAAATGAAAACAACTAACCAGAACATTAAACCGTTAACAACAAAAAGAAACGAGAAGGGGAATTTGACAATAGGAGGATGTGACCTTACAGAACTTGCGCAAAAATATTCAACCCCTCTTTACGTAATGGATAAAGAAACTCTTGTTTCAATTGCAAGAGAATATAAAGATGCGTTTAAATCATACCCTAAATTTAAACCAAAATTTGCGTCAAAAGCACTTATGACAAGCGCTATAGCAAAAATAATGGCGGATGAAGGTTTTGGTTTTGATGTTGTATCCGGCGGTGAAATATATACCATTCATAACGCGGGAATTTCTCTTGAAAATTCAACATTTAACGGAAACAATAAAAGCAGGGAAGAACTTGAACTTGCAATAGCTCTTGATATCGGAAGGGTAAGTGTTGATAACTTCTATGAACTTGAGCTTTTAGACAGCATCTTAAAAGAAAAAAATAAGACCCAAAAAGTAATGCTGAGGGTTACTCCGGGCATTGAATGCCACACGCATGAATACATCCAAACGGGGCACCTTGATTCTAAATTCGGTTTTGATTTAACTCAGCTGGATAGTGTTGTTGAACTTATTTTAAATAAGTATACAAACGTTGAAATAATGGGACTTCACGCGCATGTTGGTTCTCAAATTTTTGAAACAAAGGTTTGGGTAGATGAGGTTGAAGTTTTAGTTAAAGAAATAAAAAGAATTAAAGACAAATTTGGAATTGAACTCCAAGAAATAAATATAGGGGGCGGCTTAGGTATAACGTACACTGAATGCGATACTCCCCCGAGCACTTATGAAATTGCGGAAAAAATATTAAAATCATTAAATGAAAGTATTAAAAAATATAATATAAAAGAACCTGTTTTATACATTGAACCCGGAAGAAGCATGGTCGGAACCGCAGGTGTGTCATTATATACGCTTGGCAGTTCAAAACAAGTTCCAAACGGAAGAAAATATATTGCGGTAAACGGCGGTATGGCGGATAACGTAAGACCTTCAATGTACGGTGCTTTATACACGGCAGAAATCGCAAATAAAAAAGATACAAATATTAAAGAAAAAGTAACAATTGCAGGAAAATTCTGCGAATCCGGCGACATTTTAATTAAAGAAATTGAACTCGAAAAACCTGAAAAAGGCGATATTTTGTGCGTATATAACACAGGTGCATACGGCTATTCAATGGCGTCCAATTATAATTTAATGCTAAAACCCGCAATGGTACTTGTAAATAATTCGCAATCTGCTATTATAGTTAATAGGCAAACATACGAACAACTCGTACAAAATGATAAAATTGCCGATATTTAAGGGTGTTAATTGGAAAATATATTTACAAATTTGATATATAGGCTGCAACTTGCAATCTCGACGCTAAAAACGCCTGAACTTATAGTAAGCTCTCTTGAAATTGCGGTTCTTGCGGTATTAATCTTGTTTTTATACAAAAAATATATAAAGGGAACAAACAGCGAAAATCTTCTTAGAGGCGTTATCGTTCTTATTTTTATGTGGATATTATCAGAACTTTTAATGATAATCGGATTAAAAGTTTTTGGCATGGTATTAAAGGCATTTGTTGCAATTATTATCTTTGGGCTTATTGTCATATTTCAGCCCGAGCTTCGCCGCTTCCTTGTTTATTTGGGGCAGGGAAATCTTATTTCAAGAGTATTTTTTACGAAAGAAGATGTTCAAAATAAAGAAGACGGCACAAAAACAGTAAAAGAAATTATAGAAACAATTAAGTATTTATCAAGAAATAAAATTGGCGCTTTGATTGTGCTTAAAGGTATGGAAGATTACAAAAACTATGAAGTCGGAACCATTATAAATGCGGACATTTCACAGGAATTGCTGCTTACGATATTCCACCCAAACACACCCTTGCATGACGGCGCTGTTGTTATTGTAAAAAATAAGATAAAATCAGCAGGGGTTCTTCTTCCTTTAACGGAAGACCCTAAACTCAGCTGGAGATACGGAACCCGTCACAGAGCGGCGCTTGGTGCTTCAGAAACATTTGATTGCGCTTGTATCGTTGTAAGTGAAGAAACAGGGGATGTTTCAATTGCGATTGACGGAGCGCTTAAAAAATACGAAGATTTGGGTCAATTAAAATCAAGTATTGAAAAAATCTTGATGATAGAAAATGAAGAAGGGGCGCAAAAGAAAAACTTTTTGTTCAAATTAAACAAAAGGCAGGACTAAACTTCGATATCTTTAATTTTATTTTCTTTAAAATCATAGCAAATTGCGGTATTTTTATCTTTCATACCGTATAATAAGTTATTTTTTGGAAGTGTTATAAATGTTTTTGAAGTTTCTTTAGAATTACCCGTAAAGCAAAAAGCAAGAGCCGCGCCATAAAATTCTTCCGTTATTTTATACATATCTTCCGTGTCTGATATAAAAGAATAAGAAAATTCCACTTCGTATTTTCCTAAAAGCTGAGCCTCGGGCGTTTGAATGGGCGGACCTGCAGGAATACTTCGTGCGATATTGTTAGGGTTTGAGATTGAGCTAAAACATCTTAAAAGCGGAATTGAAAGGGTATTTTTGTAAATTTCATATTCGCGAAGCCCGATAGTTGAAATCAAACTTCCCTGCGCCATTACGAACCTTTGGATAGGATAGATGTTGGTTTTTGCCTCTTTTGGTCTTTGAACGGGCAGATTTTCCAAAAGTGAATAGTTTGGGTCATGTTCCCTTTTGATAACCCCAAAGCCGTCCTCTGCCGTTGTTTTAAATATATTTTCTTCAAGGTTAAATCTCGCTTGAATTTTGTGATTTTTCTCTTTGTTGTTGATTTTTGCTTTAAACTTTAGAAAATCAGCATTATCAAAAAGACTTATTTCTAAAATTAAATCTTTGAAATAAACGCAAAGTACGGAATACAAGCTTCCTTTTTTAAGAACTTTTGTTTTTATTATTTCTTTCTTTAAGGGTTTGCTTTTTGGCGCACAATTGTAGCTATCCCCCATGTCTTTGGTATCAACTATATTTAAAAAATCTTTAATTATCTTGTTATTCTTTTTATCTTCAATATTCAAAACACCGTTTTTAACGCTGAGTTTTATTTTTTGGTTTTCGATAAAATCATCCCCGATTTTAACATCACCTTTTAGCGGTTTAAGTTCAAAAATATTTTTTGAAAAAGGTTTAAATAAGGGAGCCTTTACAATATATTCATAAATATCCGTGTAATCTTCCGTAACCGGTATTTTAGTTTTGTCATAGAAAATATAATCAGGGAAGCCTTTTTCTTTATTTAAAACTTCAAGCCCCTTTATTTTTTTATGAGTTTTAAAGGTGACAGGTATAGCTCTTTCGAAGTTTGAAAAATTATATGCACAAATATAATTTTTGCCTTCTTCTTTGTTTAGTTTATCAAATTCAGACTTTATAAGCTTCTTGTTCAGATAATTTGAAATTTGTTCGACCTGCTCATATCTCAAGCTGACATAGTGATTAACTTCATCTTTTGAACAGCCGTAAATGCTGTCGTGTGCATGGTTTTTAATTAAAAGTTTCTGAGCGTAGTCTATGCAGGTTTTATATTTTGAGCCTTTTATGATATCAAAAGGTTCCGTAATTCTTGATAATATCCATTCGCATTTTGAATTTTGCACCTTTTGCGGAATTCTTCCGCTATAAACGCCTTGCAAAATATAAGTTGAAGAATTATCTAAAAATTCCCCTTGATATTTCTTTTTATAGTCTGCGTTTTTTATGTATTCAAAAGGATTAGATAAAATAATTTCATATTTCTCGGATTTTTTGTTAAAGTCTTCGATTTTTTGAACAGAATTTGTTAAAATCGCCAAATGGTCTGCCCCTATCGGCAAAAGAATATCTTTTGAGTTTGTATATTCTGCAACTTTATCAATATTTTCTTCTATTGTTTTAGTGTCTGCCCCGTTATGGAAAAAGTCAAAAAAATAACCCCTTACAAGACGGGTTGTTTTTACGCCGTTGAATATAAAATCTGATTCTATATCAGGAGTTCCCCTCCAAACAATAGAGTTTTCAATTTTTAAATATTTTAATATTTCAAAAATAGATTTACCATGCCCAAACGTATCAGGTAAATATCCGATAAAATCGCTGCATCCCAAATCTCGTGCAAAATTGAGACCGTTTTCAAAATTTCTTGCAAGAAAATAACCTGAGGACATAAAGCTGTCTGCGCTCACGGAAAACGGACCTATAAATAATTTTTTTTCTTTGATAAGTTTTTTTATTTTATTTTTATTTTCCGGTCTGAATTTTAAATATGTTCTAATGGCATCCGTTTGCCCGTCAAAATAAAACGATGGTGCACGAGAGCATTCAAGCTCTTTTATAATTTCATCAACGATATCTGAAAGTCTTATATTAAATTCTTCAAATGTTTTATACCATTCTCTATCCCAGTGAGTGTGAAGATATGCGATGACTTTTCTTTTCATACATTCATTTTAGCACATGTGTCAAGTCAATTTGGCGAATAGCTTCATACACTCCGACTGCAACGGAATTTGAAAGATTGAGACTTCTGAGTCCTTCTTTCATGGGTAATTTTACACAATTATCTCCGCCAAATTCTCTAATCTCGCAAGGCAGTCCTCTTGTTTCGGGTCCATACATTAAGAAATCCCCCTCTTTATATTTAACATCCGTGTAGTATCTTTTTGCCTTTGTTGTGAAGTAGTATATGGAATGCCCTTTAGCTTCTTCCAGCAATTCTTCAAAATTATTCAAATGAATAATTTCAACCTTATTCCAATAATCAAGCCCTGAACGTTTCAGATATTTTTCAGACATTGAAAAACCAAGACGCCCTATTAAGTATAATTTGACCCCCGTACAAGCACAAAGTCTTGCAATATTACCCGTGTTTTGGGGAATTTCAGGCTCAAATAAGACAACATTTAAAAAACTATTTTCCATCTTCAAAAAATCTCTTGGATTCAAGCACAACGGGTATACCCCTTAAAACACAGAATACTGCGGAAGCTATCGCGCATACTTCACCAATTTTAAGAACAATTTCTTCCCCTCTGTAGGGCACCAAATTGCCTGCAATCAAAAGGACAAAAGCAGCTGCCTTAGTAACCGCGTATCCGCCTCTTGAAAAATTTGAAGCAACGATAAATCTTGCAATCGGATTTTGCTGCATTGTTTTTTCGCCAAACGCAGTATAACCTTGGCTTAAAGCAAGCGCTCTTATTGCATCGGTTACAATCCCTCTTGTTACAACTACTGCTGGGATTAAGACGTTAATCCAACCGAGCGCGCAAAATACGAGCCAGTATAAATTTTCCACTATTCTGTCGCCCATAATATCGAGAACGGCACCAAGTTTTGAACTTTCGTTAAATTTTCTTGCAATGTAACCGTCAAGCCCGTCAAACCACATAACAAATATGGTTAAAACAAGTGATGCCTGATAAAATTCTCTTTTATAAAAAAGCATTCCGAGCGCAACAAATGCCAAAAATATTCTTGAAATTGTGATTATGTTAGCCATTATTTAACTCCTTGTCTATGATTTTTGCCACTTCCTCTACACAGTGCTTATCCGTGAGCATTTCCTGAACTTCATTAAGTCCTTTAAGCTGTGCGTTTCTTTCGTCTTCATTATTTAAAAGTTTTAAAATTTTATCTGCAATCTTATCTGATTTTGCCTTATACATTAAAAATTCTTCCACGTATTCTTTACCCGTGATTATATTCACAAGACAAGCTTTATTTATTGAGCGAACAAGCAAATAAATCAAATAAAAGAAAAACGGCCCTTTGTATGCAATAATCATGGGCGTTTTATAAAATGCAGCCTCAAGTGCCACGGTGCCGGACGCTAAAATAAGGGCATCCGATACGCTCAATAAGGCTCTATTTTCTCCTTTAATAACTTTATAATTTTTAAGCTTATCCCCAAATACCTTTTCCGATAAATTTGGTGCATTTGAAAATACTATTTGTATATTCTCATCTTTTTGAGTCAAAATTTCCGCCGCCTTTATAAAAATATCGAGCAAAAATTTAATTTCAAAAACTCTTGACCCCGGAAAAATTGAAACAAGCTTTTTATTTGTATCAAGCCCGTGTCTGTTAAAAAAATCTTCTCTGTCGGCTTGCGGAGGAAGTTCTTTTACGAGAGGATGACCCACAAATTCTGCACTAATTCCTTCTTTATCGTACATTTCTTTTTCAAACGGAAAAATGGTTAAAACCTTATCAATATGCTTCTTAATTGTTTTTAGGCGCCATTTTCTCGAAGCCCAAACTTGAGGAGGAATAAAGTAAAAGGTTTTAATTCCTGCCTTTTTGAGATATTTTGATATTGCAAGATTGAATGCGCCGTAATCGATAAGCAGAACCAAATCAGGCTTGTATTCGTTTTTTAAATAATCAACAATTCTTTTCCCTAAGGAGAGGTGGTCTTTTATTATTTGAAAATTAATTCCTGCTTTTTCCATTTTGTCATGGTTTGCAAAAATCTTGACTCCCGCTTCTTCAAGAGATTTACCCCCGACTCCTTCAATTTGAATGTCGGGACGTATTTTTAAAAGTTCACGTACGACATTTGCTGCGTGTGATTCGCCCGAGTATTCACCTGTTATAATAAAAAGTTTTTTCATACTGCAATAATTACCATATTATGTTTATTTGCATATTCAATCATTTTAGCCTGATCTACCATAATGGTTTCCCCTGTTTGCAAAGCAAGAACATTTGCGCCGTATCTTCTCATTGTTTTTAATGTTTTAAGCCCGACGGCGGGAATATCAAACCTTTTATCCTGCTGAGGTTTTGCAACTTTTACAACAACCGCGTTTTTTCTCCTTGCAAGTTTACCTCCTCTTTTAATGCATTGATCGGTACCTTCAATTGCTTCAATTGCCATAATCATCTTTTCTTTCATAACAACCGATTGTCCGATGTCGAGTTTTCCCATTTCACGAGCAATTTTGTATCCGTATTCAATATCCGCCATTTGTTCCGGAGTCGGCTTTCTTTTTGTTAAAACCCCTTCTTTTACCATTGAATCTTTTATAAATATGGTTTGGTCAAGAATGGTTATGCCGATTTTATTAAGTTCTTCAATAATTATAAGCATAACCATATCGTCATTTAACCTTGTTGCCTTTTTAATAAGTTCGAGCGCTGTGGGTTCAAATTTCGGACGTTTGAGTATCATGGTTTTTGATACTTTTCCGATAAAGGTTAATTGCTTAATACCTTCATCTATAAGAACTTTTTTAATGCTGTCCAATTGTCCGCACCCAAAACTGTATACTTTTGAGCAGTATTTTTTAAGCTCTCTGCAATTATCGTTTGAAAGTGAAATTGCAACAACTTCGAGTCCGTTATTTTTTGCATTTTGCGCCATTTTGATTGGCAGAATTCCGTTTCCGGCTATAAGGCATTGTTTATGTTCAAGTGTAATTGTCATTATGGCATCAACTCCATTTCTTTGCCGGAATCTCCCGTTAAGCTTGTTTTTACGTTACCGTCCGCATAAAATGCTTTTGGGTTTATTGTTATTTTGATTTTATCAGCCTCGACAGAGCTTCCCTTCTGCGAAATCTTTGACCTTCCGGTAAATATAACAACGCTTGGTTTGTTTGTTTTAGCATCGGCTAAAAGCTGAGCTTTAGGACCGGTTGCAACGTAGTCCTGATAAACAACTTTAACATTTCCGCCTGCAATTACGGTTTTCGTCTTTTGGTTTAATTGTTGATATTTACTTGTAATACGAATTTTTGTGCCGTCTTCGAAAGTCAAATCGGAATCTGCATTTCCCGTGATTTGAAACTCGCTTCTCGTAGTTTCATAAGTAAATTTATCGCCTTTTATGATATTTTCTTTATTTTTAATATTTACATGCCCGATAAGCTCCAAACGTTTAATATCACCGTTTTTATCAACAGTAGAAACAGCCTCATCGGAGTATGTTTCAAGGTCTTTATGTTTAATTACAACCCCTTTGTGTGCTTTCATAACTTTGGTTGTTGTGTCATATTCCTGACTGTCCGCCGTGATTGTTAAAACAGGTTCTCTGTTTTCAAGCATAATGGATTGGCTTTTACCTTCCGCTGAAATATTCTTCTTGATTAAAGAAACCTTCAAAATGTCTGCTTTAATTTCATGTTTTTTGTTTCCTTTTTCCTGATAAGCATAAGGGTTATCAAAAAATGTTGCAAGAGAAGGCTTTTTGGTAGAAGAATCAAGGTCCAGTTCTGCTCTTGGGCTTTGAACTTTAACGTCACCTACCTGAACTTTAACATCCCCGTCAAAGAAACCTTTGTTTATTTCAGTTTTAATTACTTGTCTTTTCGCCTCTATTGTAACTGTTTCGCTAAGAACAATTCCAAATGATAAAAAAATTACAAATATTAGCGCAATTATCTTTTTCATTAATTATTCGCCTTCCACTTTGTCGTATACTTTACTTTCGCTTTTGCCTTCAATTCTGAAGTATGTTAATTCGGAATTAAAAACAGCTCTGTCACTTGTTGTTACAAGCTGATTATTTTTATTAATTTTAACGTTTCCGCTTGCAATAATGCCTTCATTTTTCCCCATCCAGACCATTTCATCTGCGAGTATAGAGGAGCCGTCTTTTGAGACGGCAAGCACATTTCCGTTTAATCTGATTATTTTTTCGTCACTGTCGTATGTTCCGAGTTCTGCCTTAAGGCTTAATACAACCTCTTGGTTTTCGTTATAAAAATTGCCGAGAATATCTTGCAGTTGTGCTTTTTTTTCTCCGCTTGTGTAGCTTCCTTTTTTTGCATACAACTCCCAGTATTTTTTTGCGTTTTTAGTTTCTGTCAAAATTAAGTTTGAAACTGCAACTTTTTGCTCTCGGTGTGCCGCATCATTGGCGCCGCTATTTATATTCCTTGTTACAAACCAGCTCCAAACAAACCCAAAAACGATTACCGCAGTGATTAAAGAAAATATGATTATATAAATTTTTTTATTATTCATCACTCATTTATTGTATCACATAAAACAATTTTTGATATTTTTAGAGGATTTATATTTTTAAAAAATTTCATAGAATAACCATGTAAAAAATCAATTTCCCCAAAAAATTAGCAGATACAAAAGGCAGAGTATGACAAGAAATAATCTATTAGAATTTGATGCCGAGATTTTGGTATGCAAACGCAAACTTAAAGAACTTGAACCGTATATTAAAACAAACGAAGCTTTTGCCATGCGATACAACCAGTTACTTGTTCAAAAAGCAATTTTAATAGACAGACGAAAAAAAGCAAGAACACCAAAGAAATCTGCTTTTGAAAAGATAAAGCAATTTTTCACATTAGGTCGAAGAAACAAGCTCATCTGCAGCTATTTCCAAGAAAAAATTTAAGCATTCAAAAGTTCTGTTTCATGTTCAACAAGATGAGCAGGGTATCCGGCATGGTGAATTTTAGGAAGAAGATAAGAAGCTTTATATTCTATTAATTCGTTGTTGTTATCATCCGTATCATTACATATAAATACCGTTTCGCCGTTCTCATCTTTTTTATAATCGGTAATTGTGATTTCGTGTCCGCCCGTTACCTGATTATTTTGGTCCGCAAAAATGTAGCCGATAATTACGTCTTCGCCCTCATCAATTGCCGCTTTAATGTGTTGTTCTATTTTAGCGAAGTCACATCTGTATCCCGTTAAACGCTGGTTATCATCAATGTTTTGATAAACGATTGATAATTTTTCTTTGTCATCAACAATGGATTCTATAAAGGTTTTTTCGTCAGAGCTTAACCCTTGAGGGTTAGAATTAAATTTTCCGGCTCTTATATCGGTTAAAGAGTTATAGCTTTGCTGAGAGGCGTTTTGCATAAGAGTAGATTGGATTAAAACATCCAGAATTGTTCTTTCGCCTTCATCATAAAAACCGTTTTGGATATATGCCCTTGTGTAAGCATTTTCATCGGGTTTTAGTTCAAGAGTTGCTTTTTCAAAATCAGCATATTTTGGTTTTGTTTCAAATGCATCAAGAAGCCAGACCGCATCCAGATAGTTTTTAGATAAAGAATTCATTTTTATATTTTGCGTAACTGACATTTTTGGAGATGTTAACTCATTTGCCCACCTTGCGAATTCTGCAGGTCTTTTATTTGCTAAATGAAATTCCAAACTTGCAGCGGGGCAAGTTCCGCTTCCGTTTGTTTTAACATCCAATAAGGCAGGGTTTTGCTTAACTTCTTCTGAAACTTCAGGGCTCGTCATCATAAGATTTTTTACTTCATCAGGAATATCACCAAACGTTTGCGTAATTGATGAAGGTTTGTACATTGTGTCAATTGCCGTTTTTAGAATTTTAACAGAATCAAAGCCTTGTGCTCTTGGGGTAGAGATGATGTCATATAAATTTTTTAAAGTTGTTGTACCGTTATTTGAAGAATTGTTTAAAAGCTTTCCGTTTTTAAGTAAATCGTTAAGCTTTTGCTGAGTCGTTATATCACCGTTAGAAGACTCATTTAAAGCAGTCAAAATCGCATTATACATTTGCACTTCATCATTGCCTGCAAGAGTTGTTCTTAGGTTTATGTGATAATTGGCATCAGATGTGCCATGATAAACATTTGAATAATAATTAGGCGCAATAGGATTTGTAGTAACATTATTTTGAACAGGCAAACTTTCGTTTTGTCTGATTGGAATTGTGCTATTAACATTTCCAAAACTGTTAATTGAACCTATCATCTTCCTACCTATCGTAATAAAAACATGTACTTAGAAAAAATTGCTTATTAATGATATCATAAAGTTACATTATGAAACATAAAGTATTAGACACCGAATATCTGACCTTATGTCTTGACAGGCTCACCAGATTTAAATATACACAGGACAAATATGAAAGAGTTTTTTTAGATATTTGCCACAAATTTGAAAAAAACACTTTGGATATACCCTGTGTCAAAAAAATATTTAACGATTCCGTAAAATCGTATACCGACACCCCCGTAAATGACTTCTGGAATAAACTTTTAGAAGATGATGAAAATAAAATGTTTGTACAAACAAAAGACTGTAAAAAGTTTTTTCCTCTCGATTTAAACATAGAAGGACTTCTTGAAATTATAGAAAATAATGAAAATCTGCCCTTAAATTTAAAAAGGCTGATGACACTTCGCCAAAATAAAGATGGGGACCAAAAGGCATTAAGGAAAAAATATTCTCTTTTGTATCCTCTTGAAAAAATTATATTAACGGAGGGTATCACTGAAGAAATACTTCTTGAAGAATTTGGAAGGATTTTGGGTTATGACTTTAAAAAAGAGGGCGTTTTGGTTCTTGGTGCAGGCGGAAAAAACCAAGTTGCAAAAAAATATTATCAAATGAGAGAAGAAGTTAATCTTCCCATTTTTATATTGCTTGATTTGGATGCAGAAGAAACAAAATCTCTGATTGAGCCAAAATTGAAGAAAAAAGATAAAATTCATTTAATAAAAACGGGTGAATTTGAAGATATCATTCCTTATGATATCAAAATAAATGCCGTCAATAATATGTTTAAAAACGGTTATCAAATAAGCGAAAAGGACTTTGATAAAAACATCGGAACAGTAAAAAATTTAAAAGAGATATACAGGATAAACGGCTTCGGCGATTTTCAAAAAGCTGATTTTGCAAAGGCTGTTAAGGAAATTTTAAATAAAGATACAAAAATTACGGGCGAACTTGAAAGTGTTATAAAGGAAATAGCGCAGTTCTAAATAATGTGTGTGAGGCAAGATATGATAAATTCATTTAAGGCAAATAAAATACATATAGGAATATTTGGCAAAAGAAACAGCGGAAAATCCACCCTTATGAACGTAATGTTGGGGCAAGATTTTTCCATAGTTTCAAATGTTTCAGGTACAACAACGGACGTTAATCAAAAAGCTATGGAGCTTTTGCCTATAGGGTCGGTTATTTTTATGGATACTGCAGGGTTTGACGATGTTGACGAGCTTGGACTTCAAAGGGTGGAAAAAACATTTAAAGCTCTAAATAGGGTTGATGTAGGAATTTTTGTCTGTGATTATGAACCGATAACAGAGGTTGAAGAAGATTTTTTAAAAACTTTGTCCGACAGAAAAATCCCGATTCTTGCAATTGTAAATAAAGAAGATGAGGGGACATTGGATGAAAAAAGTCTTGAAGTAATAAAAAAGTATTCCAAGGAAGTGATAAACTTGTCTTTACTGTCAGATAAAGATGCACGAGATAAAATCAAACAAGGGCTTATAAAAATTCTGCCCGATGAGGTTATAGCTCCAAATGACGCGCTAAATTGGCTTGTTGAAGAAAATGACAATATCATCCTTGTAATTCCGATTGACAAAGAAGCTCCAAAAGACAGAATTATTCTTCCTCAAGTTCAGATTATAAGAAATATTTTAGATAAAAATTGCACTTGCATGGTATGCAAAGAAGATAAACTTGAACGAGTTTTAAATAATTTAAAAGAAAAACCAAAAATGGTAATAACAGACTCGCAAGCGTTTAAAAGCGTCTCCCGTATTGTCCCTGATGATATTTCGCTCACCTCTTTTTCAATTTTATTTGCAAGATTAAAGGGCGACTTTCAAACATTTTTAGAGGGCACGGATAAAATTGACAAACTGAATGAAAATGACAATATCTTAGTGTGTGAAAGCTGCACTCACCATCCCATAGGTGATGACATAGGAAGAGTCAAAATTCCAAATTTAGTTCAAAAATATACGGGCAAAACTCTTAACTTTGAATTTTACTCGGGGTATGATTTTCCCGATAACATAAAAAATTATGCCCTTATAATACACTGCGGTGCCTGCATGACAAACAGACGGGAAATGCTTACAAGAATAATGAAGGCAAAGGCAGCAAACATTCCTGTTACAAATTACGGAATGGTGATTTCTAAATGCCTTGGAATTTTAGACAGAGCCGTAAAAATGTTTTAATTTATTCGGCTTTTTGGTCAAATTGAATTGAATAATTAGAGCTATTTTCATACATTTTTGCTTTAATGTTATCAAATGTATGTGATATATATGAATTTGAAAGATAGATAAGTATTGCAATTACAATAGGTATTATATATTCAATCACCCTGCGTTTTGGCGCCTCGCCCATACACAAAAAATATTTGCCGTAATTAAAACTTTGTGCATTAAGTGAAAATGTGTAAAAGGTTGTAATTGCATTTATTACAAATGCTAAAATAATGGCAAAAATTGAGATAATAGCCGTCAAAATCATAAATAATATTTTTGCACCAAATATACCTATGGCAAATGAAAGAGCCTTTGCAATTAATGCGATAACTATAAGTGCTGAAATAAATGCCAGCACAAACAGTATGCTTGTTACAAAATAAAAAATCTGAGCTAACACATATGAGTATATAAACTCAGGCATAGCGTATAAAAATATTTTAAAGTTATTTTTATCAAAAACTGATTTAACTTTAAACGTATAAGCATAAGCCATAAAAAACGATACGAACAATGTAATAACAAAGAAAATTACAACGAATGTTAAAAGCTCAATGTACACGTTATTATACGCTTGGTACAATAGAACAAGTGCAAAAAATATAATTAATGCAAGCATAAAAAATGGCACGCCGCATAATATTGCTTTTCCGCCTTTTATCATGTATTCTTTAAATCTGCCTTTGACTAAAGGCATAAAGCCGTCTTCTTCCTCAATTAAATTATGAATAATTTCATAATTTAAGCCCGTAAAATAAAGAGCGCCGACAACTATAAGAAAAGATAAAATAACGCTTAAAATGATGGGATATACGATATTAATCGAACTTTTATAAAGTCCGATATTAAATACAAGAAGCGCCGCAATTACAAAATAACAAAGCATAATTGAGAGCGAATACCTCTTAATGCCGTTTAAATTCCCTTTTAAAAGCCTGAATAATCTAGTTATGTCCAAATTAAAATTCATAAAGCCTCATATAATTTTAAAAAGGCGGCACCCAGATTCGAACTGGGGGTAAAAGCTTTGCAGGCTTCTGCCTTACCACTTGGCCATGCCGCCCTAAACTTTATTCATGATATTAAAGAAAAATAGTAAAGTCAATAATAAGTTAAATAAACTGTTCTTCAAGGACTTTGGCTGTTTTAATCGTAATATTTGTTCTTTTCCCTATATATTTTTTCAAGAGATTAAAACAAGTAATACCCACTTTTTCATTTATAAGAGAATCGTATTTTGTTTCTTCCTCAAGTTCTCTTTTGCCGATTTCCGTTAAAAACTCTCTTATTTTCAAGGGAACATTTATCTTGTTAATATATTTATGTGAGCATTCCTTGCATAAAACTCCGCCCTCATCAATTGATAAAAGAACGTCGCCCTCAAGCTCATGCCCGCACACCATACATCTGTTAAGTTCCAGCCCGTAACCTAAAATTTGCATAAATTTTAATTGAAATTTTAAAACGTGAAGCAGAATTTTCTCTTTTGAATTTGCCTCTGATATATTTTCAAGCGTTTTGTAAAATATATCGTATATTCCTTCGCTGTTTAAATTTTCCCTGCAAAATACACTTACAAGCTCGCCTAAATACATTCCGTATGTTAATTTGTCAAAATCATGTCTCAGTTTATTAAACGTATTTAATGCCTGCGCTTGGCACACCGTATCAAGATTTTTCCCCTTTTTAACTAAAAGTTTGTTTGCAACAAGAAGCTGCATTCTTGCACCCAGCTTACTTTTTGGTTTTTTAACACCCTTAGCGACACATTTGATTAGCCCTTGCTTTGAAAACATCAAAACAATGTTATCATGCTCGCTTAATGGGTATGTTTTTATATTTATGGCGTCTGTTACAAAATTTTCCATTATGGTTTATATGTTTTCCTGATTATTTATTAAATCATTATACAGCCCCTCAAGTGAATCGTACGAAGATATGATTGTATCACCTTGGTTATATTGATTTATTAAATTTAAGTATGTGTTATCTTTTGAAACGATGTAAACTTTTTTAGGATTTGAAGACTTAAATGCTACCTTCAAAAAGTCCATGACGGCTTCATTTTCGTCAGTTGCGGGAGGATTAATGATAATCCAGATTTTATGATTAACCATGGTTGAAAAAGCTCTGTGCCAAAAGATAGGATTACACTCAACACCGTTTGTATCATAAATGCTCGGATAAGCGGTATCGTCACACTCAAGACAACCTAAAGATAAGACTTTAAGATAAGAACCTGTGTTTAAAAACATTGAACCGCATTTTTTGCATACAAACAAGTTTGTCGCACCAAACATAGGAATAATATCGAGGCTTGAGTCTTCACAATAAGTATTTAGCACCATTGGAATTCTGAATTTGACATCATTGTTTGCAAGATAATTTGTTATATTTTGGTTTAAAGATGTTGTCACAAATGTTTTTTTGCATGGTTTTTTGCTTAACCCGAGTAGAAATTTGCAGATATCATCCTTTACATCAACCAAATCCATGATTGATGATATTTTATTCAGGATGTTAACAGGCTGTCTTGCATAAAGATTTGAATTTATGAAATTAAGTTTTTGGCGATATTCTTTTATTGCAAAGGTAAAATCTTTTGTTTGAGGTACATGATAAAATATCGCAATATCTTCTTGTGCATTTTGTTCTTCGGGAACTTTAGTTTCTTCAAAGACATCTTCTTTTACTTCATTGGTTTGAAGTTCCTGATATTGTGTGTCAAAGTGTTGTTGAGCGTTCTGCTCATCCTGATATTGCACTTCGTAATTTTCTTGAGAGTATTGTTCTTCCCGATTATCTTCTTCTCCGTATTCGCCCTTATCCTCGTTTGAGTAAGAAAAATCAAAACTTTGCTGTTTGTTTTCATCATTTTGGGAAGCTTCGCTTTGAATATTCTCCGCCATTTCTTCAGGATTATGATTTTCAAAGCTGTTTTCTTCCTCATTCACATCCTCAACGGCATCCGTTTTGGTATTTTCTGCTTCGCTTTTAACGGAGTCGGATGTCGGGTCGCCAAAGTTGTAGTCATAATTTTTTTTCAGAGCTTCTTTTTGCTTTTCTCTTTCTTCATCCGATTTGTATTCACTGATATCCTTGCCTGCAGCAGACAATATACCGTCTATAGTAGGGCATAACACATCTTTTATTCCCTCGGGAATATCGTTTGTTTCAATATAGGTTTTAATTTGAGAAAGCTCGTTAAGCATATGAAATTCAAAACCTGTATGATATTTTTCATGCAATTTGTTGGCAGCTTCCTGCAAAAGGTACATGTCTTTGTTTCTGAGTGCCACCTCTATTCTTTTAATGGTCATTGGTTCTGTTTCAGGAAATGCAACCATATTTTCTCCTTTAAATTATTCCAAATGAAGCCCGTTGTTTACATTTGAATGTTTAACGCCATGATAGTAACCTTTAACTAATTGTTGCAATTCAAGAGGGTTATCGCTTGCCGTAAATGCATCCTTTTCGGTAACTATTTCATTATTTAATAAGTTGTATATGGAAGCATTTAAGGTTGTCATATTATCAAAATCGCCTTCTTGGATAAGCTGATAAATTTTATCCAGCTCGTTTTTCTTCATGTAATCACTAACTGTAGGCGTTACAGTCATAACTTCGAATGCGGGAACTCTGCCTCCGCCTATTCTTGGAATAAGCTTTTGAGCGATTGTTCCTTTTAAACAATTTGACAATCTGTCCCTTATAAATTCTCTCAGGTTTTCATCAAACATGTTAATAATTCTGTTTATGGTTTGAACTGCGGAATTTGTGTGGATTGTAGATAATACCAAGTGACCTGTTTCTGCTGCGGTAAGGGCAGCTTCGGCTGTTTCTTTGTCTCTTATTTCACCAACCAAAATGATGTCTGGGTCTTGACGCAAAGAGTATTTTACACCGTCTGCAAATGTCGCAACATCAATTTCTAATTGTCTTTGAGTTATGATTGATTTTTTATCGTTGTATATAAATTCGACAGGGTCCTCGATTGTAACTATGTGTTTTTTATAGTTTACGTTCACATACTCAAGAAGACAGGCAATCGTTGTAGATTTACCGGAACCTGTAGGGCCCGTAAGCAATACAATGCCGTTATTATTTTTTACAAAGTTTCTAAAGCTTGAAGGAATGGACATTTCTTCAAAAGTCGGAGCCTGAAACGGAACAATACGCATTGTAAGCTTAGGAACACCTAAGTCTCTGCAGTAGTTAACCCTGAAACGGGCAACATCTTTTATTTCATACGCAAAGTCAGCATTATAACTATTTTTTACCTCCTCAAATTTTCCTATTGGAGCAATTGTTCTCAGAATGTCCATAAAATCACTTTCTGACAACAGCGGATAATTTACTCTTATAATGTCGTTTGATATACGTAAAGACGGAACTTTACCAATTCTTAAATGGATATCTGCCGCACCTTTTTGGCAAGCTTGTTTTAAAAAACTTTCAACGTTAAACATATTTCCCCTAAATCTTAAATAACTATCTTCTTAAATTTTACAATATTAGGCAAACAAAAACAACCATTTAATAAACCGTTACAGTGTTAGAGCCGTGGAATATTACAAAATGTTAAGAACATGTAAACATGCATGGCAATTAACTGACTTCCTTTGTTTTTATAAAATTGTAGGTCAATTAATAGTGGAAGGTTGTAACTTCAAAGGAAGGTATTATGACAATATCAAGCTTAAGTGCAATAACATCTAATTATGGTCATCTGAATGGTGTTGAAGGAGCTTATTACGGTCTGTATGACGGAGGATACTTCGGATACGGGCTCGGAGGTGTTTACAGCACAGCAAATGCTGAACAAGCAAAAGAAAGAATTGCAAACAATTATGATGTGTTTGCAACTCATCAGGGTTTAAGAAGCAAGCAGGGCGTTGAATCAATAAACTACAACGAACAATGCCTGTTAATTGCAGACAGTTTGAAAAAGGGTGAAACAGATCAGGTTGCAAATGATTTTGAAGATATTGTTAAAGATATGAAAAATTCACCTCAATATGCAAACTATTCATACACTGAAATATGCTCATTAATAAGAAAGCAATATAATACTGCAACAGGTACAGACCTTGTTTCAGATATCAATAAATACGCTTCAAGCTCTTGGTTGCAAGGTATAAAAAGATCAATTCCTATATTTGGCGTAACGGCAAATAAAAACAGCAAAGCAGACTTAATTGCTCTTGTGACAAATAACGATAAACCAAGAAGCGAAAAAACGGCTAAAACTTTAGGTTATATGACGGGTGCGGCAGTTGGCGGTTCAGCTATTGCAGGATTAGGATACGCAGCCCACAAAGCAAAAGTTCCGACATTTGTTTCTAAACTGATTAAGGATTTACCTGTCGGCGGAAAAATCACGGCAGGGGTAATTGCAGGTATAACAGGAATTTCATTCCTTGCATCATTATTCAACAACAACCATGTGCATAAAAGCACAAAATAAAAAGTAATTGACTATATTAAATGACCATATAATGCGGGCAATATGTCCGCATTTTTTTATTTTTAAACAATTTCTCTTAACTGCTTAATTTTATCTCTTATTTCTGCAGCTTTTTCAAAATCAAGGATTTTAGCCGCCTTAAGCATATCTTTTTCAAGTTTATCAAGCAGTTTGGGTAAATCCTTTTTCTCGATATTTAATTCTGCCATCTCCTCGGCAACAATATCTTCCAGATTTCTGTAGCTTGCTACAAGAGATAACAGATTATTTTCAACAGATTTTTTAATTGTCTGAGGGGTAATATTATGTTCCTTGTTGTATTCTATTTGAAGGGCGCGTCTTCTTTTTGTTTCCTTAATTGCAATATCCATTGAACCCGTCATTTTGTCGGCATACATAATAACTCTGCCTGACGCATTTCTTGCACTTCTGCCAATTGTTTGAATTAAAGACGTTTCACATCTTAAAAAACCTTCTTTATCGGCATCCATAATAACAACAAGGGAAACTTCCGGTATGTCAAGCCCTTCTCTTAAAAGGTTAACCCCGATTAAAACGTCAAAATTACCGAGCCTCAAATCTCTTAAAATTTCAACTCTTTCAAGAGATTGAATATCGGAGTGCAAATATCTTATCTTAATTCCTCTCTGCACAAGATAATCGGTTAAGTCTTCCGCCATGCGTTTTGTAAGGGTTGTAACCAAGACTCTTTCTTTTTTCTCGGCAGTCTTTTTAATTTCAACTATTAAATCTTCTATTTGACCTTCCGTTTTTCGAACATCAATTTCTGGGTCTAAAAGTCCTGTAGGACGTATAATTTGTTCCACGACTTTTTCGCTTTTTTCAAGTTCAAATTCGGCAGGCGTTGCCGAGATATAGATTTTTTGCCCGACTCTGTTCCAAAATTCTTCAAATTTTAAAGGGCGGTTATCCTTTGCGCAAGGAAGTCTAAACCCGTAATCTACAAGTATCTCCTTCCTTGATTTATCGCCAAAGTACATTCCGTTTAATTGAGGAATTGTAACATGGCTTTCATCAATAACGGTTAAAAAATCACCTTTAAAATAATCAAGCAAAGTTGAAGGCGGACTTCCCTTAGGACGACCCTCAAGTATTCTTGAGTAGTTTTCAATACCCGAGCAATAGCCCATTTCCTTCATCATTTCCATATCGTATCGAACGCGCTGTTCAAGCCTTTGCGCTTCAACAAGTTTATTTTGGGAATTCAGCTCAATAAGTCTTTCTTTCAGCTCTTTATTTATTTCCTTAAAGACTTCATCTTCATTATCGGTATACGTCAGATAATGAACGGCGGGATAAATGACCGTTTCTTTTGGAGTTTCAAGTATTTCGCCCGTTACGTAATCAATTTTTACAATTTTTTCTATCTCGTCACCAAAGAAATAAATTCTTGTGATTATTTTTTCGTAAGCGGGCATAACCTCGACAATATCGCCTCTCGCCCTAAATGTTGAACGTTTAAGTTCAATATCGTTTCTCTCGTATCTTACATTTATTAAATGTCTTAAAAATTCGTCGCGGGAAATAAAATCGCCGACGGTTAATCTGACAGAACCTCTAAAATAATTTTCGGGAAGTCCGAGACCGTAAATACAGCTTACGGAAGCGACCACTATAACATCTTCCCTTTCGTATAAACTTCTTGTGGTGTTATGCCTTAATCTGTCTATTTCCTCATTGATTGAGGCGGTTTTTTCAATATAGGTATCTGTTCTCGGAATATAAGCTTCAGGCTGATAATAGTCATAATATGATATGAAGTATTCAACCGCATTATTTGGAAAAAGCTCCTTAAACTCGTTATAAAGCTGAGCTGCAAGGGTTTTGTTATGAGAAATTATAAGGGTTGGTTTTTGAACTTTTTCAATCACGTTTGCAATTGTAAAAGTTTTGCCTGAGCCTGTAACCCCTAAAAGAGTCTGCGAATCATAACCTGCCTTGATACCTTCAACAAGTTCTTTAATGGCTTTTGGCTGGTCCCCCCTCGGTTCATAATTTGATACAATTTTGAACTTATTTTTAATCATAATAATATTTTATCATATATTATTTGATTAAACCCTCTTTTCGATTTTTCTTTGGTTTAAGCTTGAACGGTTGATTTTATAAATTTTCAAGCAATTTCTCGGTTAAAAGTTAATACCCTTGCAGATTATGATTTTTTCAAATCTTAACATTTTTGCCCTTGTATTTTAATTTTTTTACTACTAATATCTAATTATAAAATCATACTTTCTGGAGTTTTCAAACAAAATGATTGACATCATAAAAAAATCTTATGAAACAACGGTAAACAACCCTACAATAATGATTTTTTGGGTTGCATATTTGTTTATTATTCCAATATGTTCTCAAATTTTGTTAAAAACTCAAGGCTCATTCCTTTTTATAGCGGCTCTTTTAATGATTATTTTGTTAAACTCGGCATTTTTTGCAGGGTGGTTTGCGATTATAAAAAAAGCTGTTAAAAACGCTGACAAAGTATATCTGGATGCGGATGAAAAATATAAAGATATACTGTCATTAAATGCCGTATTTTTTGGGTCAATTCCTTCATATATTCTGCCTGTTTTAGGCGTGTTTGTTATATATGCCGCAGGATACACCTTGTGGCTTATGACGGCAACTTTATTTGCTCAAAAATTTATCGGAAATATTGATTTTTTAATTGAAAATATCAAAAACATATCAGGCTCAACGGCTCAAACTCTCCAATATCTTCAAAGTTTATCCGTTGACCAGCTTAAGGTAATATACGGCTGGCAAATATTTTTAGTTTTTGCAATTACAGTGTTCGGGCTTTTCACATTATTTCTTCCTGCTGCACTCTATTTTGAAAAAGACAATAAAAAAAATCCGTTAAAGGCATTTGTTGATTCCGCAAAAACAATTTTAAAAAGACCTTTGGGTGTATTGGGTTTCAGCCTTGTTATTCAATTCTTATTCTTTATTTTAATGACGGCGCAAATATTGTGCATGTTTAACATCTTCTTATATTTTGTATATCTTGTAATTTCAATATACATAACAGTCTTTATGGTTGTGTTATTATTTAACTACTATGACAAAAGATTTGCCGATAATAGTTATAACGGGTCCGACAGCATCGGGTAAAACGGGTGCCGCAATAAATTTAGCCGAGAAGATAAACGCAGAAATAATTTCCGCAGATTCAAGAGCTGTATACAGGGGTTTCGATATAGTAAGTGCAAAGCCCACCCGAGAGGAAATGAGGGGCATTTGTCATCACCTTATTGATATTGTTGACCCCGATTTGAATTTTAGCGCAGGCGACTTTGCAGAAAATGCCAAGATGGCAATTGAAGATATAAAAGCAAGAGGAAAAAGAGTTATAATCTCGGGCGGAACTTGGTTTTATATAAAAGCTCTGCTTGATGATAAAATGCTCCCTCCGATATCTCCAAATCAAAAGTTAAGAGACGAGCTTGAAAAATATGACAGCGATAAGCTCTTTGAAAAATTAAACGCTCTTGACCCCAAAAGAGCAAGCGAAATAAATAAAAATAATAAAGATAAAATAATTCGCTCAATAGAAATGTGTGAGGCGATAAAAGGTGCAATTTCAAGTTATAAAAGAGAAGATAACACACTCTATGACTCTGTTTGGTATGCCCCTTTAATTGACAGAGAAACCTTGTATAAAAATATTGACAAGAGAGTTGATTTAATGGTCGAGAACGGATTATTTGAAGAATATCAAAAAATGATTGAAAAATGGGGCAAGGATAATAAAATTGTTCGAAATACCATAGGCTATCAGGAATTTGTGGAATATGAAGATAAAATGTGCGCAGTTGATAAAATCAAACAGCACACAAGAAATTTTGCAAAAAGACAAATGACTTATTTTAGAAGTAACTCTAAAATTAAGACATTACCCCTTCCTGAACTTTTAGCTCTTGAAGATATTTAGAGGCATAAACACCGGCAACTGCGCCGTCTGAAACAGCTGTTATAACTTGCCTTAAAGGTGTAACTCGGACGTCTCCTATTGCGAATACACCATAAACGCTTGTTCTCATATTTATGTCAGTTACAACAAACCCGTTTCTGTCTTGTTCAAGCTGTCCGTTAAATGTTTCAACGTTTGGCGTAAACCCGATATAGACAAAAACGCCGTCAGTTTGAAAGTTTTCAGTCCTTTTTGTTTTGACGTTTCTGAGTTTAACTGCTGTCACATGGTTGTTTTCCGCAATTATTTCATCTACGACGCTGTCATAGATAAAATGAAGATTATCTGTTTTGAAGGCTCTATCCTGTATGATTTTATCCGCCCTTAAAGTGTCGCGTCTGTGAACAACATACACTTCTTTTGCAAAACGGGTTAAATAAACGGCTTCCTCAACTGCGGCATTTCCCCCCCCTACGACAACCACTTTTTTATCTTTGTAAAAAGCACCGTCGCATACTGCACAATAGCTGACGCCCTTCCCTATATTTTCAACTTCGCCTTTAACTTCAAGTTTTTTAGGTTTGGCTCCGGTTGCAAGAATAACGGTTTTTGCCTCAAATATTTTACCGTCAAGTGTTTCAAGTTTTTTGACGTCACTTACCAAATCAACGGCTTTTATCTCGACGTTAGAAAATTTATCGACGTCGAATTTATCCATGTGTTCCTCAAGTTTTTCGCTTAATTCAAAACCTTCAATTGATGAAAAACCGGGATAATTTTCAATCTCTAAATAATTAACGGGAGTGCCCCCAATCATGGATGTATCAATGACTGCAGTTTTTAATCCCGCCCTTGCGCAATAAATTCCCGCGCTTAATCCGGCAGGACCTCCCCCTAATATTAATGTATCATATATATTATTCATTTCTCTCACTGTCTCCTGAAATTTTTTGCCCTACGACTTTATATTTTACAACGTATGTGTTTAAAAGATTACCGTCCTTACGTTTTTCTATAATGAATGTGTCAAATCCCTTAAAAATATCACCGCTGAGTGTTATTTCCGGTGTTTCTATATGGGTAACTTCGATATCTCCTTCTCTTTCATGTTTCACTCTTGTGAATTTTAACTTCATTCCTTGAATACTTTTTTGATTTACCGTAATTTGGGACACGGCACCTGTCATTTCATTTGTCAAAATTAAAGTATTTCCAACTCCTGATAATCCCCAAATATCAACGCTTAACGGATTAAACATTGAAGCGTTGTTAGATTCTATCATTTTAGATGTCACATGCCATGTTCCGTAAAAACCTTTCGGAATTTTTACTTCGCTCACGGCTCCTCTTATAACTTCTGCATTTGTATGGCCTGCAAATAATAAGATTAAAAAAATGAAAAAAAGTTTCCGCATAAGAGTAATTATAATGATATGTTTGAAAAAAACAAGCTAAATATTGGAAACAGAAAGTATATTCAATTCTCATAATTCATATAATTTCTTTTCTTTTTTTATTTTGTTTGGGGTAAAATAATTCTATGAGCAATTTTTTACTTGAAATATTAACACAAGAGCTGCCGTACAAATTTATAGGCGAAGCAATCGACCAGCTTGATAAAGCTTTTAGAAGGGTGTTGGATGAAAATGCTATCAAATATGGTGAAATATCGGTTTACGGCACACCGAGAAGACTTGCGGTCATAGTAAAAGATTTACCCCAAAAACAAGATGATATTGAAAAAGATGCAAAAGGGCCTATTTTAAATATTGCAAAAAACGATAAAGGGGAGTTGACTCCTGCCGCAATCGGTTTTGCTAAAAAGAACAATGTTGAATTATCTGACTTGTACGAAAAAGATAACTACATTTGGGCAAAAATTAAAATTGCGGGTAAAAATACAAAAGATGTATTAAAAGACAATATCGAAAAAATTATTTTAGGTATGCAGGGTGCGCATTTTATGCGTTGGAAAGACCTTGATGTTAAATTTTCAAGACCGCTGGAAAATATTGTCGCCTTATTTGATGAAGAAATCCTTGATGTCAAAGTGATAGATAAAACCTCAACAAACACAACAAGAGGCTTACGTTTTTATCCTGATATTAAAATTAAAAACCCTCTTTCATACGTTGATGAACTTAGGAAAAATCACATTTTGGTTAATCAAGAGGAGAGAAAAGCAAAAATTATAGAACTTGCAAACAAAAAAGCTGAAGAAATAAATGCCGTTGTTCATTTCCAAGATGATTTGCTTGATGAGGTTACATACCTCACGGAAGCCCCAAAACCTGTTTTGTGCGGTTTTGATAAAAAATATCTTCAAATCCCCGACATTGTAAATGTAACCGTTATGGCGGTTCATCAAAGATATTTCCCTCTTTACGGAAAAAACGGCAAACTTTTAAACAGCTTTATTACAATGGCAAACTTTGTAAATGATGACACGGAAAGTGTTGAAAACATAAAAAGAGGAAACCAGAGGGTTGTATGCGCAAGGCTTGAAGACGGCATTTTCTTCTATAAAGAAGATACTAAAGAGCCTTTAATAAACAAAGTTAAAGACCTGAAAGGTATGACTTTCCAAAGAGGTCTTGGCACTTTGTATGACAAAACTCAAAGGATTTTAGCACTTTGCCCCGATGATGAGGATATTAAAAGGTGTGCAGCATTATGCAAGGCAGATTTGTCCACAAAGCTTGTTTTTGAATTTACCGAGCTTCAAGGCTTTATAGGTGAAGATTACGCACGCAAAAGCGGCGAAAAAGAAAACGTTGCAAAAGGCATATCAGAACACTATTTCCCGTTAAATGCAACATCTGAAATTGCACAGAGCAGGGAAGGTCAAATAGTTGGAATTATTGATAAAATTGATACAATTTGTGCGATATTCTTATCAACACAAGAAAACAAGAAAAAACGTCCTACAGGTTCCAATGACCCGTTAGGCGTAAGACGTGCGGCAATAGGTATTTTAAGAACAATACTCGGCACGGATTTAAAAATTGATTTATCTGATTTAATAGAAAAATCAATGGCGCTTACGGCACATGAATTTGGTATTGAAATCAAAAAGGAAACAAAACAAGAAATTGAAGACTTCATTATAAACAGACTTATCATTATGCAAAACGGAAAATATGAAGCCGGCGTGCTTGAAGCCGTTGCAAATTCTAACGCTTCCCCCTTAAGTGATTTAAAAGGTTACTTTGAGCGTGTGGAAAAAACTCTTAAATTAAGCCAAAATATTATAGAAAACGCAAAAAGAGTTGTTAGAATTCTTCCCAAAGATAAGGCTGATTTTAAAGAAGTAAATGAAAACTTGCTTCATACGGATGAAGAAAAAGAACTATATAATGCCGTAAACAAAACAAATACAGTTGATGACTTTGAAGAACTTGCACTGAAAACTTCAAACTTCTTTGAAAAAGTTTTGGTTATGGATAAAGACGAAAACATCAAGGAAAATCGTATTGCACTTTTGAACAAGGTTAATTCAAAATTCAAAATGCTTTGTGATTTTTCAAAATTATAAGGAATTAAAAAATGCAGGCAAGAAGAGCGGCAAGAGAGCTAACTTTAATTTTATTTTCACAATCAGAAGGCAAAATTTTAAAATATCAAAAAGGTGATTATCAAGACATTATTTTAAAATCCGTAAGAACTCTTATAAGCAATGCCAAAGACGAACTTGAGCTTGTTGTCAGTGAAGTAAATAAAATAAAAAATGAGATAGAAGAATTTGAATCAAACCATGACGACAATCTTAAACGTCCGATTGATACACAAAATATCCCCGTTAAAATGCCCATGACATCTGACATGACAGGATATATCGACACTATTTTAAATGCGGGTGAAAAATCCTGTACCGCTCTTGAGATAGCGGAACTTTCAGCTCTTGCGCAAAAGGATGACGTTAAAGCCTACATTGAAAAAGTAGTAACCGCTTTTCAAAAAGAAATTGAGGCGGTTGATAACACAATTAAAGAGTTATCCGTCGGCTGGAATTTGGACAGATTATTTAAAATTGACAAAAACATATTAAGAATTGCAATTGTGGAATTACTTTATGTTAAAGAAGTTCCCCACAAAGTAGTAATTGATGAAGCTGTTGAACTTGCAAAAAAATATTCTACGGATGATTCTCCCTCATTTATAAACGGAATACTCGCAAAAGTGGTAAGCTTAAATGTTTAATTTTTTCAAAAAAAACAGTGACGATTTAAAAACAGTTGTTACAAAAACATCTGAAACACTTGTGAAAAACATATTGAATTTTGTTTCAGGCAGTGATGAAATAGACGAGCTTGCACTTGAGGAGATTGAAACTAACTTAATCAAAGCAGATTTAGGCGTTGACTTTGTTGTTGAACTTACGGATAAAATAAGAGAGAGAAAAATTAAACCCTCGAACCTTAAAGATTTTTTGAAAGAAGAATTTAAAACTATCTTAAATGAGGCAGGAAATTCCGCCCTTAAATATGATGAAAACAGACTTAATATTTATTATGTGGTCGGGATAAACGGTGCAGGTAAAACAACCCTTATAGGCAAGCTTGCAAATAAAATGCGTCTTGAAGGGAAAAAGGTTTTAATTGCAGCAGGGGATACTTTTAGAGCAGCTGCCGAAGAACAACTTGAAGTTTGGGCGCAAAGAGCAGGGGCAGACATTGTAAGACATGATAAAATTGATAGTGCCGCAGTTGTATATGAAGCAATTGAAAAAGCACAAAATGAAAATTATAACGTACTTCTTGTAGATACTGCAGGCAGACTCCAGAATAAATTTAATTTAATTGAAGAACTTAAAAAGATAAGGGCGGTAACCGATAAAAAAGCGCCTGGTTGTTTGAGTGAAACAATCTTGGTGCTTGATGCCAATCTGGGTCAAAACGGGATTTCACAGGCAAAAGTATTTTTAGAAAGCGTAAACGTTACATCATGTGCCATGACAAAGCTTGACGGTACTGCAAAGGGCGGAGTTATTTTAGGTGTTGCAAAAGAATTTAAACTCCCGACAAAGCTAATCGGAGTGGGTGAAAAAATAGAAGACATACAAGATTTTGACTCAAACGCTTTTGTTGATGCTCTTTTTAGTTAGATGAATTTGATAAAATAAGCTCTTTTGCAAATGCAAGAGATTTTTCGTTCACTTCGCCGTATGCAATTTGGGCAAGTGCTTCTTGCTTTTTAATATCATCCAGTTTTTGCACCATAATATTTGTTTTTGTGTCTTGGCTTTTTGAAACCCAAAAATACGCATTTGCGCTTGATGCAATAATTGCCTGATGAGTTACAATAATCACCTGACAAGTTTTAGACAACCTTTTCAAAGAAAGCATAACAGCTTGTGAGGTTTTGCCTGAAATACCCGTGTCTATTTCATCAAAAATTATTGTTTTTATTTTATCAATGCTTGCAAATACTATCTTTATTGCAAGCATAACTCTTGAAATTTCACCGCCTGAAGCCACTTTTGACAAAGGTGCCAAATCTTGCGAAACGTTTGTCGTGATTAAAAATTCAACGTCATCAATTCCTCTTTTATTAAACGGGCAGTTGTTCACGCTAACTTCAAATTTTGCATTTTGAAGTTCAAGAGTTTTGAGCTCGTTTAATATTAACGAAGACAATTTTACTGCGTAACTTTGTCTTATTTCGCTTATTTTCTTTGAGAGTTCGTCAATGATTTTGAACAATTCTTCTTTTCTGCTTTCAAGATATTCTATATTATTATCTTTTGTGTCAAGAGTTTTAAGTTCGTTTGTAAAACCTTCAAGCGCTTCATTCAGATTTTTGCCGTACTTTCTTTTTAATTTTTCAATAAGGCTTATTCTTTCATTTATTTCATCAAGCCTTTGAGGATTATCCTCTAAATCTTCGCTGTAGTTTCTAAGCTCGTTGGAAATAGATTTTATCTCCTCCGAGTAGTTAATTAAGTTTTCTTCTATTTCTTTTAATTTTTCATCCGTGCCTGATACTTTAGAAAGCAGACTTTGAATTTTATAAAGTCCGTCGGTTATATTGATATCATCCCCTGAAAGCCCATAGTAAGCACTCCATGAAGCTTCCTTAAGCTCTTGAACGTTAGATAAAATATTTAATTCTCTGTTTAATTCTTCTTCTTCATTTTCTGCTATTTCAGCATCTTCTATCTCTTTTATTTGGAATTTTAAAAGTTCAATCTGCCTTGAGTTTTGCTCGTTATGACTTGCTGCAAATTCAAGCTTTGAGGACACATCTTTATATTCTCCGTATTTTTCCTTGTATTCGTCAAGCAGGGTTTTAAATGTGCCGTTTTCTTTTGAAATGTAACTGTCTAAAAGCTCAATATGATATTTTGGCGCAAGATAGGTATATGTTTGATGTTGAGAGTGAATATCTATAAATTTTTCTCTGTAATTTTTAATTTCATCCAAATTTACAAATGCGCCGTTCACCCTTGGTTTTGTGCCTGTTTGGGTGATTTCTCTTGAAATTATAACTTCCTTCCCATCGTCTAAATATGAAATTTCAATTAAAGCATTTAGGGAATTATCCTTTATAACGTCTTTTCCCGCTTTTGCCCCAAAAACAATATCAATCGCCCTTAAAATAATTGTTTTACCCGCACCGGTTTCACCGGTAAACACATTTATTCCTTTTTCAAAATCAACAAAGAGTTCATCAATAAGGATAAAATTTTTAATATAGAGAGATTTTATCATTTTTCAGGTTTTTGCCCCCAGTGAAGTTTTTCTCTTAATATATCATAAAATTCTTTTTTTTCTTCATCAAGTGTAATCAACTTCGCTTTTTTTTCGTATTTTTCAATACTGATTTCACCCTCTACTTCATAAACATTTTGCCCGTCCGCAGTAACATAAAACTTATCTAAATCAGACATTTCAATTCTAATTTTATCGGTTGTGTGTATAACAATCGGTCTTACACTTAAAGTGTGAGGACAAATCGGCACAATTGTAAAAGCATCAATTTTTGGTGATAATACAGGTCCGCCCGCAGACAGATTGTATGCCGTTGAGCCTGTGGGTGTTGATATTATAAGCCCGTCTGCAAGATAATTTGAAACAAAGATATCATTTATGTAAAGTTTTAAAATTGATGTTCTTGAAAAAACTTCCCCTTTAATTACAACGTCATTGAGGGCAACAAAAGTTTTTTTACCGCAGTCAACTTTAAGCATAAGTCTTTCGTCAATTTTGTATTTTTCATTTTTTATTTTTTCAATTACTTTTTTGTAGTCTTTGGGCATCGCTTGTGCCAGATAGCCGAGTCTTCCAACATTAAAGCCAAATATTTTTATATCAAGAGGCGCACCTGCATCCGCGCATTTTAAAAGTGTGCCGTCTCCGCCTATTGAAACAAGAAAATTAACATCTGTTAAATCTGTTGAATTAAGCTCATTTATTTTAAGCAAAAAGGGCTCGCAAAGATTGCTTTCTAATTTCTTTGCAAGATTATATGCCCCTTTTGCGTCAGGGTTATAAATAATACCTGTTTTTTTTAAATTATTTGCCATTTTATCTATAATTTGTGAATTGGAGAGGAAGATTAATTTCGTCTTCTTTTCCTCTCAATACTTTAATTACTTCTTGAAGATCGTCTCTGCTTTTGCCTGAAACTCTAACTTGTTCGCCTTGAATTGAGGCTTGAACTTTAAGCTTGGTGTCTTTTATAATGCCCGTAATTTTTTTGGCATTTTCCTGACTCAAGCCCTTTTTAAGATTAAATATTTGACGAATTTTTCCTCCGAGAGCATTTTCAACACTTTGAGGGTCTAAAATTTTAATGCTCAAGTTTCTTTTAACCATTTTAGATTGAAGGATATCAACGATATTTCTTAATTTCATATCGTCAGACGTCGTGATTGTAATAGTTTTGTCGGCATCAAGATTAATTTCGGAATTGGAATCTTTCAGGTCAAATCTGCTTATAAGCTCACGCTTTACTTGGTCCACCGCGTTTACTAATTCTTGCTTATCAAATTCTGATACGATATCAAAACTGCAATCCTTTGCCATTATACCCCCTTTAAAATTTTAAAAGGAACTGAAGTTTGCATCTTCAGTTCCTTAGCATTTATTAAACATGTCTTTTGCGTGCTGCTTCTGATTTACGTTTTCTTTTTACTGATGGTTTTTCGTAAGTTTCTCTTCTTTTTATTTCAGATAGAATGCCTGCTTTTTGAATTTTTTTCTTAAATCTTTTAAGCGCGCTTTCAATATTTTCGTTTTCACGTACTCTAACTTCTGGCAATGTTTTTCACCTCCTTAAAGGTCTTTTTTATGCAATATAGCACGATAAAACCTTCTCGTCAAGCAATATGAGTATTTACCCGATATCCGTTTTATCTTTTACACTTATCAAAAACGCGTAAAAATTTAATTTTAATAGCCGCCTTTTAATTAAATGCCCCCTTGCATGCACCTTTATGGCGTTTTTGGGACTTTTCGGGTGTGTAAATAATTTTAGATTTTTTATACCGCCGCATAAAAAAGACGGCCCTTTTGAGACCGTCTTTCATATCTTTTGTTTTATTTATGCTTCTTCTTTTCTTTTGTCAATCATCTCTTGGATTTTACCAATGATTTCATTTCCTTTTTGCTGCATTTCTTCAAGCGCATCGTCTGCTCTGTCTTGAATATCTTTTACAACATCTTGTGCTTTTTTGTAAGCTAATTTTGCATTTTCGCTGATAGCTTCACGGGTTTCTTCGCCTGATTGAGGAGCAAGTAAGATGCCTGCAACCGCACCAACTACACCACCAATAATGAACCCTGTTACGAATTTTCCAATTGACATAATGTTTCCTTTCTTGACTTACGTGCTTATTTTCTAAATAGCTTTAATCCAAATTGAATACCATTTGAAAGTCCGCTAAATAAACCTTGTATTTTACCGCCTACTGCAGACATACCGTTTGTAATATTATGAATGGTTTTTTGAATTCTCTCCACATGTTCTTTCGCAATACCTGACACTTTATTTAATGAAGCAACCGCTTCATTTAACTCTTTAAGCGTAGGTTCTATTTCATTTTGAAGCATTTCGCTTCCTTTTGTCATTGATTTTGTGAGATCACTCAAATCATATAGCAATTTGATTAAAAATATGGTAATTAAGATAATTGATACTACACTTACCCATATTAAAATAATTAAATTGATATCCATTTATTCTCCTTTATTACAAGCAGTATATGTCATGCTCTTTATTTTTTGCATCAGCAAGTTTTTTTGCTTCCTGATTTTCTTTAATTTTATTGTATTGTGCTTCCAATTTGCATTTTGCCCGTTCTAAAAGTTCTCTTGCTTTACCCTTTGTTTTTTCAATTTCGGGACCAAACTTTTCTTTTACATTACAAGCAAATACTTTAATGTCTTGGATTGTTTCTTCACCTTTTTTTGGCGCAAGAAGTAATCCTGCAACAATACCGCTAAATACACCTATTATGACACCTGCCATAAAATTTGTGCTTTTATCACCTTTTGACATGGGGAAATCTCCTTTAACAATTAACGAGAAAGATTATATCATTTTTTTAAAAATTCATCAATTGTTTAAAAGGGTAATATTCTTTTTTTACATCTTTTGCTGTAGAAAATTATTTTGTATCTTCGATACTTTGCAGAATTGAAGCTAAATGTTCACTGTCTTCGTGAGAGTTTTTTAATCTTTTAAGAGCCGCTCTGTCAATTTCAAATATGGTAGTTGTTGGAACTTCATAGTATTCTGCAATTTCGGAACCTGTTTTTGGAATGCCTCCAAGACCATATTTTTCCATAACAATACATTCTTGTCGAGGAGATAAATCTTTAGAAATAATTTCCGAGATGACATCGGGTGCATCTTTAACAATAATTACATCAAGTAAATCGTTTGAATCAACAGGATTTACATCCCTTAAAAATTCGTATTCTTCGCCTTGAGGCTGTTGAACGGCTCTCCTTATATTTCTTTCGGCGCAAGTTCTGTGTGCTTTTTTATCATTTAAATCAACTCTTTGTGAATATTCCAAAACTTTAAGCATTGCATCCTGGAACAGGTCATCAAATGATGCGTTAGGGTTTTCCGCAGCCGCTTTTTCAGCTAATTTAGAAGCAAGCAAAGCGTTAGACATAACAAATTCATCGCGGTTCATTTTATTTCTTTCGCTGTTGAAGTTCCTTTCGGCACTACTTACCGGACTTACGTATACGCCGTCAAGCTCTAAACCTTTAAGTGCTTTAACTTCTCCAAGATTATATTTCTTGCCCGGATTAGCTGTAAAACTTAAGCCGATTGGATTTAATTTCATTTTTTACCCCCTAACTTTTCACCTACAAAACATGAAAATAAAAAACTTTTCCAATTTTGTATAGTTTTGTAAAGCAACTAAAAAACAGTCTACGCTAAATATACTACATGACTTGTTGAAATAGCAAAAAAAATATTTTGCATGTTTTATACATACAAGCATTATTGCAACATCTCAAAAAAAATGTTACGATAAGGAAGCGAGGTTAGAGAAACACACATGGTCGACAATCGTTCAGCAGGTTTTTATGGAATAGGCGGCGGATTTAATTTTAAGTCCGGCGACATATCAGGTACCGCTGCAAAGACATCAGACGAAAAACAAGACCAGGGAACTGAATATATGCTCTTAAGGCGCAATAAACAACAAGAGGAAGATGAGCGCGAACAGTTCGTGGACAGATCTGCCCAGCTTCGTGCTTCTTTAAATTCTTTAGCTGCTTTAAACGCCGCGAATATAAAATTAAAAAAAGATGACGAAAAACAGCCGAGAAAACAAAAAGCATTAACCAAAAAAGAACAGCAAATTGCGGAAAATGAAGCTGAAAGAAGATAGCCTTTCTCTATCCTTTTGAGGATTTTAAGTGACGATTAAAGATAGAATTTTAAATATTAAAAAAGAGGACTATTTTAAAAAATCAAATCTTCACATTCATACAAATTTTTCAGATGGGGAAGCCGATTTTGATGCTCAAATTGAAAAAGCGCACGAGCTTGGACTTTTAAACATTTCAATTACAGACCATAATACGGTTGAAGGCTACAGACATTCTAAATATAAGGATGATGAAATTTTAATTAAAGGAATTGAGTTTGATTGTATTCAAGACCTCTGTTATATCCACATATTAGGATACGGAATAGATATAGAAAATGAACAATTGAATAAACTTTGCTCTAAAAGAAATGTAAAATGTGACACCGGCTTGAAAAGACTTCTGAATTTAAGAAATGCCAAAAAGGTAATTGAAGCCATTCACAATGCAGGCGGAATTGCAGTTTTGGCACACCCGTGCTGTTACTGGGCATTAAGTCTTGAGATACTTACAAAAAGATTAATTTCATACGGGCTTGACGGCATGGAAGTTTATTACCCGTACGATGGATTTAGAGGTGTTATCAAATTTCATTCAAGAAAAATCCCCCGTAAGATTGCAGAAAAATACAATCTTATTCAAACAGGCGGTCTTGATAACCACAAAGAGCTTTATTATTAAGCTTATTCGTTTAGTCCTTCTTCGGATATACTTTCAAAATCCAAAGTTGTTTGAGTGCTGTTATCAACATCCGGTGCTTTTATAATCTCAATTTTATCTTCCTCGTCAGGCTCAACAATTTTGTTAACGGATACAACACTATCACCTTCCATAAGGTTTTGAACCTTAACACCTGTTGCGGGACGTCCCTGACGAGAAATAGATGCGGCTGAAACTCTTGTCACAACGCCATTTGCTGAAACAACCATAATATCTTCTTCTTCGTTTACGATAGTTAAAGCAACAAGCCTCGAAGCGGGAGACTTAAATTTAGTTGCAATTAAGCCCATTCCCCCTCTGTTTTGAGTTCTGAATTCGGATAATTTTGTGCGTTTTCCAAAGCCGTCGGATGTAAGAACGAGTAAATCTGCGTCAAAATCTTTAGGAACAACGTCACAGCCTATAATAAAATCGTTTGAGCGAAGCTTCATTGACGTAACTCCTCTTGCGCTTCTTCCTAACGGACGCAAATCTTCGATTGGAAATCTTATTGCCATACCACAGCTTGTGCCGATTATAATTTCGTCGTTGCCTTTAGCCAGTTTAACCCAGTTTAAGGTATCATCTTCCGTCAAGCCGATTGCAATAATACCGCTTTTTCTTATTGCTTTAAAGTTATCAAGCCCTATTCTTTTTATAGAACCTTTTTTAGTCAACATAATCAGGTTCAATTCAGGGTTAAATTCCTTAACGGGGACAACCGCAGTTATTTGTTCATCCTGAGCAATAGGTAAAACGTTAATTATAGGCAAGCCCTTTGCTTGTCTTCCGCCCTCGGGGAAGTCATAAACGTTCAAACTGTAAACCGTACCTTTTGATGAGAAGAATAAAACTTTATCATGCATCATAGCGGTAAAGAAGTGTTCAACATCATCATCCTCTTTTGTTTTCATGCCGCCTTTTCCGCGTGTTGCACGATTTTGTCTTTCAAAAGTATCAAGTGAAATCCTTTTTATGTATCCTTGACGCGTAATAAACACAGCCATTGCAGTATTTGGGGTTAAATCTTCTATGTTCATTTCGCCTTGTTCGGGCAAGATTTGTGTTTTTCTGTCGTCGCCGTATTTTTCTTTGTCTTCTCTAAGTTCTTCTTTAATGATATTTAGAACTTTTTGTCTGTCTGACAGGATTTCTTCGTATTCTTTGATTTTCTTTAACAGTTCTTCGTATTCTGCTTTAATTTTATCTTGTTCAAGTCCCGTTAATCTTCTTAATTGCATTTCAAGAATAGCATTTGCCTGATCGACATCTAAGCCAAAACGGCTCATTAAGCCTTGACGGGCAGTATCTGTATCTTTTGATGTTTTTATAAGCTCGATAACTTCATCCAGTGAATTAAGGGCAATCATCAAACCTTCTAAAATGTGAGCTCTGATTTTTGCTTTCTTTAAGAAGAACATTGTTCTTCTTGTAATAACATCAACTCTATGTTCAACAAATTCGTTCAGAATTTCGTACAAGCTCAAAAGTCTCGGTTGTTTGCCTACAAGGGCAACCATGTTGACTCCAAATGTTGTCATTAAGGGGGTTTGTTTGTACAAATTGTTTTTAACAACCTCGGGTTTTGCATCGCGTTTAAGCTCAATAACAATTCTCATACCTTCTCTGTCCGATTCGTCACGAAGGTCGGAAATACCGTTTATACGTCCTTCTTTTACAAGTTCTGCAATTTTTTCAATAAGAACTGATTTATTTATCTGATATGGAATTTCCGTAACAACAAGGGCTGTTCTTGCCTGTCTTCCGCCGCCGCCCGCTAATTCTTCAAAGTGTGATACTGCGGACATTTTAATAGAGCCCCTGCCTGTTTCATAGGCTTGTTTTATGTCATTCATACCGATAATTGTTGCAGCCGTCGGAAAATCAGGTCCTTTGATGTATTCCATTAATCCCTCGTTTGTAATATCGGGATTATCAATAAGAGCTATGGTTCCGTCTACAATTTCGCATAAGTTATGAGGAGGAACGTTTGTCGCCATACCGACTGCAATGCCTGAAACTCCGTTTAACAAAAGCATTGGAAGTCTGACGGGTAAAACCATGGGTTCTTGCAAACTGCCGTCAAAGTTTGGTCCAAACTCAACCGTTTCACAGTCAATATCTGCAAGCATAGATTGCGTAATCTTATGCATTCTTGCTTCCGTATACCTCATGGCGGCTGCACCATCACCGTCTACGGAGCCAAAGTTACCGTGACCGTCAACCATAAGATAACGTGTTGAAAAGTCTTGTGCCATACGAACAAGAGCTTCATATACGGAAGAATCGCCGTGAGGGTGATATTTACCAAGCACTTCACCTACAATTCTTGCGCATTTTTTAAATGGTTTGTCGGGTGTCATACCCAATTCATTCATCGCAAACAAGATACGTCTGTGTACGGGTTTCAACCCGTCCCTTACATCAGGAAGCGCACGACCTACTATAACTGACATAGCATAGTCAATATAGCTTTTTTTCATTTCTTCCCTGATTTTTACAGGTATAATTTTTCCGTTATCAAATAGTGTGTTTTGACTCACTTCTAACTCCTCAAAGTCTTATATCATGCCTACATTATAAGCTAAACGGTAAAGTTTTGCAAATTTTATAACAAATTGACAGGGTTCTTAAATCTTAATATTATATTTCTATGGAAGATAAGAAAATAAGCATTATAATGCCTGTTCGCAATACTAAAAAAAGGCATTTAAAGCAGGCAATAGATAGTATTTTAAAACAAACTTACACCAATTTTGAACTCATTATAGTTGATGACAATTCTGATTTTAAAACAAAAAGGGTTTTAAATTCCTATAAGGATGAAAGAATTACTATCCTCAATAATGAAGACCATTTAGGAATTTCAAAATCTTTAAACATAGGAATTAAAAATTCAAAAGGCGACTACATTGTAAGGGTGGACAGCGATGAAATAAATCTTCCAAAAAGACTTGAAAAACAGTTAAAATTTATGGAAAAAAATGAAAACGCGGGAGTTTCGGGCTGCGGATATTTTTTAAAAAAAGAGGAAGTTTTTCCAAAGAAAGATGATGATAAAATAAAAGAGATTTTAAAAAAGGGGATAAATCCTTTTGATAATTCTGCGCTAATGATAAGAAAAAGTGTTCTTCAAGATATAAAATACAGTGAAGCATACGATTATATTGAAAATCTTTTCCTCTTGGTTAAATTGTTTGAAAAAACAGAGTTTAGAGGAATGAGAAAAGCCTTATTTAAAAAAAGAATAAAAAGAAAACACCCCAAAAAATATTTAACGGAAGAAGCGCTAAACACTCAAACGCTTATTTACCTTAATATGGAAAGGTTTTTCAATAAAGCTTGCGGCGAAGAATTTTCAATAATCAGAAAATTAAAAGACAAGAAAAGAATTTCGACAAAAGAATACGAAAAGCTTCTTGAAAAACAAGACGTAATAGAATATCACCCTCTTTTTAAAAATTATGCAAAATCAAGGTGCATAAATCCGCTTATAGTTTTTGGAATTATAAAATACTAATAAATTAAATCGGGATGTTCTTCTTTAAATTCCGTTTCATACAATTTTGCAAGCTGTACAAATTTATATTGAGCATTTAAGAAGCACATTATAATTCCGGCTTTGCCGTCTAAAAAACCTAATTTTAAGAAGTAGCATTTAATAAATTCATATAACGGTCTTGTGATTAGTCTGAATGTTGAAAACTTCTTTTTCTTTGCTTTAAATCTGTCTTGTTCAAAATCGGTATATCTGTTTAGCTTTTCAATGTATGAGTGAATACATTCTATATGATAGTGCATAATCGCACAGTTTTTTGCGCTTCTTGGAATATGCACCATATTCCCTTCCAGCACATGCGGATGTTCATGAATTGCATTTGAGTATTCCGCACATCCTTTTTTGAAAAATCTTGCAAGCTTGCTTTGACGCATACATCTTAATTTTTGACCTATGATAAATGTTTCTCTAGGAAGTTCAAGAACGGTATTATTTTTATCGTTTTTCGTGAAGTTTTTAAGGTATTCCCACAACTCGGGAGTCACAAGTTCATCCGCGTCAAGCACCAAAATCCATTCACCCGCTGCTTGGCTTATTGCATAATTTCTTGCAGGCTCAACGTATCCGCATCTTTCATGGTAACAAATTTTACACCCGAACTTTTGTGCAATCTCAATTGTTCTATCTTCGCTGTGCATATCGCAAACAACAATTTCATATGCATTTTTTACGCTTTCCAGACATTTTTCAAAAATTCTTTCAGCATTTAAAGTATTAATTACAACCGATATTTTGTTATCATCCATGACCATTCTCCAAAAATACAGAATACATTTAACTTATATCATAAATAAAAAAGGGGGGCAAATGTAACAATCAAAAGGATTTTTGGGCAGGTTTTTGTATTATATTATTTTTCTACTATAATAGTAACAGTATATTATAAGGAGCATTAAATGAACTTTAGACACGGAAGCTTAGAAAGCATTATCTTAAATTCAATATGGACATTGGAAAAAGATGGTGTATATAAACACAGCGTTAAAGAAGTTTGGGAAAATATAAATAATAATTCTGAAACAGAAAGAGCATACACAACAATTAAAACGGTTATGGACAGACTTTTTGAAAAAGAAGTTCTTTTAAGAGTAAAACAAGGTAAAAAATTCTATTACAGAAGTGCTTATTCAAACGAAGATATTTTAAAAACATCATTGGAAAAAATTGCGAGACAATATTGCAACAATGATATGCGTGAATTAAGCCGTTTTGCACAAAGGTTATGCGAAGACAAACTTGTGTCTGAAAGGCAATAGATTTTGGACGACAAAACAATAATTAAGGACAGAATTTTTGTATCAGATTTAATCAAAAGGGTTTTATTATCTGAAATAACAATTTCCGAGGCCTTGAAAAGCTTTCCGAAAAACGAAGATGAAAGTATAAATTCTGCATTCTATGCTCTTGTTCACGTCGAGGCGGATGAGGATTTAAGGCTTGATTTAAACTATAAAGAAGAACAGGATAATTATTTAATTTATATTTCGCAAATATTAGACAGAGGCGAACCGCTGCCTCAAAATATAATTACCCGTTATATGAAATATTATAAAGACTCCCCGATATACCCCGAAATGACAAAAGAGAACATAATAAAAAGACTAAAAAAGAATATAAATATGTAAAAATATGGTAAAATCAGGTATGCAAGAAAATAAAGACGATTTTAAGCATTATACCGTTATGCTTCACGAAGCAACAGAAGGACTAAATGCCAAAGGAAGCAATAAAATATTTATTGATGCAACCTTAGGAGGCGGAGGCCACAGCAAAATGATAGCTCAAAGTCTTGGAGAAGGCGGGCGTTTAATCTCTTTTGATGTTGACGATGATGCCATTAAAAAGGCGAGCGAAGTTTTAAAAGATTTTAAAAATGTCACAATCATAAAAGACAGTTATACAACAATCCCTGAGCACCTTAAAGAAATGGGGATTGAAAAAATTACGGGCGGAATTATTTTTGATTTAGGTGCCTCATATCATCAATTAACAAAAGCTGAGCGCGGTTTCAGCTTTATGAAAGATGCACCTTTGGATATGCGTTTTAATAAACAGGGAAGCTTAACCGCCTATGACGTTGTAAACACCTATAAAGAGGGCGATTTAATCAGAATTTTTTCTGAATACGGAGAAGAAAGATTTTCAAAAAGGATAGCAAAAGCTATTATCAATTCAAGACCCATTAACACAACTTTACAATTGGCAGATTTAATCAAAAAATGCACCCCTAAAACAAACTCTAAAATTCATTGCGCAACAAGGGTTTTCCAAGCAATAAGAATTGAAGTAAATAATGAATTATTAAATTTTGAAAATACTTTAAATAGAGTTGTCAAATTATTGGATTCAGGTGCTATAATAAGTATAGTTACATTCCATTCTTTAGAAGACAGAATTGCAAAAAACATCTTAAAAGACTATACAAAGAGTGAAAAGTGTAATAAGTTCAAGCCACAACAAAACAGTGAAAAGGGAATTTTAAGGTTACTTAACAAAAAACCTATTTGTGCAAGTGACGAAGAAATTAAAGAAAACCCGCCTTCAAGAAGTGCAAAGTTGAGATTGGCGCAGAAAATTTAGGAAAGTCAAATCGGTGATGAATTCAACAAAAAGCAAGAAGAAAATAACTCAAAGAGATTCAAATGCCGTATCTCATATTAAGTCTGCGCTGTCAAAAAAAGCACCTCAAAAAATAAAACAAACTCAGCATAAATCACAAATTATAAGCGGATACTTTATAGAAGACCAATCGTATAAGCAAATGGTTATTGAAAGAATCAATACCGTTCTTTATTTTATTTTAGGTTCCTTGATTTGCGTCTGTTTATTGAGTTACTACTTTGTAACAATTGATGAAATCAAATTGAATAAAATTCAAAAAGAAACTCTTTCAATAAACTATGCTAATGAAGATTTACAAAATCAATTAGATTATCTGCAGTCTTATCACAACGTTGATAGAACGGTTTCGCAAACAAATTTATTACGCACTGCAGAGCAAGTTATCGAATTGCCGGAAAAACCTGTTCCTGTTGTGAATACAGACAAAAGGAATGTGCCTAACGTTAGTCCTTGGGCTTTGGGATATTAACCGGCGGTGAATTTTGGGCAGGAAGAATAATCACAGAACATTTGATAATAGAGTAAAACTTGTACAAGGTCTTATCACCTTGTTTGTGCTTGTTTTTTCAGTATATTTATTTGCAATTCAAATTTTTGACGTAAGACATTACAGGGGAAAAACTCACAGAACTAAAAAGCTGTTTATTTTAAGAGGAGAAATTGTTGACAGAAACGGAATAAAACTTGCAACGGATGTGACGACATTTAACCTTTATGCAAGATTATCCGACGGTGACACTCCAAAAGAAGAACTTGCAACATTTTTAGCACCCCTGCTCAACACAACCAAAAAACAGCTTATGATAAAGCTCTCTCAAGATAAAAAGAATATTTTGCTTAAAAAAGGTATAGAAAGAAAAGTTGCGGACAAAATAAGAGAAGCCCATTACAGAGAACTTTCTCTTGATGAAACAACAAAAAGAGTATATCCTCAAGGCATTTTGGCATCTCACGTTTTGGGTTATTATAACCCTAATGCCGATATTGCAAGCGGAGTTGAAAAAACCGCAAAAGAATGGCTTGAAGATGGCGGAGAACAAGAAACCTATGAAAAAACTGGTAACGGAAATATTGTGTTTGACCTTTCCACAAAACCTGAAAAATTAACAAAACCCCAAAGAGGTAAAACTCTTACATTAACTATCGATTCTGCAATTCAGCACGTTTGTGAAAAGGTTTTATACAAGCAAATAGCAGATAAAAATGCAAAAAGAGGGGCTGCAATTGTAATGGACCCTTCAAACGGCGAAATATTGGCATTTGCGGTTTATCCTTACTACAATCCTAATCAATACTACAAATATTCGGATAAAGAATTTAAAAACTGGCCCTTAACGGATGTTTATCCTCCGGGGTCAACTTTTAAAATTATAACGGTATCATCAGGCATCATAAGCGGACAATATAACAAAAATTCCCGTGTGTTGGATACGGGCAAGGTTAAAATCGGCACATGGACCATTAAAAACCATGATTATAAAAAATTCCCGTACCCCGGCATGATTGATTTAGTTTATCTGTTAAAACATTCAAGTAACGTTGGGTCTATAAACATCGCTCTAAGTATTCCGAAGGAACGATATTATAATATTCTAAGGTCATTTAACTTTGGCGGAAGGACAGGCATTGATCTTCCGGGTGAAGCCAAAGGACTTCTTAAATCATGGGAAAGGTGGGATAAAAGCGACCACGCAAGTATGGGACACGGATACGGCTCATCTGTCACCGCAATTCAAATGCTTGCCGCAATCGGTGCAATTGCAAATAAAGGAGTATGGGTAACCCCTCACGTTATTAAATACACGCCGGAACAAGAAGCTGAAAAAGTTGCAAGAAGAAGGGTAATGGACGAGGGACAAGCAAGAGACGTAACCGAACTTCTTGCAAAGGCCGTTGAAGAAAGTCCGAATGAAAATCTAAAAGATTTCACGCTTGCCGCAAAAACAGGTACATCAAAAAAACCTAACGAGAACGGGGTCGGCTACTCTAATAAATTATACACATCAACTATCGGTTTCTTGCCCGCATCAGACCCAAAAGTTGTAATTTATGTTGTTGTAGACAGCGCACAAGGCGGCGGTATATGGGGTGCAACGGTTGCATTACCCGTATTTAAAGAAATTGCACTTGAAACCGCAAAAATATTAAACTTAAAACCGGACAAAATTGGAGGATAAAATGGAATTAAGCACAATTATTGAACATGTTAAACCTGAAGAAGTATTGAATTTTAAGAACATTGATATTAAAGGAATTTCCTATAATTCAAATACAATAAACAGTCATGAGATTTTTGTATGTTTAAAGGGTGAACACGTTGACGGACACGACTTCGCACAAAAAGCATTTGAAAAAGGCGCCACTGCACTTATGTGTGAAAGACCCTTAAATATTGAAATTCCGCAGCTTATAGTGAAATCAACGCAAAAGAAAATTGCTGATTTAGCAGCCTGTTTTCACCATTATCCTTCAAAAAATTTAAATCTGATTGGGGTTACGGGAACTAACGGCAAAACAACGGTTACTCACCTTATTCAAAAAATAATGGAGGAAGGCGGCAAAAAATGCGCTTTAATTGGAACTTTAGGGTATAAACTTTCACATAAGAGCGAATATTTTGAAGCAAAACATACCACTCCGCAGGCACCCGAGTTACAAGCTACACTTGAAAAAATCTTAAATCACGATATTACAAACGTGGTAACTGAAGTCAGTTCGCACGCTCTTGAACAATTTCGTGTAAGAAAATGCGATTTTAAAGGTGCGGTATTTACAAATCTGACTCAAGATCACCTTGACTATCACATCACAATGGAAAATTATTTTCTTGCAAAACAGAAATTATTCCAAAGTCTTGATTCAGGCGCATTTGCAGTTATAAATATTGATGATAAATATGCAAAGAGGCTTATTGAAAACATAAAAGAAGGAGTTAAAGTTTACACATACGGCGTTAAAAATATAGCGGATGTTAAAGCGGATGACATTGAATTCACATCTTCAGGTGCAAAATTTAACTGCACAGCGCTTGGCGAAACACTCCCTATTGAACTTCATTTAAACGGAATGTTCAGTATCTATAATGCACTTGCAGCAATTACAACTTGCCTTGCTTGCTCTATGGATTTGAAAACCTGCAAAGAAGCTCTTGAAAACACCCAAGGGGTCGCAGGACGTTTTGAAATAGTACATACAAACCCAATGGTTATTGTAGATTATGCTCATACTCCCGACGGTCTGGAAAACATCTTAAGGGCCGCAAGAGAATTAACTCATAAGGATGCTGAACTTATATGTTTATTTGGCTGCGGCGGTGACAGAGATGCCACAAAACGTCCTAAAATGGGCAAAATCGCACAAGACTTATCGGATAAAATCGTAATTACATCCGATAACCCAAGAAGCGAAGATGTTCAACAAATTATAACGGATATTCTTGCAGGACTTAAAGGAATTGACCCTAAAACCGTTTTTGTTGAACCCGACAGAAGAAGTGCAATTGAACTGTTAAAGAAAATTTCGAACGAAAACGATGTCATAATAGTTGCAGGCAAAGGACATGAAAACTATCAAATCCTAAATGATAGAACAATACACTTTGACGACAGAGAAGAAGTTAAAAGAGTTTTTGGTTAAAAAAAATTTTTTACAAGTTTTGTATTCATCAAAGAAGGGAATACAAAATGCAAAAACTGGGAAAATTTATGGCAGTTAATATATATCAGAATTTGCCAAAAACCACAAAAAACTTTTCAACTAAACAATGCCCAAAAGTATCTGCCATGGCAGACAGCTTTGTCAGCACAAATAAAAAATCGTTTTAAAATTTTTAGCTTCAAAAATAAAAAAGGTTAAATAACAAAAAATCCCTGAGGAAAACCCTCAGGGATTTTTATATCAAGTTTAAATTCTTACTTGTTAACTAAGTCTTTGAATTTTTTACCTGCTGAAAATGCCGGAACTGTTTTTGCAGCAATTTTGATTTCTTTGCCTGTTTGAGGGTTGCGGCCTTTTCTTGCAGCTCTTTTTCTTGCTTCAAATGTACCGAAACCAACCAAAGTAACTTTTTGACCTTTTTTAACAGCACCTTGAACAGCACAGATAACAGCTTCTAAAACAGTTGTAGCATCTTTTTTAGTAACTTTAGCTACTTTTGCTACTTCTTGTACCAATTCTTCTTTGTTCATGTTGAACTCCCTTCTATATATACTACAAAACTCATTATAGAGCTTTTATGAAAGAATGCAAGTTCTTTACAAAATTTAAATGTTTTAGAGGGTTTTTGCTCAAAAAATTGACTTTTTGTAAATTTTTCTTAAAAAAGACATGTAAACAATACAGAAAAAATATTACTCAACCGTAAACAATAAGGAAGGTATTCTATGGACTTTAGTGTAAGAATGAGAAATTCAAATATGGTAATGGGAAACATAAAAGAAATGAACCCCTTTATTTCACCGAGGGCGAAAGATAATAAAGACGATTTAATTGATTTTTTGTTTGAACCAAGAAACCAAAGAGATAATTTTGACAGCTTTAAAAAGATATAAGAAGGTAGACAACTCTGCACATTAGCTATAAGATGAGCCAAAAGCTCATCTTTTAATTTATCAATATCCGTTTTTTACGTAATCCGGAAGTTTATACGCCTCGCATGGCCCGATTATAACTTCCCAATCCGGAATTTCAAGCTCCAATTCTTCCTTTATATCAGCCAAAAGTCCTGGTAAAATAATCTTTTTAACCTTTACTTTCTTTAATTTTTCGCTTGATTTAACCATATCTCCCGCAATTTTTGCCGTTATTTTTTCGGCAGACCATGCAGTTAAAACACTCATTCCCTCTGACGGGGTTATTACAAGATAAGAACCGTTTTTAATTGTTGCAAGTTCGTTTGCAACTGCAAAATAAGTCAGTGCAAAGTTTGTCGTTAAAAATACATGGGCATTTTCATCGGGATTATTAAATTCATATACCTTAGACTCAACTTGAAGCGGTTTTTCAGGATCAGTGTAGATATTTTGCCTTAACACAAAAGAAGTTGTAATAACGGCTTCATTAAAGCTATCTAAGATTATAAGGCTCACGCACCTTGAAATTACGGCACTTATCTTTGCACATAAAAGAGCAGGGTTATCTTCTTTTAAATGGACATAAATCGGATCGGAGTATTTTTCATCTCTTTCGACAATTGATTTTTGTCTTATGAAATCAATTTCTTTTGTCATTTCGAGAATATTTTTTTCTTTTACCTCGTTTAAAGCTTCAAGATATTCATGATAAATAACGGCATATCCTTTTTGTTCAAGGTCGGATTTTAATTTTTCGTCGGTTGATGTCAAGTAAATACCGTCTATTTTATAGACCTTGCCAACGCTTTCAATTTCGTAATTTAAAATTCTGTTTAACTTATCTTTGTCTTTTGGGTCAAGTGAAATAAATATAGGACATGGGTTTATAAATGTTTTTTCATGTCTTGAAAAAACGGTTTCACCGCCAATTTTAACCCCGTTAAATATAACTGTTTTTTGTTGTATTTTATTCGCCTGAGTAATTTTTTCTCTAAGTTCGTCATCTGTGTACGGGCAAGAGTTGATATCAATATTGCCCTTAGATAATTTTAGAGCAAATGCCATGCAGGTCGGGCATCCGCATTTCTTACAGTTTGAATTTTCAAGCCTTTTTGCCGCGGGAAGATGTTTAAAAATTTGCATGGTTTCAAGCGCCATTACACATTCCCCCAAGTTTTTTTAACAGCTTTAACCGTTTCAGGGTTCCACACAACTGCAATATCAGCGCCTGCCGTAAGGAGTGATGTCGTTGTTGCAATTTCCCAAGATAAGCTTCTTGTTTCAATGTCGCCCCAAGATGGTTTAAAATCCTCACTCTTTGTCTCTTTTGCCTTATAGCTTTCTTCGCCCGTAAAAACTATTATTGGCATATCGAGCATTTTATCGCCTTTTTTGGCAGCTTCTTTTATTCTCTCTATTATGCTAAAACCATAATCAAGTCCGTAGCCCACACACCCCATATCGGGGTCAATCAAAATATCCTTTGGGTTTACACCCTCATCAACGGATAAAATATTTAATTCCTTTGTTAAATTGATATCTATCGGAGTTCTTAAAACTATTTTATGCCCCAATACCGCGCGAACAACATTGACATAATTTGTGTCCTGAGCGTGCGCCACAATGCAGTCCTTTGGCAGATATTTTGAAATATAAGGGATTAAAACTTCGTTAAAAGCTTTATTTGAAGAACCCCTTACAATAAACGGCATTGAAATTATTTTACTTATATCCTTTAGCACTTGGGCGCAGGTATCTTTTTCAGACAAATCATCGATATTTAAATATAGCGATATGTAATTTGCACCTGCTTCTTTTGCTCTTTTTTGAGCTTCACAAAAAAAATCTGCGGGATTTGAAATGCAGTTACCCCAATATTTTTTTAAGATATCGGGGTAATTGTCTTTAATTTTTAACGGAATTTCGACAGCAAACTGAGGATTAGCCAATATTCTCCCCTCTTTGTGCTTTTATTTTTTCCATTATTTCAGTTACTTCACTATCGTCAAGAGTTTCCTTTTCAAGAAGTTCTCTTGCAAGAGTGTCAAGCATATCACGATTTTCAGTCAGTAATTTTTTTGCTCTTTCGTATTGTTCGTCAACTATTCTTTTAATTTCAGCATCAATATCCGCTGCAATTTTTTCGGAATAATCTTTTTGATGTCCAAAATCACGTCCCATAAATACATGCTCTTGTGATTTACCGTAAGCAAGATTACCCATTTTTTCAGACATACCCCACTCGCGAACCATTTTCTGCGCAATTGATGTCACTTGTTGAAGGTCATTTGAAGCTCCCGTTGAAATTTTGTCCTTTCCGTAAACAACTTCTTCTGCGGCACGTCCGCCAAGTATCATTGCAATCCTTGCAAGAAGCTTCTCTTTATTTATATGTACTTTTTCATCCTTTGGGCTTGTCCAGGTAATGCCGAGTGCCATACCTCTCGGAATAATTGAAACTTTATGAAGTTCATTAATTTCAGGCAGCAATTTATCAATCAAGGTGTGTCCTATTTCATGATAAGATGTAATTTCTTTATCTTCATCGGTCATTACCTTGCTTCTTTTTTCAATACCTGCAATTACTCTGTCTATCGAGTTGTCAATATCTTCCATTGAGATTTTATCTTTATTTTTTCTTGCAGCTAAAAGCGCAGCCTCATTTAAAAGACTCTTTAAATCGGCACCCGTAAATCCGGGGGTTCTTTTTGCAAGAACCTTAAGGTCAACACTGTCCTCAAAGCTTTTATTTTTGGCATGAACCTTTAGAATATCTTCTCTACCCTTTATATCAGGCATTGAAACGTAAATTTGACGGTCAAAACGACCCGGTCTTAAAAGTGCATTATCAAGAATATCGGGTCTGTTTGTCGCTGCGAGAATAATTATATTTGTATTTTCATCAAAACCGTCCATTTCAACAAGTAATTGATTTAGGGTTTGCTCACGCTCATCATGTCCGCCGCCAAGACCCGCACCTCTTTGACGTCCTACGGCATCAATTTCGTCAATAAATATTATGCAGGGCTGGTGTTTTTTTGCTTGTTCAAACAAATCACGAACACGTGAAGCACCAACACCCACAAACATTTCTACGAAATCTGAACCCGATATTGAGAAAAAAGCAACTCCCGCTTCTCCTGCAACGGCTTTCGCCATGAGTGTTTTACCCGTACCGGGCGAGCCGACTAAAAGCACGCCTTTTGGTATTTTTGCGCCAAGCTTAACGTATTTTTCACTATTTTTTAAGAAATCAACAATTTCTTCAAGTTCTTGTCTTTCTTCATCAATACCTGCAACATCTTTAAATGTCACTTTAACTTTATTATCCATAAGCATTTTTGCTCTGGATTTACCAAAATTCATGGCGGAAGAACCGCCTTGTTGAATTCCTCTTAAAATCATAATGATAAGACCAAATATAAATAAACCTGTCACAAGCGACATAATCCAGTTTGAATCTTGAGGCTTATCAATTATAATTTCAACACCGTTTGTTTCAAGAAAAGAATACATTTTGGGGTCATTCTCCGGAATTTGAACCTTAAATCTTTCTTTTGCTTCCTGAACATTAGTCAGGTTGTCAAATGCGGGTTTTAAACTTGAATTGTTTTGATTTTCAGGCGCATTTTCTTCTTTTGTCTCGGTTAAGGATTTATCGCTTTTTGGAATGGCGTAAAGAATATTATCTCTTATTTGAACCGATTCAATTTCACCTAATTTTACCTTATTTATAAATTGAGAATATGGAATTTCGTAAGTTGATGTGGTGGGACCGCTAAGAATACCGACTAATAATAGAGCAAGCAAAATACCAACAATTATCCATATACCCACACTCTGGTTTTTATTCATAGTTATCTCCAAAAATTAAATATATTGCTATTATAACAAAAGAATAATAAAATGTTAATATGTCAATAAGCTACCTATTGTTGGGTTCTAATAAGAATGATAAGATTTCAAACATACAGCAAGCGGCAACTATGCTCGGCAGTCATTGTGCCGTTAAAATTCTTGAAACGTCAATGTTTTATGAAACAGAGCCCTACAAAAAAATGGATACAAATTGGTTTGTAAACGCAGCAGTTAAAATAGAAACTACACTTAAACCAATTGAGCTTTTAAGGGTATGCCAAGACATTGAAACAAAACTCGGACGTGACAGAGAACATGAAAAACGCTGGATGGAAAGAGATATAGATATTGATATTATCTTTTATGATGATTTAATCTTTAAAAATGATTTTCTTGAAATTCCGCATTATTTGGTGCATAAAAGGGCATTTGCACTTGTCCCCTTAATGGAAATTGACCCTGAAATTGTCCACCCCGTACTAAACAAAACAATTGCCGAACTTCATCAGGAACTTGAAGCACCTGAGGATGTCTTTTTATACGGAACGGTCATCGGAGATGAGTCTCGTGACTAAACGTATTGCAATTATAGGAGGAGGTCCTTCAGGCGTTTATTGTGCCTTGCAGATTAAAAAAAATAACAAGGATATTGATGTTACAATCTTTGAAAAAAATAAAGCTTTAAAAACTCTCCTTGCAACCGGAGGAGGAAGATGCAATTTATCATACGCGGAATATGATGTTAAAGAATTAGCAAAAAATTATCCCCGAGGAGAAAAATTCCTCTACTCAATTTTTTATAATCATTCCGTTTCAGATACTCTTGAATACCTAAAAAGCATAGGCATTGAAACGTACATTCAACAAGATAAAAGAATTTTCCCAAAATCAAACAGCGCACGGGATATGAGAGAAAAACTTTTAGGAGAGCTTGAAAGAAACAACGTTAAAATTATAAAGGAAGAAATACTTTCACTGAAAAATCTTTCGAATTTTGATAAAATAGTAGCCGCTATCGGGGGTCATTCAGGTTATGAGCTTGCAAAACAAATGGGACATACTATAACAACACCTGCCCCTTCCTTACATGGCTACATAACAAAAGAAAAATATCCTTCAGGCATTACCTTGAATATAAACGGTGATAACCTTTTATTCACGCATGAAGGAATTTCAGGTCCTTATGTGTACAAACATTCTTCTTTAAATGCTTATTCAAAATATCCAAGATTTTTAGAAATTTCTCTTTTAGATACCGAAAAATTGAAAGAAAAATTAAAAACTCACTCTCAAAAAAGTTTTGGCAACACGGTTTCAGATTTTATACCCCGAAACCTTGCAAAAGTATTGGTTAAAAATTTTGATAAGCAGGGAGCCCACGTTACAAAAGAAGAAATTGAAAACCTTAAAACATTATCTTTCAATATAATTTCTGCGGACAACAAAGGAGAAATTGTAACTGCCGGCGGGGTTAATTTAAAAGAAATTGACAAAAACTGCAAATCAAAACTGAACAAAAACGTTTATTTTATAGGCGAGGTTTTAGATATAGACGGCTTTACTGGCGGTTTTAATCTTCAAAATTGCTGGTCTTGCGGATATGCGGCAGCAAAAGATATATGCGGAAATTAAGCTTTCATATTGGATAAAATGATGTTTCTTGCTTCGATTGTTTCTTCTTTGCTCGGAGTTTTGGTATCTTTTATTTTATATTCGATTTGAAGTTCTTTATATTTTGGAATTGCCATATCATGATAAGGAATAACATCAAGTGCTTTTATATTTTTAAGTGTTGAAAGAAACTTGCCCAAACGCATAAGGTCATTTTTATCGTCGGTTAAATTTGGAACAACAACATACCTTATCCAAACGGGAATGCTGTTTTCAGATAAATATCGTGCAAAATCCAGTATATTTTGATTTGAATGACCCGTAAGTTTTTTGTGTTTATCCGGGTCAATCTCTTTTATATCAAGCAAAACAAGAGAGGTATATTTTATAAGTTCATCAAATTTTCGGGTATTATTTTTATCAAAATAAATTCCCGATGTATCTAAGGCTGTGTGAATTCCCTTTGAACGTGCTTTTTTGAAAAGTTCAATAACAAAATCAGCTTGATGTAAGGGTTCGCCTCCCGTCACGGTTATTCCTCCCTTTGTAAATTCTTTTACTCCGTCATATTTTAAAAGAATTTCGTCAGGTGTCATTTTTTTATTTTCATGCATATTCCAAGTATCTGGATTATGGCAATATAAACATCTCATGGGACAGCCTTGAGTAAAAACAACAAACCTGACCCCCGGTCCGTCCACCGTACCCATGGTTTCTATTGAGTGAATATTTCCGTACACTTGCGGCATAAATTAACCGTTTAATGAAGAATGGAATGTTCTTGAAATAACGTCATCCTGCTGTTCTTTTGTCAATTTGATGAAATTTACCGCATATCCTGAAACCCTGACCGTCAGTTGAGGATATTTTTCAGGATGAGCCTGCGCATCAAGCAAAGTTGCCTTGTTAAACACATTCACATTCAAGTGATGACCGCCTTTTTCGACGTATCCGTCTATTAAGCTTATTAAATTTTCTTCTTGTTGAACAGTCATTTATATTTCCTCCTCTTGGCAAACACCTTGGCTGCAGCCAAAATCAAGCTGAATATCTAAATCACCAAAAAATACTTCATCTTTGCCTAAAGCATTGGGCACGATTGAAAATGTATTTGAAATTCCGTCTTGTGCGTCTTTAAACGGTATTTTAGAAACGGAAGAAAGAGATGCGACGGCACCGTTTGAATCACGGCCATGCATAGGGTTTGCACCTGGAGCCAAAGGCACGCCCATTTTTCTGCCGTCAGGTGTGTTGCCTGTTTTTTTGCCGTACACAACGTTTGATGTGATTGTTAAAATTGACATTGTAGGAATTGAATTCCGATATGTGTAATGTTTTCTTATCATGTTCATGAATTTCGAAACAATCTCTACCGCAATTGAATCAACTCTGTCATCATTGTTGCCGTATTTTGGGTATTCGCCCTCAATTTCGTAATCTACGACAATTCCTGATTCATCTCTTATGGTTTTTACTTTTGCATATTTTATTGCGGATAAAGAATCCGCAACAACTGAAAGACCTGCAATACCTGTTGCAAAATAGCGTTTTACATCTCTGTCTAAAAGCGCCATTTGTGATCTTTCATAGCAATATTTATCGTGCATGTAATGAATTACGTTTAAAGTATTTACATACAAGCCGGCAAGCCATTCCATCATATTTTCGTATTTTTCCATAACTTCATCATAATCAAGATATGTTGAAGTTATGGCTCTAAATTCAGGAGCAACCTGCTCTTTCAATCTTTCGTCAATACCGCCGTTTATTGCATACAATAAACATTTAGCTAAGTTTGCACGGGCGCCGAAGAATTGCATTTCTTTGCCCATAACCATTGAAGAAACACAACATGCAATGGCGTAATCATCACCATGGATTGGTCTCATTAAATCGTCGTTTTCATATTGAACCGATGATGTTTCAATGGAAATATGCGCCGCATATCTTTTAAAAGCGTATGGAAGCCTTGTTGACCATAAAATAGTCAAGTTTGGTTCAGGTGCGGTACCTAAATTTTCAAGAGTATGAAGGTATCTGAATGAATTTTTTGTGACCAAATGACGTCCGTCAACCCCGATACCCGCAATTGATTCGGTTACCCAAGTAGGGTCGCCTGAAAACAAGGAATTGTATTCAGGTGTTCTTGCAAATCTGACAAGCCTTAGCTTCATGACAAAATGGTCAATCATCTCTTGAGCTTGTTCTTCCGTTATAATACCTTCTTTTAAGTCCCTTTCAATATATATATCGAGGAAAGTTGAGGTTCTGCCGATTGACATGGCAGCACCGTTTTGCTCTTTAACCGCTGAAAGATATCCAAAATACAGCCATTGAATGGCTTCTCTTGCGTTTCGTGCAGGCTTTCTGATATCAAAACCGTACATATCGCCCAGCTCTGCCATTTCGCCCAGGGCTCTTATCTGCTCCATTAATTCTTCTTTTAGTTGGATTTTTTCAGGGCTCATTGTGCCGTCTATTGAAGCATGCTGTTGAACTTTATCTTCAATAAGCCTGTCTATACCGTAAAGAGCAACTCTCCGATAATCACCAATTATACGGCCTCTGCCGTATGCATCGGGCAAGCCGGTCAAAATTGCCGCATGGCGTGCTTTTTTCATTTCGGGCGTGTAGCAGTCAAAAACGCCTTGGTTGTGTGTTTTTCTGTATTTTGTAAAAATTTCTGCAACTTTTTTATCAATTTCGTAGCCGTAAGACTTGCATGCGGTTTCCGCCATTCTAATTCCGCCAAATGGCTGCATAGAACGTTTTAGAGGTTTATCCGTTTGAAGACCTACAATTACTTCAAGTTCTTTATCAATATATCCCGGGGCATGAGATGTGATTGTTGAAACAACTTCTGTATCCATATCAAGAACCCCGCCGTTTTCACGTTCTTTTTTAAATAAATCACAGCATTCTTCCCACAATTTCTTGGTTGCGGGGGTTGGTCCTTTTAAGAAATTTGCATCACCGTCATAGGGGGTATAATTTTGCTGTATAAAATCACGTACGTCAATAACATGCTCCCATTTTCCGGAAACAAATTTTGATGTAGCATATTTTTCTTGTTCTACCGCGATTTCCACGTTTTTAAACCCATCCTCCTTCCAAAGTAGAAAATATTATATCACGATGTTTCATGATGTTTAAGTAAAATGTTACATTTTATGCAATTTAATAATTTTAAATTTTAAAATCGGGCTAATTATAATCCCAGTCTTGAAAATAAGAAAATTAAAATAATTAAAAAACAAAAAATATTCTTAATATATTTTAAACTTTTTAAAATTTCTTATAATTAGCGTGCAAATTTATTTGACAAAAATAAAAAATTACACTAAACTTTACTCATATGAAAAGTGTAAATACTGCAAACGTTAATATTTGGTGGTCTTGGCAATAGTTTGCCGAGCTTATTTGCGTATTTATACATAATTTTAAGTTTGGCGAATGATTTTTAATTATTCGCATTTTTGTGTTTATATAAAAGAATGGAGGATAATATGAACGACAAAATACCTTACAAAATTTATTTATCAGAAGATGAGATGCCAAAAAATTGGTACAATGTGCGTGCGGATATGAAAGAAAAACCCGCACCGTTATTAAACCCCGCGACAAAAGAACCAATGACGCGGGAGGAATTATCTCAAGTTTTTTGTGAAGAATTGGTTAATCAGGAACTTGATAATGACACAAGATATATAGAAATTCCAAAAGAAATTCGTGATTTCTATAATATGTACAGACCCTCACCCTTGGTTAGAGCCTATTTTCTTGAAAAAGAACTTCAAACACCTGCTAAAATCTACTATAAGTTTGAGGGAAACAATACATCCGGTTCTCATAAACTAAATTCCGCAATTGCTCAAGCTTACTATGCTAAAAAACAAGGGCTTAAAGGCGTCACAACGGAAACAGGTGCAGGTCAATGGGGAACGGCACTTTCAATGGCAACGGGATATTTCGGACTTGATTGCAAAGTCTTTATGGTTAAGTGTTCATACGAGCAGAAACCTTTCAGGCGTGAAGTCATGAGAACTTATGGTGCAGAGGTTATCCCTTCACCTTCAATGGAAACGAATATTGGAAGACAAATAAACAAAGAGCTTCCAAATTCAACAGGTTCTCTCGGCTGTGCAATTTCAGAAGCCGTTGAAGCTGCAGTTACAAATGAAGGCTACAGATACGTTTTAGGTTCTGTTTTAAATCAGGTGCTTTTACATCAATCAATAATAGGACAGGAAACAAAAATTGCACTTGATAAATACGGAATAAAACCCGATATGATAATAGGCTGTGCGGGCGGAGGTTCAAACCTTGGCGGGCTCATTGCACCATTTATGGGCGAAAAATTAAGAGGCGAAAACGATTATGAAATCATAGCCGTCGAACCTGCTTCCTGTCCAAGTCTTACGCGCGGAAAATATGTGTATGATTTTTGCGACACGGGATGCATCTGCCCGCTTGCAAAAATGTATACTTTAGGTTCAAAATTTATGCCTTCCGCAAACCACGCAGGCGGTTTAAGATACCACGGAATGAGCACAATTTTATCAGAGCTTTATGATAAAGGCTTAATAAAGGCGGTAAGTGTTGAACAAACAAAAGTATTTGAAGCCGCAAAATTATTTGCGAGAGTTGAAGGCATACTTCCCGCACCTGAAAGCAGTCATGCCATAAGGACCACAATTGATGAGGCTTTAAAATGCAAAGAAAATAACGAAGAAAAAACAATTGTGTTTGGACTTACGGGCACGGGATATTTTGACTTGGTTGCATATCAAAAATTTAACGACGGCGAAATGTCAGATTATATCCCGACAGATGAAGACATCCAAAAAACTCTTGCAATGTGCCCAAAAGTATAAAATAAATAAAGCGCCGTATCAAAGGGATACGGCGCTTTTTTATCTTAATTTTTTGTTTCGTGATATTCTTTTTCCGTGTTCACATTCCAAATAATTTTTTTATCGCACTTTCCTAAAGAAGCATCAACCGCCCTGAATGCGGTTAGGATTGAATGGTCCATATTGTTATATCTGTGCTGACCGTTTCTTCCTATACAATAAAGATTTTCAATTGTGTTCAAATATTCAATAACTTTTGGAAATTCGCTGTAGCAGCCCGTATATTTAGGGTACGCTTTTTTGACCCTGACAACCGTCCCTTTAATTATATCTTCTTTGTTAATTATTCCGATTTTAGAAAGCTCGTCTGATGCAAACTCAATAAATTTATTATCGTCACAGGTCCACATTTCATCACCTTCGTCGCAAAAATATTCCAGACCCAGCATAACGTAATTTTCAAAGTCTTTAACAAGATAAGGAGACCAGTTATTAAAAATCTGAAGTCTTCCTATTTTTACATTTTTTTCTTGGATGTAAATCCAGCAGTCGGGGATAATATCAGATACTGTTTTAAATTCTGTTTGATTTTTAACCGCAAGCTTCTTAACGAGAAGACCTGTTGTCATAAAATCTCTGTATGCTAAATTTTCCCCAACCTGTCTTATATTTTTATCAATTTCTTTGTTAAATGCCTTAAATAAATCTTTGACGGGCATGGAAGAAAAGACTTCATCACATTCAAATATTTCTTCTTGATTTTCGTTATTCATTGTGTGGATGTGGGTTATTTTATCACCGTTAAAATCAAGTTTTGAAACTTTACGGTTAAATAAAATTGTCCCGCCCATTTCCGTTATTTTTTCTTTAGCAAGCTCATATAGCTGTCCGACGCCGTATTTTGGGTAATAAAACTCTTTGATTAAAGATGTTTCAACATCTTTGCCCTCTTTTTTAAAGATACTGTCCTTGATTGCACTCAAAAGTGAAAGCCCCTTTACTCTTTGTGCTCCCCACTCCGGTGAAAGTTTTGAAGGATGAGTGCCCCACAATTTTTCCGTATATCCTTCAAAAAACATCTCGTACAAAGGTTTCCCAAATCTGTTTATATAAAAGTCTTCAAGAGTATTTTCTTTTCTTTTTATAATGCATGAAATCAAATATCCAAACCCAATGGTTATAATATTTTTTAAGCCCAGATTTTTAAAACTTTCAAAATTTAGTTTTAAAGGGTAATCAAAGAATTTCTTCAAAAAAAACATTCTTGAAAGTCTTCTTCTGATTAAAAGCACGTTATCTTGAGTTTCGGGGTTAACTCCTGTTTCTTTATATTTTGCAAGATTATTTAAGATAATATCATCTCTTGAAGGCATTTCCTGTATATCGGCAAACGATAGCCAAAACTCCATAACCTCATCGCTTTTTGTAAAAAATCTGTGTCCCCCTAAATCCATAAGATTTTCGTCAAACCTGTGAGTTCTTGAAATTCCGCCTATATCGCTTGTTTCCTCAAGTATAACGGGTTTTACGTCTGTTTCTTTTAAAAGCTTATATGCTGCGGCAAGTCCTGCAGGGCCCGCGCCTATAATGTATGTTTTTTTCATTTTTATCCTTTGTTTTTTACACAAATTTTTGTGAAATTAAATAAAATAAATGTCTTAATCCGTCACGAACGGGATTTAAGTGCGGCTTTCTTCCTTCGGCATCTTTATATAAACTGATTGGAACTTCAATTATTTTGAATTTGTGTTTTGCAAATTCAACCAAAAGTTCAGATGCAAACTCCATGCCTGTCGTTTTAAATTTTATCTCGTTAAGGGATGTTCTTTTCATAAGGCGCATACCGCATTGTGAATCTGAAATTCGGGTTCCGTATAATATGTTTAATATAAAAGTCAAAACAGGAGTTCCCAAATATCTGTGCAAAGGAGGCATTGCGCCTTTCTCAATATTTCCTCTGAGTCTTGAGCCTATGACCATGTCAGTATCTTCTTTAAGTGCATTATAAAGGAGAGGAATTTCTAAAAAGTCATAAGAATCATCGGCATCCCCCATTAAAACATATTCGCCTGCTGCATTTTTAAAACCAAATTTAAGTGCATTGCCATACCCCTTTTCTTTACAGTGTACAACCCTTGCTCCTGCATTTTCCGCAATTTCAACCGATTTATCGGAAGAACCGTTGTCGCTTACAACAACCTCTCCCTCTATATTAAGTTCGTCAAATGCTTTTATACACTTATCAATACATGTTTTAATTGTTCCTTCTTCATTCAGACAAGGGATTACAACACTTAATTTCATTTTAATCTCCTATGACTACTTTGCATATTTTATACTTAACTTTGATTGCAGGATTGTTATTATGCCCGATAACCCTGCAGTCTTCAATTTTTTTGAACTTATTATCCGTGTACGCATTTAATGCGTTATGATAATTGTCCATATCTCTTAACGCTATATTGCTTCTGTACATAACGTATGTGCTGTCTTTATGTTTTAAAAGTTCTTCTTTTAAAGTTTTTTCCATATAATCTGATTTGTAGTAAACATCAGGGACAAAATATGAACCCGGAGTGAGTTCCTCATTTTTTGGAAACGAAAGATAAATATATTTAACATTTTCATTTTGTGTTATCGCCATAGCCGCAACCGCGCGTGATGCTAAAATAACGAGGGAATTATCGGGAATTTTCATATCCTCGGCATAGAATAGTTTTCCTTCGGGTAAATTTCTTATTGCCTTATCGTTAATTCTTACATCCAGCATTAAAGTAAGGGAAAATATAAGCGCCAAAACTACCGTCATAAGCATCTTGGACTTAAACAAAGAATAACCTAAAATAAGAAGCAAAATCCCCGTTAATGCATTTAGAGGAATAAAATATCTGTACTGCCCAAATATCAACATGCCTGCGGAGTATGAAAGAATAACAAACACAAAAATAAATTTTTCATATTTTTTATCCATGAAATTGCCTGAATTCCAAATATTTTTGTACCAAACAAATATCATGGCAAAATACATAGAGATGTATGAGAAAATATATCTTGCATCAAAAAAATTTCTTTCGTATCCGCGCATTCTTCTTTCAAAAGCGCCGTAAAAAGGGTAATATACAAATTCAAAGATACTGCGGGGTCTTAAGTGTGCGTAATCACTGTCTAACACCATGCTAAAATCCGCATATGGCGATTTAAAAATATTGTTAAAATACGGGAAAAACGGATTTTTAAAATGTGAATATACAATCCATAGCCAAAAACCGTCCGTAATCAAAAAACCAAGCACAATCGAAAGACAAAAATACACAATTGCCTTAAAGGGCTTTTTAATATCGGGACTTACAATAAGCAAAGTCAAGAAAAATGAAAAACAATAAAAACAAGATGTTATCTTAAGCCCTGTAATAATGCCCATGATAAGTCCGGCAAGAGATATCATAAAAGTTCTTTTTTTAGAGTCTTCAAGGTAAAGATATTTAAAAAGGATAAATATGCTTGCTAAAACCGCGATACCTATTTGCACATCATTTGATAATAAGTTGACTTCATTTAATAAAATCGGCGCCGTCATCGCAAGGATAATACAGGCTGTCATGCATATATATTTTTCAATGCCCTTAACTCTAAAAAATACGTCAGTTATTTTATAGAAGATAAATATAAAAATGCCGTAATAACAATTGTTCAGACCAAGAGCCAGTTTTGGAAAATCATTCAGATATTTAATTAAAAGATAAGCGGGAATATCAATTAAGGGATTAAAGTAAGTTTGAATATCCGCAGGCAAAACATCAATTCCAATCCTGTTATGAAAAAACGCCCATGGATTATAGATATGATAATTATAAGAATCAAGGCACATATCAAATCCGTTATTCATGCCGAGTACAAAACTTATACCCGTTAAAATAACAAATACAAAAATATCTCTCACGTATGTTTTTGAATATAAATTGTTCAAAAAACCTTCAATATTCATCCTTCTCATGCCTTCTTAAATGTTAACATGATAAGCGCGTTTTTGTAAATTGAAAATATTTCAATAAAGATTTCAGCTCTTGCTAAGAAACAAATATCTTTTATTTCTTAACAAATAATTTAAATATGCTCTTTATTTTTCATGACGACCACAGCCTGAATTGCAATTCTTGCAAGTATTTTGGCATCCGCTTGCATAATTTGCCAAATCTTCGTTTGTTATTTCTTTGCAATCTTCAAACAAGACGCTTGATAAATATCTTTCACCCGTATCAGGCAATATGGCAACTATTGTTTTACCTTTATTTTCAGGTCTTTTTGCAACTTCGAGAGCCGCGCTCAGGCTTGCACCTGACGAAATACCGACTAATAATCCCTCGCAAAGTGCGGCAAATCTTGCAGTTTGAATTGCTTCCTCGTTTTCAACGGTGATAATTTCATCAACAACATCGCGGTTAAAAGTATCAGGAACAAATCCTGCACCTATACCTTGGATTTGATGAGGACCTGCTATGCCCTTTGATAAAACAGGAGATGATTTAGGCTCAACCGCAATAGCTTTAACGCTTGATTTTAGTTCTTTTAATTTTTTGCCTATACCTGAAATTGTGCCTCCCGTGCCCACACCCGCAACTACTATATCGATTTTGCCTTCGGTGTCTTTCCAGATTTCATTTGCGGTTGTATCATAATGTACTTGAGGATTTGCCATGTTTTTAAACTGCTGCAAGATAATTGAATTTTCAATTTCTTTATTTAACTCATTTGCCTTTTCAATGGCGCCTTTCATCCCCTTGGAACCTTCGGTTAAAACAAGTCGTGCGCCATAGCCTCTTAAAAGCATTCTTCTTTCTTTGCTCATAGTTTCAGGCATTGTAAGAATAAGCTTATAGCCTTTAACTGCCGCAATAAATGCAAGTCCGATACCCGTATTTCCGCTTGTGGGTTCAATAAGTGTTGTTACATTAGGCTTTATTAATCCTTTTTTTTCAGCATCTTCAATCATACCAAGCGCAATTCTGTCTTTAATTGAGCCTGCAGGGTTAAAGTATTCCACCTTAACATATAAATCCGCACCGCCCTCATTTAGTTTGTTTATTTTAACTAAAGGGGTGTTTCCTATTGTATCTGTAATATTTTCGTATTTCATTTTACCCGCCTTACAGACTTAAAGCCTTCTTCTAAGTCGTTAATAATATCGTCAATGTGTTCCGTGCCTATTGAAAGTCTGATTGTTGCAGGTTTTATCCCGCAAGTCAATAGTTCTTCTTCAGATAATTGAGAATGAGTTGTTGAAGCGGGATGAATAACAAGCGATTTTACATCTGCAACGTTTGCAAGAAGTGAAAACAGCTTAAGACTTTCCGTAAATTTTTGTGCATCCGATTGGTTTCCTTTTATTTCAAAAGTAAAGATTGAGCCTGCCCCATTTTCAAAATACTTGTTATAAAGCTCCTTTTGCTCACCATTTTCAAGCGAGGGATGATTTACTTTTTCAACAAGGGGGTGATTTTTCAAATAATCAACAACTTTAAGAGCATTTTCAACGTGTCTTTCCACCCTTAATGATAAAGTTTCAAGCCCTTGAAGCAGCAAGAAAGAATTAAACGGTGAAATTGCGGCACCTATATCCCTCATCAGCGTTGTTCTTATTTTGCCTACATAGGCTGCTTTTCCTAAAACTTCAGCAAAAATAATCCCATGATAAGAAGGATTGGGCGCAGATATGCCCTTAAATTTATCATTTTGAGTCCAGTCAAAATTGCCGCTGTCAACAATAACACCGCCCATGACTGTTCCGTGACCCCCTATAAATTTAGTTGCGGAATGCACAACAACGTCTGCTCCATGTTCAATCGGTCTGAACAGATAAGGCGTTGCAAAAGTATTATCCACAATGAGGGGAATTCCATGCCTGTGCGCTATTTTTGAGAGTTCATCAATATTTGAAATATCGGAGTTTGGATTACCCAAAGTTTCCGTATAAATAAGTTTTGTATTTTCACAAACGGCATCTTCCACTTCTTTAAAATTATGAGGATTAACAAAAGTTGTCTTAATTCCTTGTTCCTCTAAGGTATTTGCAAAAAGATTATATGTACCGCCGTAAAGCATAGAGGAAGATACAATGTGACTTCCGGCAGGTGCTATATTTTGTACGGCATAGGTGATTGCAGCTGAACCCGATGCGGTTGCAAGTGCGCCGATACCGCCTTCAAGAGCCGCTATTCTCCGTTCAAAAACATCACTTGTCGGGTTCGCAAGCCTTGTATAAATATTTCCGTCCTCAGTAAGCGCAAATCTGCCCGCAGCCTGAGCAGAATTTTTAAAAACGTAAGATGTTGTGGCATATATAGGAACCGCTCTTGCATCGGTTGCAGAATCAGGCATTTCCTGCCCTGCGTGCACTTGTAAGGTTTCAAATTTATAATCCGACATTTTTAATCCCCTTGATTTAAGTATGCTGTAATAAAAATCTGGCTAAATTCCACATAATACTACTACTATTTTTACATTCTGTCAAAATTAGTAAGTCAATTTTCCCAGAACAACCGAGGAATTTGCACCCGTACAGGAAGATACATTGTTTGGAATGCCGTAATAAGTGCAATATCCTAAAAGGGCAAATGCCATAACCTCTTTAAAATTATTTGAAATACCAAAATCTTCATGTGTTTTAAGCTCAATGTTATCCGGAAGATAAGTCCTTAACATTTTCATCATAGTTTTATTGTAAGCACCACCCCCGCCTATAATTACCTTATCAACATCCGCCTTTTTATAAACAAATCTTTCGTAAGAATCAGTTATGGTTTTAGCGGTCAGGGCTGTCAGCGTTGAAATTATATCTTCTTTATTTTTTGGAGCCGACTTTAACTTTTCTTCGATATATTCTTTTGAAAAATGTTCTCTCCCCGTTGTTTTTGGAGGTTCAAGCGTATAGTATTCATCTTCTGAAAGATAATTAAGCCAGCCTTCATCAACACAACCGCTTTGTGCAATTAATCCGTTTTTATCGTATTTTTGATTAAAAAATTTTAAAGTACAATAATCAAGCATTATATTTCCGCACCCTGTATCAAATCCAAAAGGCTTAACGTTATCGGACACGACAGTTACATTTGAAATTCCGCCTATATTTTGTACAAGTGCATTTTTAAACCATTTAGTATCTGCAAAACAAACAAGAGGAGCACCTTGACCGCCTGCTGCAATATCTTTTTCTCTAAAATTTGAGATGACAAGACACCCTGTATCTTGTGCGATAACGGAACTTTCACCTATTTGAAGCGTGCTTTTTGAAGATAGACCTCCTATTTTTGTGTCAAAAGGGTAATGATAAACCGTTTGCCCGTGGCTTGAAATAAAGTCGGGTTTTCCAAGTTCTTTAATTAAAATATCGGATGCCTGAGCGAAGCATTTTCCAATCAAAAAATTAAGCTTGCACAATTCATCAATTGATATCTCAAAGCGAAAAGCCTTAAATATCATTTCCCTTATTTCGGGAGGATAAGGGTAATTTATGCCTTTTATCAATTTTACGGAAAAATCAGGACTTACTTCGCAAAATCCTGCATCAATAAAATCGCAGGAGGTTCCAGACATAAGACCTATTACTCTTTTAATTTCAGGCTTTTTCATAAAAAGCATTATACCACATTAAGGTATTTTATTTTTTTAAAAAGTCATCTATAATATGAAAATGACAAAAATAATAACAGAGGACAGGAATACAAACACAAAAGATATCGATTTGATTTCGACAATTGATATTGTTAAAAAAATCAACAAAGAAGATGAACTTGTTTCAAAAGCCGTTAAAAAAGAATTAAAAAGCATTGCAAACGGGATAGATATAATATCGGAACAATTTTTAAAAGGCGGAAGACTGTTTTATTTTGGCGCAGGAACATCAGGAAGACTAGGCGTTTTAGATGCTTCCGAGTGTCCGCCAACCTTTGGAGTTGAAAATGATATGGTGCAAGGAATTATTGCAGGCGGAGATTGCGCACTCAGATTTGCAATTGAAGGTGCGGAAGATAATTTTGAACTCGGACAAAAAGACGGCGAAGTTTTAAAAAAAGAAGATGTATGTGTCTTAATTTCTGCAAGCGGAAACCCTAAATATTTATTGGGGGTCATGAAATCCGCACATGAAAAAGGATGCAAAATAATAGCAATTACCTGCAACCCCGAGGGCAAAATTTTAAACGGTTCCGATGTCAAAATATGTCCTTTGGTAGGCGCAGAAGTTATAACGGGTTCAAGCAGAATGAAGGCGGGAACTGCTCAAAAAATGGTTTTAAATATGCTCTCTACAGGCTCCATGATAAAAATCGGAAAAACCTATGAAAACTTTATGATTGACGTTAAAGCTACCAATGAAAAATTGAAAAATCGTGCAATACAAATTGTGGTTGACCTCACAAATGTGAGCAAAAAACGTGCGGAAGAAGTTTTAACGAATTGTGATTATAAAGTTAAAACGGCAGTTTTAATGATAACAAAGGAAATTGAAAAGGATAAAGCGAATTTAATTTTAAGCAAAAATTACGGTGTTTTAAGAAAGGCACTTAAATAAACAATGTTTAATTATACGGATAAAGCAAAAAGAGCGTTGATTGGTCTGAGTTTAGGGCATTTTACCCTTGATATGTATGCCGCAATTTTAATTCCCCTATATCCTTTTATTGCTCAAAAACTTAGTATAAATATTGCGGCAATAAGCCTTGTGATAGCAATAGGACATTCTGTTTCTTCCGTTTTACAGCCTGTTTTCGGATACTTTTCGGATAAATTAAATCACAGAATTTTTATGTTTTTTGGAATGATATTCGCGTCTGTTTTTGTCCCTTTAGGTCTTAAAGCTCCCAATGCATTTGTTTTAACTATATGTTTAATGCTTGGCATGATTGGAAATGCACTTTATCACCCCCAAGTAACAGCTATGATAAAAGATTTTTTCCGGGAAAATTTTAAACTTTCTCAGGCGCTTGGGATTTTTCTCGGTTGCGGCACAATAGGATATGCAATAGGTCCTTATCTTTCAACGTACATTTTTCAAACATACGGTGAAGATAAATATGTTTATACTGCACTTTTGGGACTTATCTTAAGTTTTTTTGTCCTCGTATTTGTTCCAAAACTCGAAAAGAAAAAATTTAAAATTGAAAGTAATTTCTTTGAAGCAATATATGAAATCATAACAAATAAGGCTTGTTTATTTCTTATATTTATAACCGTTATAAAGGCGGCGCTTACCATGTCTTACGGAACATATATTCCGTTTCTTTTGAAAGAGCATGGGTATAAAGTTACAAATATAGGACTTTTAGTCACCTTGTTTTATATAGCGGGTGCAATATCAATGATGCTGAGTTCAAAGCTTGAGAAAAAAACAGGTCTAAAGGGGGTTATTGTGTGGTCTTATCTTCCTCTTTTACCTTTAACCGCGTTATTTATTTATCTGCTTAAAATACATAGTCCGTTTGCACCTATAGTTATCGTTATTACGGGATTTTTTATTCTGCTTACTGCAGGAGTTGTGCTTGCACATGCACAAAGTATGATGACAAAACATGTAGGTATGATAAGCGGAATTATTCAGGGTTTTACGCTTGCGCTGGGCTCTCTTATGCTTATCCCGTCAGGCATGATTGGTGAGAAATTCGGCGTTCCGTACATTTTGATTTTAATCAGCTCGATTGCTTTCTTAACTTCAATTTATACGCTTAAAACAAAACTTATCGATTAGTCCTTGTTTTTATTTTTTGTTGAAATTAAAATAGTCTCAGATATTCCCGAATCGTCTAGCGGCAGGACAGAAGATTCTGGCTCTTCTAACGGTGGTTCGAATCCATCTTCGGGAGAAAATCTTTATTTTTTGTGCGAAACGGCAAGAACTTAAACCAAAAACGCAGTAAATTTAATATAAAAACCTCTATGGAAAAAAATGAAAAAACACCTAAAAAACTCGTAAAACCTAAAAAGAGCAAGGTAAAAATAAAAAATTATAATCTTGATAAATACGAATATATGGATATTCTGCTTTCAAATTCCGCACATCCCGAGGATGCTCTTAAAAGGCGTTAACCCCTTTTAGCATTTCAAGAACTTTTTCGGCAGGTAATCCCACAACATTGTCGTAAGGACCTTCAATTTTTTCAATAAAACTTGTTGAGGGCGGATTTTCTATATCTTTTTCAAGCACAAAATCCTGAATTCCGTACGAACCCGCTTTGTCAAAAGGCTGAAATTTTTCAATGTAATTTTTTATTTCATCCTCGCTTAATTTTCTAAATTTTACCTTTGTTTCAACAAGCTCCGTCTTTGAATATTCATGGTCTGTAACCGTCACTGCGGTTATTACGCTATGCCATTTGTCTGAAAGTTTTTTTAAACAAAAAAGAGCCTCGTTATAATTACGAGGCTTATTTAAACACACACTATCGAGAACTACGATTGTATCGGCACTTAAAACGACGGCATCGAAATCAATTGATTGAGCAACATCTTGTGCCTTACAATACGAAACCTTTTTTATAAAAGTCGGATTAAATATATCATTCTTTTCTTCCTTATAATTTGATTTGACGATTTCAAATTTTATTCCATTATTTTCTAAAATTTCTTTTCTTCTCGGCGATTTTGATGCTAAAATTATTTTTCTCATAAGATAATTTTAGCACACATTTTATGCAACGGCAGGTGCATTTTTCAGACGCTTTGTCTTGCAATACTGAATACTCGGAGTAATTGCATTCAGGCAGGTTGAATGGAGTTTTTGCTGAATGTCGAGCATAGATTTTTGCATTGACGCATAATCATTCATTGCATCATACATTTTATTAGGATCAACCATTGAATTGCCGACAATTGGATTATCAACTCTTAAAGAATTGTATTTCTTAACTAAAGCAATATCAAGGGTATCTTTTGCTCCTATTCCCATAATCTTTCTCCCTGTAAAATTTATATCCTGCTTCCTATACTTTATTAAAGTATTTTTTGTGTAAATAATTGACAAAATGAAACGCAGTCCGTTAACATTTCGTTACAAACTGCGTTAAATTGTTGTTATAACAGTGTTTTATAGTTTTAACTTATCTTTATTTTGTTGTATTGTTTGGTGTTTGAGGTGCCGCTTGTGGTGCAGATGCAGCTTGAGGTGCAGGTGCAGGTGCAGCTTGTGGTGCAGGTGCCTTTTGAGGTGCCGCTTGAGGCGCAGGTGCAGGTGTCGGCACAGCTTGTGGTGCGGGTGCAGCTTGAGGTGCGGGTGCAGCTTGAGGTGCGGGTGCAGCTTGAGGTGCAGAAGGAGTAAAGCTATCCGCTTCTTTTTTGATTTTTCTTCTGTGGATTGCATAAACACCGCCAACAACGGCTGCTGCGATACCAACCGCGCCTGCGACTTTTCCTTTAAACGGAATATTATCTAAGAATTTTGCAGCTTTTTTGCCTGCATTATCCGCAAGGTCTTCGGCCGCATCCGTTGCAGTATCAAGTCCTTGTTCGATAGCTGCTTTAATGCCTTTTGTTTGTTCGGTTGCGCCTTCTATTATTGCTTCTGCAGCTTTTTGTGCTTGTTTTTCTTCATCGATTATACTTTGAATAAGTTCTCTGTTTATAACACCTTCCTTGGGCGCCACTGAAGTAGCTTCATCGGTAAAGCCTTGGAAGAAATGTTTTTTATAGCTGTCAAATGCAGAGTTAACGCCGTCGTTAATTGCATTATTGTTATCCCAATCAGCTTTTAGAGCTGCAGCGTTGAATTGCATTTGTTTTAATTCATCATCCGTAAGTTTTGTTGCTTTGGCGAATTGTTCCGCAATGTCATCTGACATTACTTCATCTCTGTATTTTCTGGTTGCTTTTTCTACAATCTCGCTTGATTGTGCTTTAGCTCTAACTGCATCGGTAGTAGTATCTGTACCAAGTTCTTTTTGAGCTTGCTCAAGTGCTTCATGATAAGCATTCATATATTCTTTGCCTGCGGCAGTTTGGTCAAGTTCGCTCGTTGACATTTCTAAAGGATTAATGTCGTAAAAACCGCGTTGTGTTCTTAAACCTGTAGCAACATCAATGTTATTTCCGTCAAATTCCGTGATTGTACTTTTCATACCGCCCGTGTTTGTACCAAGAACGGCACCCCCTCTTGCGTATTCTTCTTGAGGAGTAAGTCCGCAAGGTTCAAAACGGCTTGAGAATACACCAAAGTCAGAAGCAGAACCCATTGCTGAAGCAGGTCCCCAACCGTCAATGTATGCAAAACGTCCTTTTAATTCAGGCATTTGAGCTAAATCATCAACAATTTTTTGAATTGCCTTACCTTCAGCATTAGGTTGAAGTCCGCCGCAGATAACAAAGATTGATTTTTTATCATCCGCACCTGATTTTACATATTTTTTAACGCCCATTAGAAGTTCATCGATACCTTTTTGGAAATCACCTCTGCCCCAGCTTGCAAACAATCTTGCATTATCATCTTGAACCGCTTTTAATGTGCTTTCATCAAGCGTGCTTGTAATTTTTGCACCCTTGCCAAATACACCGGTTACAAGATCAATTGGTTTCATACCTTCGGGTAAAGTGTCTGCTTGAACAGTTTGGTGTTTAACCAATCTTTCCAAGAAATTAAGTTTATTTGCCTTTTTAACATTGCTTATTTCATCGGCACTTAATTTTTTAGGGTCAAATGTAAGCATAGGCTTAACTTCGGTGCCATCTGCATATTTGATTGGTCTTTCTAAACCTTCAAAGAAATTTTTGTGGTAAAGCTTTGAAGCTGTGGGCGAAATTTGGCTCATTTCATCGGGAGCGGCAAGTCCGTTTGTAACGCCTTGAAGTGTTCCGTTTTGGCTTAAAGCTTTCATATGTTCTGTAAGACCTAATGCAAATTCAGGATTTTCGGCACATTCTTTTGCATAACCCGGTGATACCGTTGCAACTTTGATATATCCTTGTTCGCCGAGAGAGATAGGAAGCATGCTCGGGTTAATTGTGTCTAATTCATCCACAAGACCGGGCATTAAATCTCTCCAGAATTGTTTTTGTTCTGCCGCAGCATTTGCACCTTCTCTTGTAAATAAGTTCATATAACGTTTGCTGTTTACAACAGTTTCAAATTCTTCCGGAGTAGCAAGTGACTTAAATATATCAAGCGGTCTTGCTTCAACACCTTGATAACCGCCGCGACCTGCATTGTGGAAAATGTATCCGACATTCATTTCTTTATATAAAGGATTTCCCTTGCTTGCTTCTTCTCTTATAAAGTTTAACGCACCGCTTGAGTGCCAATCGTGAATTACAACATTTCGAGGATCAAAGTTTTCAAAACCCGGCGCATTTTTTAAATGAGGCATGCCTTCAATACTTGCTTTTGCGAATTCCGTATAATTTTCGTATAAGCCTCCGCCTAAATAGCCAAAACCTGTATCGGCATAGGGCACTTGCATTGCTGCTGTTTTAGGTGATTGAACCATAAGCAGTTTAGCAACCCCTTCTCTCGGTTTATATTCGTCAGGAATTAAGTGTGTTGCGTCAAATATTTTGCAAGCAACATCTTCTGCCGCTTTACTATCCATGTTATTTCCTTTAATAGTGTATCTTGCAACTTCGTTTAATTCTTGCAATTGATTGCTTGGATTTCTAAATTGCGGCTTGCCGTTTTTCATAACGGTATCCACGGATATCGGATTCCCATCAGGACCGTTTGTTATTTCGCCGTTATAGTATGGCATAACAAATACGTGTTCAACATTACTTTTATATTCGGGGAATTTCTTAACCCAATCCGCTATAACTGTTGCAACACCACCCTTTTTAAGAACAACACCTTCGGGCATGATGTGTAAAACCTGATTTGGGTTTCCGCCTTTAAATGACAATGTAAGAGATGGCTTATTGGCGCTATTTACTTGCGATTTACCAATATTTGCGACGCCTGCGCTTGCCTCTTTGGAAATCTCTTTTAAGTCTTCGCGAACACATTGTGCTTTACTGTTTGACGCGGCAAAACTGGCATTAACATTGTTTTTCGCATCTGTTAATTGTACACGGTTAACTTTCATAAAAACCTCATCCTATTTTAAATAACAACACTGCTTATATCCTAAATAAACACAAAAATAAAAAAAATTGCCCTATTTTTACAAAAAAGATACAATTCTAAACATGTTGCAAATAATAATCGGCTGATTTTTTAATATCGGAATAATTTCATTTAAAAAATTGACGTGATACAATCTTTTTATGGAAAATTTAATCGAAGTCAGAAATTTAACAAAAATTTATACGGCAGAAAATATATTTTCAAAAGAAGAAAATTTTTCAACTCTTGCTTTAAATAATGTTTCTTTAAGCATTAAAAAGGGCGAGATTTTAGGTCTTGTAGGAGAATCCGGTTCGGGTAAATCAACACTTGGAAATTGCGTTTTAAGACTTTTGCAGCCGACAAGGGGAGAGATTTTATACAAAGGTGAAAATATAATGTCGTTTGACAAGAAAAAACTTATAAATTTCAGACGTTCTGCTCAAATTATATTTCAAAATCCCTATTCAAGTTTAAATCCTAAAATGAAGATAAAAGATATTTTGGAAGAACCTCTCATAATCCATAAAATGGAAAACAAAAAAGAAAGAGAGGAGAGAATTTTTAAAGTAATAGAGCTTACGGGATTAAATAAAGACGGCTTGAACCGTTTTCCGCACGAGTTTTCAGGCGGACAAAGGCAAAGAATTGCAATTGCAAGAGCGCTTGTTTTAGAACCTGAATTTATTGTGGCGGATGAACCTGTAAGTGCGCTTGATGTGAGCATACAGGCACAAATTTTAAATCTTTTAAAAGACCTTAAAGAAGAATTAAATCTGACGTATTTATTTATATCTCATGACTTAAATGTTGTTCGTTATTTATGCAATAATGTTGCCATTATGAACAGAGGAGAAATTGTTGAATACGGAGAAATAGAGAGCATTTTCAATAATCCTCAAAACGAATATACAAAAACTTTACTTAGCGCTATCCCCGTTATATAAGTCTAAAACGGAGGTAAAATTGTACCCCGATTTTTGAATGTCAAATTCGAGCTCTTTATCCAAAATTGTTTGATATTCAAGATATCCGCTTGCATTTTGTATATCACAATCGGGGTGAAGCAAAATTTCAATTAAGCAGTCATATTTTAATAATCTTTCGAGCCCTTGATATATTGCCTCGGGAGTCATTTTAGCGGTATGCGCAACGCCCATAATATAATCGTTTGTGAAATCTGTTTTGTTAAACAGATTTAAAATCCAAAGTACGGCAACTTTAACGTAATTTATAGGTTTTATTTCATTTAAAAGGGCGGGGATTTCCTTTTGGGTTCTGATAAAAGGAATATCGTATTCATGTGCAATTTTTTTCACAATATTAAAAATATTTGGAATTGCGTGGAAATGTATATGCGAATTTATAAAAGAAACCTTAAATCCTTGTTCGCGCGCCATGGATGTTATAAGCTCCGTTTGAGCCTTAAGCTCCTGTTCAGCCTCTTTTAAAAAAGATTTGCTGAAAGAATGAATTAAAAGAGAGATAAATCCATGCTTAAATTTTTTATTTTTATGGGTTAAGCGCGGACAATTTGTAAGGCTAAAACCTTCAATTAAATCAAGGTGAACGCCTAAATCCATTTTTCTGCCGTTTTTAACACATTTTGGCAGGACTTCTTTAATTGCGGTGAGGTAGCTTTCGCCATTTGCACAAATGCATGCTGAAGTTAGAAAACCGTTTAAAAAACAATCTTTGATTGCCTCATCTCTTGTGGTTTTCATTCCAAAGTCATCAGCAGTCAATATAATTTTTTTACTTTTTTCCATATCGATTATTATACAACAAAAAAGCCGCCCTTTGAAAGGACGGCTTTGTTTTGTAAAACTTTGGCAAGAGATTATTCTTAATCTTAATTAATTCCTTTTTCGTATTCTTCTTGTTGTGCCCATAGAGCATCAATTTTGTCTTGATATCCGCCTGATAATTCTTTGTCCATTTTTTCTTTTACGTCAAGTTTTTCGTGGAATAATTCACTATATCTTAAAAGAACTTCATGAACGATTGCAGGATCTAATTGCATAACTTTTAATAGGGCTTTTTCATCGGTACCGACTCTGTACATAGATTCGTGTAATTCAACCGCATATTTATCAATCAAATTAGCTCTTTGTTTTTCGGAATCTTCAGCTTCTTTAGTGCTGTTGTATTCAACTGTTGCTTCAGCTGCTTCTAATTTTCCAAGAATTTGTTTTTCATCGCTGAAAGAGAATAGATATTTAACATCGTCTTGTAAAGAATTTTCGCCGTATTTTTTGTTGTATGCTTCAGTTACTTTTGCTAATTCTTCGTTTGTTAATTCATATTCGCCGTTGATACCTAAGTATTTAAGAGCTTCATCTTTATCGGGGCTTTTTTCGTTTTGTGCTTGATTGTAAACCTTTTTTAGTTCCTCTTCGCTCTTAACTTCTGAGAGAACGTCTTCGCCTTTATTTTCATGAGTACCGTTTAGCGCTTCGTGGATTTTATCAGCAACAGCTTCAGCATCAAATTCGGGTTCTTTTTCTTCTTCGGGAATTTCAAACCAATCTGCAGGAAGTTGGATTTCTTCACCTGTGTATATAACTTTATCATATTTGCTGTTACCGCCAACTTTAGGTCTGTTTGCTTCTTCGCCGTAAATATTTTCGTTAGCGCTCATAATTTTTTCCATGGCGTCTTTTATGCTCATATTTTCGGGTTTATAGTTTGAAGCAATTCTTATGAGACAGTTATTTACTTTCATGCCTTCTTTGTGAGGTTCGGTATTTTCCCAAGCTTGAACGTTGATAGAGAATTTCTTTTCGTCGTCGCTAACTTTAACGCCTTTAGATTTTAAATCATCTTTATATTGTTCTTTAGCAGATTTTTTTTCTGTTGAAGATTTTTGTGTTTTTTGGGGGTTGGGTCTTGTTGATTTTGTATATGTATCTTGTCCGTTAGACTTATTTAAAGTTGATTGCTCTGATGTTTTTGTTCCATTGGATGCAGCATTTGATTTTGTTTCTTTTGCTTGACTTCTGGCTGTTCTGCTTGCTTTAACAGCGTTAAATAATGATTTAATTCCATTAAGAATAATACCCATGCTCATATCCTCTCTTTTCTTGTAACTCTCTTGCTTTAAAATAAAAATCTATCCGTATGTTAATGTATACGACAGTTTTAAAATAAACTTTAGGATTTTAAAAAGATATTTTACAAAACTTTACAATTAGTCAAAAAACAATACGGACGAGGGTATACAACTATACTTGTTTGTAATTAATTAAAATTTTTATTTATATTTGTCGGAAATTTTTTAAAGTTTTAATCTGATCCGATACAATCCTATAATATTTAAACAGCAAAATAACATTTATTTACTTGTACGGAAGGGGATTATTATATTATAATTATTCTATGCCAACAGAAAATAATAATGCTTTAAAATTAGGTATTGTTGTACCTTGTTATAACGAAGAAGAGGTTTTAACAACCACTATTGAAAGACTTTTAAGTGTTTTAAATGACCTTGAACAAGAAAAGCTTATAAGTATAAACAGCTTTATCTACCTTGTGGACGACGGTTCTTTGGATAAAACATTTGAAATTATAAAAGAGTACAATAAAAAAACCAAAAAAGTTAAAGGGCTTAAATTTACAAGAAATTACGGGAACCAATGCGCAATTCTTGCAGGTCTTTTGGGTGTCAGAAAACTAAATGTTGATTGCGCAATCACAATTGATGCCGACCTTCAGCAGGATGAAAATTTAATAAGAGAATTTATTCTTAAATATAAAGAAGGTTATGAAATAGTTTTTGGTGTGAGAAAAATTTATAAAATTAAAAACCCGTTTAAAAAACTGGCGTCTGCTCTGTTTTATAAGACTATGGGTTTTTTGGGTGCAAAAATTATCCCAAATCATAGCGAATACCGTCTGACGGGTAAAAAAGCGCTTGAAGCATTATCAAACTTTAAGGAATATGATTTGTTCTTAAGAAGTGTTTTTACGGAAATGGGCTTCAAAACAACAAAAATTTCTTACAACACAAAGGCAAGAATGGCAGGCACCACGAAATTTAAATTTACAAGTCTGCTGCGTCTTGCGGTAAACGGCATTACGTCATTTTCAATCGTGCCCTTAAGACTTGTTGCAATCTTGGGAATTATACTTACTCTTTTGAGTTTTGGCGTCGGGCTTGAAGTTATTTGGGAAAAATTGTATTTGAAAAACACAATTCCCGGCTGGACAACTCTTGTTGTATGTATTTGTTTCTTTTCGGGAATTCAGATATTCTGTCTTGGAATTATAAGCGAATATTTGGGACAAATTTTTAGGGAAGTAAAATCAAGACCGAGATATATTGAAGAAGTGGAGCTTATATAAATTATGTACGATTACATAAAGGGAGAAATAATTTCTAAAAACTATCCTAAAATTGTACTTGAAAATAACGGCATAGGTTATGCAATCACCTGCAATCAAAGAACAATCTCATCGCTTCCCGAAAGAGGCGAAACAGCCAAAATTTATACAAAGCTTATCCATAAAGAAGACACTATGTATTTGTGCGGTTTTTCTAAAATGGAAGACAGAGTTATATTTGATATTTTAACCTCCGTTTCGGGGATAGGCGTTAAAGTCGGAATGGTTTTATTAGACGAGTTTTCAGGCTCAGAACTTATTGGCGCCGTTATAAACGGCGATTATAAAATGATTTCAAGAGCAAAAGGAGTCGGCGCAAAATTGGCTCAAAAAATCATACTTGAATTAAAAGATAAATTAACATCTGAAAATACCACTCTTACTTTAATTTCTTCGAGTGCCCTTGAAGGTAATTCAAAAATTTCAAACCAAACTATAACCGAGGTTCAAACTATCTTGCAGTCTTTAGGATGGTCAAACACGGAATATAAAGATGCGCTTAAAACCGCAATAAACAATACATCAAAAGATGATAGCGAAGAACTTTTGAAAGAAGCATTAAGGATTTTAACCAATGAGTAAAAAAATGAAAGTATTATTTGCGTCAGCTGAAGTTGCCCCGTTTTCAAAAGTCGGCGGATTAGCTGATGTTGTTAATGAATTACCCGTTTATTTAGAAAAATATGAAGATTGCGAAATTGCAATTTTTACTCCGCTTTACGGTTCAATAAATCAGGAAAAATGGGGAATACAAGAGCTTGAAAACTCTAAACTTCAAATGAATATGGGAAATACAAGCCACATATTCAAATTAAAAAAATGCACTCATCCAAATAATAAAAATATAAACGTATTTTTTGTAGATAATCCAAAATACTTTTCTTGCTTTGATTGTGTTTATCCTCAATGGATAGATGATGTTTATGAAGTCCAAAGATACATTGCTTTTTCTCTTGCGGTTATGGAATATGCCAAACTTTTAAACTTCAAGCCTGATGTAATCCATGCAAACGACTGGCACACGGCAATGCTCCCTGTTTATCTTAAAAGCAACTATAAATTTGATGAATTTTATAAAGATACAAAATCTGTTTTCTCAATTCATAACCTTGCTTATCAAGGTTCATGCGATAAATCCGTCATTGATTTTTCAAATATGAGATGGGATGAAGTTTATAATGACAATTGCGTTGAACATTACGGAAGGGTGAACTGGGTAAAAGG
>CANQDZ010000002.1 GCA_947594025.1 Candidatus Gastranaerophilales bacterium
TTTGTGAGGTCATTGACCTCACAAAACTAGAAGGCTTCGCCTTAACACTCGATAAATCTATCCCAAATTTAGATAACCTCCGATATCACTAGGAGGCTGAGCCCCTAACACTTGATAGATTTATTATGGATAACCTTCAATATTAACTTAGCGGGCTTCGCCTTAACACTCGATAAATCTATCCCAAATTTAGATAACCTCCGATATCACTAGGAGGCTGAGCCCCTAACACTTGATAGATTTATTATGGATAACCTTCAATATTAATTTAAGGGGCTTCGTCCTTAACTTAACATTTAAATAAACCGTATGAAATGTTATAGTTTGAACCTTGAACTTTCTCAAAAAACGATTTTTCGCTACTTGAATTAAACATTTTTTTTCTTTATAATTTAGCCATGGGGCATAAACAGAGAATTGCAATATATCCGGGGAGCTTTGATCCGATTACAAAAGGACATTTAGATGTTCTTGATAAAGCTTCAAACATGTTTGATAAGGTAATTGTTGCCGTTTTAAAAAATAGTGCAAAAAAATCTTTTTTGCCTTTCAACGATAGGGTTTATCTTATTAAAGAGAGCACAAAAGAATACGAAAATGTTGAAGTTATAAGCTTTGACGGGCTTACTGTTGATTGTGCGGAACAATACGGCGCAAAATTTATAATAAGAGGTTTGCGTGCAGTTTCAGATTTTGAATATGAAATGCAGTTATCTCAAACCAATTCTGCCTTAAAGCCTGATATATGTACTGTTTTCCTAACAACAAGGGCAAAATATAACTTTATTTCATCAAGTATTGTTAAGGAAATTTCACAATTTAATGGGGATGTTTCTAAATTTGTTCCCGATGTTGTGGTAAAATATTTACAAGAGAATAAAAATAAGGAAGGATAATAAAATGTCACAATCTGAGAAAAGTTGGGTTGATTTAGTTGATAAATTAAATGAATTATACGATAGCGGTTTTCCGTTAGTTCCGGGTCGTTTACTTATTAAAGCAAAAGAATTTGCATATGTGATAGATGAACTTCCTGAAGTAATCCCAAACGAAATTAAACAAGCAAGAGTTATCCTTCAACAAAGAGATGACATTTTACAAGCCGCAAAAAATAAAGCGGACAGAATTGTCGCAAGTGCAGAAAACGAACGCTACAGACTTTTGAGCGAATCAAGCATAATGAAAGACATTGAAGAAAAAGCAGAAGAATTTAAAAGGAATGTTATTGATGAATGCGAAGATATCAAAATGAAAGCGTTCAATGAGGCTGAAGGCTTAAGATTAAAAGCTATGCAAGAGGCTATTAAGATTAAAGAGGGCGCTCAAGAATACGCAAATCAAATCTTATCAAAGCTTGAAGGCGACTTAAGCCAGCTATATCAAGTTGTTTCAAACGGTAAACAATACCTGAACGAAATGAAGGCAAACAGCGAAAATGAAGCTTTGCCGCCACTTCAAGAAAATAGATAAAAATAAATGAAAAAGATTACGGCATTTATACTGGGGATACTTAGTTTAACGTGTTTTGCTCTGCCTGCTTTGGGGCAAAATGCGAACATTCAGGCGGGTAAAAGCGGCACGCTCCGTCCGATTTCTTATAAAAGCACTACTCCGACTGTGCAGATAGATACACCAAAAATTCCATGTCCTGATAAAAACGGGGTTATTTCTTCATCTTCTTATAAAATTAATTATATTTATCCGACCACACAGAAAAATACTTCGGGAATGCTTTATCCGGGCAGCAGAGGACCTAATCAACTCGTAATTTACAAAAGAGATTTTGGCAAAAATACGGGCACAAATGAATATGGCAGGGAAGCAATCGTTGAAGGTGATATAGTTGTCAAAATTTCAGGCGCCAATTCAACAATCCCAAATAACGGTTATGTAATTAGCGGGCATGGAAATGCCAAAAAATGGATAAGCGATAATATTAAAATCGGTACAAAAATTAAAATTGATGAATTTAATAAGGTTATAACCGCTTATACAACGGTTGACAGCTACAGATTTTACGCAGAAGAAAATATAAAAGAGGTTGAAAGGATAATTAAAGCCTCAAAGACCAAAAATTCCTCCTCTGATGAAGACAAAGAGGTAAAAAAATATTTAAAGAAAGCAAAACAGTATGCCAAAAAAGCAAAAAACGGCAACGAAAAAAGTCTGCTCTATGCTCAAAAAGCGATAGAAATGGCAGATTGTGCTTTGAATTATTCTCTCCCTTATATTGAAAATGAATTAAAAGGCGTATGGATAAGACCGACAGAAACAAGAAGGACAGAAATTGAACGAACTCTCGATGAAATGCAAAGAACGGGAATTAATGCCGTTTTCCTTGAAACATTTTTCCATGGGAAAACAATCTTCCCTTCAACTACAATGGCAAAATATAATTTCATTGAGCAAAATGAAATTTTTAAAGGAATTGACCCTCTTGCAATATGGACTGAAGAAGCTCATAAAAGAGGGATAAAAGTACATATTTGGTTCCAATCTTTTTATGTAGGTAATAAGCCCATATATCAAAATGACAAAACAATTTTAAGTGTTAAACCGGAATGGGCAAATAAAGACAAGGCAAATTATAATTCTGAAGATATTACGACACATAAAATCGAGCATAACGGATACTTTTTAGACCCTGCAAATTGTGAGGTAACAAACTTTTTAGAGGAATTGTTGTATGAAATATCAGCCCGTTACGCAATTGACGGTATAAATTTGGATTATGTAAGATATCCGACGAGTGCAAAACCAACATCCTCAAATTATGAAAATTCAAACTGGGGATACACTAAATATGCAAGAGAAGAATTTAAATCCATTTATAATGTTGACCCCGTTGATGTTGCATATAACACTCCCCTTTGGAATGAGTGGTCTAAGTACAGACAGCAAAAAATTGCAAATTACGTAAAATATGTTGCCAGTACATTTAAAAACCGCGGAATTACGGTTTCTGCAGTTGTATTTCCGGAACAGGAAAACGGTGTTGCAACTAAACAGCAAAACTGGGAATACTGGACAAAAAACACGGAGCTAAGTGCGCTTACTCCTTTAATTTTAACGGCAGACCACGAATTATCGCTCATGATGATAAAAGGCATTAAGAAAAATATTCCGACTGATATCAAAATCTATACAGGTTTGTTTGTTCCTTTTATGGAAGGCACCGGAGAGGACTTACTTAAACAAATTCATATAACAAGATCTGAAAAACTTGACGGCGTTATAATTTTTGACTGGAGTCATTTCGATAATAAATACAAAGAAATTCTTAAGTCTTCAGCATTTTTGCCAGGTACAAACACAAATCAAAAGTAATTAAAAGAATTGAGAAAATACTCTTTGATATATATATAGCGCACAAAGCACCAATATGAAGCCTGCCGTTTTTATTATAATTTCGCTTATTGCGGCAAATTTTTTCATATTAACAAGCATAGATGTAAACACACCTGCAAGTATTATAATAACCGCTTGTCCCATTGCAAACATAAAAAGTAAAAGGATTGAATAAACAACACTTTTGCTCAACGACGCAAAACCTAAAATGCTTACAAGGATTGGGGTAGAACAGGGAGTTGCTGCAAGTGCAAAAAATACACCTATGATGAACGGGAAAATAAAAAGCCCGTTTTTACTGTTTGCAGGCATTTTTTTAATCAGTTGAGGATAATAAATATCCAAAACTCCAAGCAGGTTTAATCCAAGCACCAAGATTAAAGATGCAATAATTAAAACCCAAATGTCTCCGCCAAGCGCCACAAACACTTTACCCAAATAAACGGAAATAATACCGACGATGCTTAAAATAAAGGATAATCCAAATGAGAATGACAACATCTGAATAAAAGTTTGAAGCACGTTGTTTTTTCCATAGCCTGCTATGTAGCTTATAATAAGAGGCAAAATGCCTAACGTACAAGGGGATATGGATGATATAACACCGCCTAAAAATGAAATACCAAGCAATAACAAACCGCTATTCCCTGTAACCAAATGATGATTTAGTACTTCATTAAAGGTTGTGGCGATGTTTTCAAGCATTATTTATTTTCCTTGGGCGATATTTCATTCAGTGCGCTTCTTATTTCATCTTCTGTCATATCAACTTCAAATTTTTTATGCATATGACCCGTATTATCTATAAAAATAAGAGTTGGCACAACTGTTACATCATATTTGCTGATTAAGTCTTTAACTTCTCTTTTTTTGGCATTATTGCCTGCAACATTTATTTCTTTAAAGGTTATGTCATCATAATCAGGCTGAATTTTTTCAAGCATTTTTTTTACAACCTGACATTCAGAGCACATAGGGGATTCAAATTTATAAACCAGTGCATTGCCGTTGCTTGTTGTGGCAAAGCTTAAACTTGACTTGGTTCTTGCCTGAAAGAATAAATAAAATAAGACAGGAAGTACAAAAATAATTAAAATAATAATCAAACTTTTTTTCATAATTTCTCCAATTTTTAATTTGATTATAGAAAAACATTTCTAAAATTTCAATGTTTATTTGTGCTAGGTTGTGTGGGTGGTTAGAATTTGTTCTTCGTCAAAAAGCTTGCGCTTTTTGCCTCAAACGTCGCGTCTTGAAATTTGCTTCACTCGGGCAAGTATTCGCTTCGCATACGCTGTCGCTCATTTTGCCCTCGCTGCCGCGTGACTCCGCTCCGCTTCGCACTCCGCAAATTCCGCTGGTACGCTTTCGGGCTGTCTAACAATGCTCAGCGCATTGTTATCACGCCCTCACACACCTGAGTCCCGCTCGTGAAATTAACAGCACACAAGTGCTGTAAAAATTTCGCTTCGCTAAGATTTTCTTCTGAGGGCGGCTTTGATTAAACCGTTGAATAAAGGATGCGGTTTTTCGGGTCTTGATTTAAATTCGGGGTGGAATTGGCAAGCCACATGCCAGTCATTTGCAGGTATTTCAACAATTTCAGCTAAAAATCCGTCAGGTGATGTTCCTGATATTACAAGCCCTTTTTCTTCAAGAAGTTTTTTATATTCATTATTTACTTCGTATCTGTGTCTGTGTCTTTCTGAAATTATTTTAGAACCATAAGCGTTTCTTACCTTTGTGCCTGCTTTAAGTTCGCATTTATATTCGCCTAAACGCATTGTCGCACCGTATCCTTTAACGCTTTTTTGCTCTGCCATAAGGTCAACAACGGGATAATTTGTTCCTTCGTCAAATTCTGTTGAATTTGCACCCTCAAGCCCCACAACATTTCTTGCATATTCAATAACGGTGCATTGAAGTCCTAAACATAAACCTAAAAACGGCAAGTTGTTTTCTCTTGCATATCTTATGGCATTTAATTTGCCCTCTATACCTCGAACGCCAAATCCGCCCGGAACAACGAGGGCGTCAACATCTTTTAAAACTTCTTTTGCTTTTTTTAAATTTGTACACTCATCTGATACAACCCATTTAATTTCAACTTTTGCATCATTTGCATAACCTGCGTGTTTTAAGCTTTCAACAACTGAAATGTAAGCGTCGCTTAATTTTGTATATTTGCCCGCAAGAGCCACTTTTAAAGTGTGTTTTGGGTTTTTAATTTTATCTACAAGATGAATCCAATCATCAAGATTTGCCTTTTTAAGAGGCATATTTAATTTTTTAAGTACAACATTTGCAAAATTTTGTTTTTCAAGCGCTAAGGGTACTTCATAAATTGTTGACATATCTCTGCATTCAATTACACATTCGGGTGCAACGGAACAAAATAGCGCAAGTTTGTTCTTTTCTCCCTTAGGTATTGCCTTTTGTGTTCTGCAAACTAAGATTTCAGGCTGAATACCCTGACTTCTTAAAGTGTTTACGCTGTGTTGAGAAGGTTTTGTTTTAAGCTCGCCCGATGTGGGTAAAAAAGGAAGTAATGTAACATGGATTGATAATGTTTTGTCATATCCTTCTTCCACCCTAAATTGACGAATAGCTTCAATAAAAGGAAGACCTTCAATGTCGCCTACGGTACCTCCGACTTCTGCAATTAAAAAGTCAGGTTTAAATTGTTTTGCAGCTTTTTGAAGTCTTGCTTTAATTTCATTTGTGATGTGAGGAATTGTTTGCACTGTAGCGCCAAGATATTCCCCTCTCCTTTCTTTTTCTATGACTGTCTGATAAACGCTCCCTGATGTTACGTTATTTATATGTCCTAAAGATGTATCCGTAAATCTTTCATAATGTCCAAGGTCCAGGTCTGTTTCTGCTCCGTCATCGGTTACAAAAACCTCTCCATGCTGAAACGGGCTCATTGTTCCGGGGTCAACATTTATGTAAGGGTCAAACTTTTGATTTGCGACTGTATATCCTCGAGAACGCAATAGTTTACCTAAGCTGGCGGCTACTATCCCCTTACCTAATGAACTAACTACGCCGCCTGTTATAAAAATGTATTTTGTCATCTTATCCCCTTAGCTTATTTTAGGAACTTTAAAGAAATCGCCCTCTCTATCCGGTGCGTTCTGCATTAACTCCTCTTTGGTATGTTCATAGATTTCAACATCTTCACGCATAACATTATAAAATTCAATTGCTTGGCTCATAGGTTTAACATCGGATGTGTCAACTTCATTCATTTGCTCAATATATTTTAAAACGTCGCCAAGCTGTTTTGAAAATTTAATTTTTTCATCTTCAGTTAATTCAAGTCTTGCTAATTTTGCAACATGTTCTACGTCTTTTATTGTAATCATTTTTAAATTCCCTTGCTAAAGATGATACCAAAAATAAAATTTTTTGTAAAATGTATTTTAATTCCAAAAAGAAAACTGTTGCCCTAACTCCTTAACATGTAATATAATCTTTGAATGAAGAAGTATAATATACTAATAGTCGAAGACCATGCGCTTACAAGATTTGCACTTCTCACTTCGCTTAAGGAAGTCGATTTTATAAATGAAATTTTTGAGGCGGAAGATGCAATGAGCGCCTATGATATCTTAAACAAGAATAAAATAGATGTTGTGCTTATGGATTTAGGTCTTCCCGGTATAAACGGAGTTAAGGCAACAAAAGAGATTAAAAAAATACACCCTTATGTAAAAGTTATTGTTATAACTTCTCATAATGAAGAAAGCGAAGTTCTTGAATGTTTAGATGCAGGTATTAGCGCCTTTTGTTCAAAAGATATTAAACCCGATAAATTGATTGAACTTATGAAAGATATAATAAAGGGTTCAATCTGGTTTGATTCTTCGGTGTCTGAATATGTGTTAAAATCTGCAAGAGGCGGAAAAGTTTCCGTAAACAGCAAAAAACATGATAATTTTAACTTAACAACGAAAGAACTTAAAGTGCTTGAACTTATTAAAAACGGTAACTCAAACAATGAAATTGCCAAGAAATTAAATATTTCAATAAACACAACCAAGGTTCATGTCTGTTCAATTTTACAAAAACTTGAAGTTGACGACAGAACCCAAGCCGCCATAAAAGCTATAAAGGATAATATTACGGGATAAAATGCCTCAAAAGATATTAATAATAGATGATAATCCAAATGTTATAATCGAATCTCTGCCTGAATACGGTTTTGATGTTGATGTTGCGCTTGACGGGGCAGAAGGAATACAAAAATTAAATCAAAATAATTATGATTTAGTAATATTAGAATTACTTTTGCCAAAAATGGACGGTTGGGAAACACTCAAATTTATAAGAGCAAACTCTAAGCAAAAAACCATTCCCATTATCATATTGACATCGGTTGATAATGAGGCTAAAATGGTGCTTGGATTAAAATTCGGGGCAGATGATTACATACTAAAACCTTGTTTTTTACCAAATCTTCTGGCAAGAATTGAAGCTTTGCTGAGACGCGAAAATTGGGCAAAAGAAAACAACAAACCAAAAGCGGTCAAATCAGTTCCAAAAAAACCAATCAAAAATCTTACCAAAAGAGAAAAAGAAATATTACAATGTGTGTCTAAAGGTTATTCCAATAACGAAATTGCAAAAAAATTACTTCTTAGAAGCACAACCGTTAAATCACATCTTAATAACATATACAAAAAACTCAAAGCAGAAAGCAGAGTGCAAGTCACACTAATTGCAATACAAAATGACCTTGTAGACTAATAATTAAGGAGAACTTTAGAAAAAATGACAAAAGAAGAATTAACAAGATTGATTACATCCGATCCTGCAGAATTTAAAGCAAGAAAAGGTGAAGTTCAAGATTTGAGCGAAATTGAAGTTTTAGCGCGCGAAATTAAAGATATTGACCTTTCAAATATTGATTTTTCAGGCGCAAGTTTTGCGGAATCAAGCCTTACCAATGTCAATTTTTCAGAATGTGATTTAACGGGTGTTGATTTTTCAAGAGCAACTATCGAAGAATGTGATTTTACTGAATGTATCCTTAATAACGCAGATTTTAGCTATGCAAGTGCTACATATTGTAACTTTAATGAAGCGGATGTTGCGGGCTGTATTTTTAATGAATGTGACTTAACATCAAGCGATTTATCAACTTGTGAAAATCTAAGCTCTTGCAGATTTGATGACGGTACAATTTGGCCCGACATGGAAAAATTGCCGGAAGACTTTGATTCTTCAACAAGTTATGATTTATCATCCCTTCAAGATGAAGAAGACAGAGAAGACTCTAACTACGAATATTAAATTTTTCATGCTATAACATTATTATGAAATGTTTAGCCGGAATTTTGATATTGTTTTTTGTTCTGCTTAATATAAGCAGTTGTTTTGCTGACATTGAGCTTGAAAATCCTGAAAAAGTTGACATTAAATATACTGAAAGAGTTGACAGCTTAAAGGGAAACTTATTTATTGAAGATAAAGAAACTGCTCAAATTATTATTGACCAACAGCAGGAGAAAGACCTTGAAGATATTGAAAATCTTTGGAACGCAACTGTTGAAAATAACTCTGTTATTAAATTTTCAATCCAAAAGCTCTCAATTCCCGAAGAACAAAGAAGAATTCACTCCTCTTTAATGTCAAAAACAGCTTCCGCACTTATCTCGGGAGCGGCAATGCTGCCTTCTTTTATGGGTATGAATTACGGAATACAAAGTGCATCTTATGCAACTGCAAGGCTTGCAAACAATTTTTTAAATAAATCAAATTACGACAAATTGAAAGCAAATCCTCTGACAGATACCGAAGCGATTGAGCTTGCAACTTTAATCGAAGAATTACAAAACGAAATTATATCAAGCTACTACGGATATAAAGGGGCTTTAAATAAATTAAAAGATTGTAAATCAAGACTTGCTCTATACAACAAAAACTACTCTAATGCTCTTAAAAGCGGAGATGAGCTTGAAATTGCAGTTTCATCTTCCTTATGGGATGAACAGGTAATTGAAGAATATAAGCTCACACAAGAGGTTAAAACTTATCAGATACTTCTTCAAAGGCTTGCAGGCGAAGAAACCATTGAAAAATTAAATATCGTCCAATATAACCTTGATACAAAAGATATCGATATAAACGAGCTTGATTTTAAAAAGGGAAAAGCAAGCACGGAGGTGAAAAGTGAGAAATAAACTTTTCATACTTTTTGTACTCCTATCTTGTTTTACATCTTGTTATGCAACAACAGTGAATGAACTCAATGAGCCAAAACCTGCTGCTAACAGGATTGGGACAGGTGATAGCCCTGAAGAAATAATCACAATTAAAGTAAAAAAAGCAGATGAAGTTGAAAAATCATCTAAGGACAAAGTTCAAAATAAAGAAATAACGGCTTATGATATAACTTACGGTGACTTATCCATAAAAAGGCTTGCACTTGATGTTATAGATGAATTTAATGATGAAAAAGAGGAAATACTGAGCGACTTAAGTGATATGTGGGTTGCAGTTGCAGGGAATAGCGAAACTATGCAATACACAATCTATAAGCTCTCAAATCCCGATGAAAATAAACCTGACGAAGGTATTTTAAAAAAGATTATAAAGCCTGTTGCAAGTATTTCAACCCTTGCAGGCACAGCCTTTAGTGCAAATCCGTTTATGGCAAGCGGAGCCATGATTGGAAGCAATCTGATTAGCGCTTTTACTTCTGATAGTAAAGAGCTCAACTATCAATTTACAAAAGTAAGTGATGCGGATATGGTTATTCTCGTCCGTAAAATTGATGACCTTCAAAAAAAGATGATGACTCTTTATATGGACTATCGAACAAAAAGAAAAGTTTACGAAATGGCAGTTGAAAATGTCCAAAAAAGAGAAAAAATATATAGGGAAATGCAGAGTAAATCAAGAGAACAGATTATAATTGCTGATGTGTATTTAAGAAATGCTCAAAATTTTGAATTAAAAGCAAGAAGCGAATATCAGGCAAGCAGAAATATTCTTTCTCAGCTTGTTGGCGAAAAAACTCTTGAAGAAATAGAAAACAAAAAAGAGAGGCTTTAAATAAATGTTACTTGGCAAAAACATTAATCTTTTATCAAGAATACTAATTTATTCTTTATAAAATGCCTCAATGAATCCGCCTAAAATTTTACCCGCTAAAAGACCAAAGGAACAAACAGGACAAGATGTAAGCACCTTTTTTGCGCCTGTCTTTTTAATTTGTTTTCTTTTTTTCATCATAAGTTTTAAGGTAATAATCGGATGAGATAAGAAAAAATCTCCTCCAAATCCGCAGCATTCTTGTGCGGGCAGCGGTATATAATTTTCGCTCCGTTTTAGGGTTTCATTTATCTTTGAATATGTCTCATCTGACATATGGCATGGTTTATGATAAGTAAAAGGTTTATTTGGTATTTTAAGTTCAGGCTCAAAGTATAACTTTTCTTCTATTGTACGAGGAAGCGGATACTTTTTAAATGTGTCATAACATGTTGCACAGCTAAAAATTATTTTTTTAATTTTTGGGTCTGACGCCATTTTTATATTGTGAGTCATTAATTTTTCATATACATCAAGTCTGCCTTTTGACAGATATGGCATGGCACAACACTTAAAATCATTTTTATATGATGAAATACAGCCAAAAAAGTGTATTTCGCCCTCTTTTTCTTTGTATTTTCTTTTAAATACGTTAAACGGAAGCATTTTCAACTTAAAAATAAACTCACTTGATAAAAATCTTTCTAATTTTGATAAGTTTTTATATTTGAAGTTTGCAAAAATTTTAACAGCATCAATGTTTGAGGGGCAAAAAGATTGGCATTTTCCGCAATTTAAGCACAGGTTCAAATTCTTTTTAATTTTTTTGGAAAATTTTAAATCACCGTTTAAAACACCTAAAAGCTGGGTAAATTTACCTCTTGTTAAACTTACTTCGTTTTTTTTAATATGAAAAATCGGGCAAACCTCAGCACATATTGCACATCTTGAACATTTTCTTAAATTTTCTTTTAAGTGATTTGCTTCCATACTTTGTAGTATAATCCAAATATGAAAAGAGCTGTATACCAAAATGAAGAAATAAAAATCATTGAATGTAATGTTCCAAAACTAAAAGGACTTGGTGCCGTTATTAAAGTATATGGCTGCGGATTGTGCGGTTCTGATATTGTAAAAATCAGGGAAAAAAAAGATAATCCGATTTTAGGACACGAAGTTGTCGGCGAAATAATTGAAATAAATTCAAAAACAAAATTTAAAGTCGGGGATAAAGTGGCACTCGGTCACCATTTCCCTTGTTTTAAGTGTGAATACTGCAAAAACGGAAGCTATTCAATGTGCGAAGGTTTTAAATCTACAAACATTGAGCCCTGCGGATTTTCGGAATATATTTATGTGACTGAAGGTCATCTTAAAAATACCGTTTTTAGTGTGCCAAAGAATTTAACGTACGAAGAAATATCATTTCTGGAACCGTTATCTTGCGTTGTAAGAGCGGTTGAAAGAGCAGAAATAAAGAAAGGACAAAAGGTTCTTGTATTGGGGCTCGGTTCAATCGGCAATTTAATGGCGCAAACAACACGCGTTTATGGCGGAAAAGTTTACGGATATGACATAAATGAAGAAAGACAAAAATATTCTAAACTAAAGTTTGACCCAAATATAAGATATAATGTTATATTTATGACGTCAGGGGCCTCAGCTTCCATTGAAACTGCCCTAAAGTACGTACTTTCAGGCGGTAAAATTGTTGTATTTGCCTCAGTTAAAGATGAAACAGGTTACATAAATAACGATATTTACTACAGAGAACTAACCGTTCTCGGAAGTTATTCGCCGGCACCTTATGATTATAAAATTTCTTATAACCTGTTAAAATCGGGAAAAGTAAAAGTTAAGGGAATGTCGATGAATTATAAGCTTGATGAATTATCTAAAGCTATTCAAGATACAATATCAAATAAAATTATGAAAGCATACATAGAATTATGAAAATGAAGGCTGTAAGGTACTATAAACCGCAAGATATAAGATATGAAGAAGTTGAAATTCCCGAGCTTAAAGACGGCGAAGTTTTAGTTAAGGTAGAAGCCGCTCTTACTTGCGGAACGGACATTAAAACATACAGGAGAGGTCACCCCGTTTTAATTAAGAAAACCCCCTCAGGCTTCGGGCATGAATTTTCAGGCGTTGTTGTCAAAACGGATAAAAACGTTAAAGGCTTTAAGGCAGGAGACAGAGTAGTTGCGGCAAATTCCGCACCTTGCGGTGAATGTTTCTTCTGCAAAAGAGGTGAAGAAAATTTGTGCGAAAATTTAGACCTTTTAAACGGAGCATATGCTGAATATATAGTTGTCCCAAAAAGAATAGTCGAAAAAAATATGATTAAACTTCCCGATGAACTTGAATTTTCACGAGCGGCATTTTCTGAACCATTAGCAAATGTTGTACACGGTGCAGATAGGACAGATATCAAAAAGGGTGATATAGTCGGTATTATGGGTATTGGTCCGATTGGACTTATGTTCTGCGCCGTTGCCAAATTAAAAGGAGCTCACGTTATTGCAATGGGCAGAAACCCTCTAAAGCTTAAGCTTGCAAAGGAATTTGCGCATGTTGATGAAGTTATTGATTTAAAAGAACATCCTGACCCTGAAGAACTTATAAAATCAATGACAAACGGACGCGGTCTTGATATAGGGATAGAGTGTGTGGGTCTGCCTGAAATTTGGGAAAAAATGTTTAATATGGTAAGGCGCGGAGGAAAAGTGCATTTATTTGGCGGCTGTGCGTCAGGTACATCCGTTAATTTTGATACAAGAAGACTTCATTACGATGAAGTTAAAATTATAAGCGTGTTTCATCACAATCCAAAATATTTTAGAGAAGCTTTAAGACTTATTTCCAAAAGGCAGATTGAGGTTGAAAAACTTATTACTAAAAAAATGAAAATGAAAGACGCCGAGGAAGCTCTTGAGATAGTAAGCCGCGGGGAAGCAATTAAGATTTTGCTTGAAAATTAACAAAAGTGCTTAAAGTATTTATAAAGAAAAAACCTTTATGTATGAAACATAAAGGTTAAATTGGATTTACTCTCTAATTATTTTTACTTTACAGAAAGTGCTAAATCAACGATAACTTTGAAAGCTTCAGGTTCGTTAACTGCAAGTTCTGCTAACATTTTGCGGTTCACGATAACTTCTGATTTTTTAAGCGCATTCATAAATTTTGAATAGCTTAAACCATATTCGCGAACTGCTGCATTAATTCTTACAATCCATAGACGGCGCATATTTCTTTTAAGAACTCTGCGGTCTCTGTATTGATATTTTAAGGCTTTCATAACTGCAGTATTTGCAACTTTAAATATTCTGCTTCTTGCACCAATAAAGCCTTTTGCTAACTTTAATATTTTTTTATGTCTTTTTCTTAAGACGTTACCACGTTTTACTCTCATTGTTCACCTTCCTTATCTTGAATACTTAATGTAGGGCAATTCTTTCAAGATTAAGTCAATGTTACCCTTAAATACATCAACTAAACCTGTTAATCTGTTTTTACGCGCTGTAGATTTATGCGCAAGAAGGTGGCCTTTTCCGGCTCTAAGGCGTTTAATTTTGCCGTTTGCAGTGACGCTGTAACGCTTTGCTGCTGATCTGTGTGTTTTCATTTTTGGCATTTTATTATCTCCTTTTCTTTTAGGCTCTTACGGCATACCAAACCGTTTCAAAACCTTTGTTACATGCAATCCTAAATCAAACATAAAAAAAATGCAAACAAAAAACGCTCATTATAATTTATAACAAGCGTTTTTTGTATTGTTAAACCGTATAGCTGATTAAACTATTTTGCAAACATAACTTCTGCGCCGTAGCCTGCAGGTGTAACGGTTGTTCCGTTTGAACCTTTGAATACAAGAACGAAGCGGTCTTTTGGAGCTCCTGCATCGGTTGTAAGTTGGTTTGGATTTTTGTCTCCGTTAACATCAACCAATATGTAGCAAGGATAATCGTCCGTACAACCACCATTACTGAAGTCTGTTTGTTCAATTTCTTGGTCAGTTGTAGCACCGCCCGTACCTGAACCGCTGCCTGAAGAAGCCTTTTCCATTGAGGCTGTATCAGCAAAGATGAATTGGATACCGTCAGTTGTTGTGAATGAACATTTGTCATAATCGGCAATACCTGTTAAAGCTGTACCGTCAGCAACCTTAAGAGCTTTTGAGCAATCGCTTGCTGCGCTGATTGTGTTCATTTGAGATTGAAGCATGTCTAAGAAAGTTTTTGTGTCAGTTGCTTCTGACGGTGACAAGTTTTCAATTGCAAGTTCAAGAGAAACTGCTTGGTTTAAAACTGAAACTGCTTTTTTAAGAGCTGTTTTATACTCTGTTTGGTTTGTATTAAGTATGACTGATGGAATAGTCAATGCCGCTACAACACCGATAATTGCCAAAGTGATAAGAACTTCAGCCAATGTAAAACCTTTTTTCATAATGTTTAACCTTTCATTTTTTTGTTTTATACCTCTAAGTGATTAAAGCCTAAAGACCCTAACCAGAATGTATATACTCATTATATCACTTTTTAAGTTCCATTTAAACTATGAGCAATGAATATATTTACAATTCTTATTATATATTTTTTAGAAAAAAATGCAACAATTTTCACAATACTTAATTAAAATCAATTGTTTGAATTAAATCGCGCACAATCTTTTCTGAAAACTTGTTTGTTCCCCTAAAACTTAATATTGCTATTTGATTTTTATTTTTGCTTTCCCCGACTATATTGTGAAACCCGATAAATCCTGATATTTCTTGCTTTAAGGGCTTTTCAATCGTGATTGTAAAATCAGCAAAATGAATATCTTTACCTTTTATTTTTAAAGTTCCCAAGTTACTTATTTTAATGTTATTTATTGAAATACCTTTAATGTTATTGTTCTCCATAAAATTTTGAAGGTTTTCATTTGCAATTGTATTATTTAAGTCTTCTTCGGATATACCTTTATTTTCAGGCAATTTTACAAATCTGATTTTTTGTCCTGACGGTTTATGAGTAACCGTCATTTTACTGTAATTCGGAAGTTTTAGAGTTCTTCCGATTTGATAATCACTTTCAACACCGTTTAGGTCGCCAAAAACTTTTGCGGATTTAATTACAACCTCTCTTGGCGGATTTTGATATCTTTTATATAAATCGCTTACAATTTTTGCTCCCCCGAAATAGAAAAATGCGATAATAAGCGCCAGAGCAAATATCTTCATAAACAGCTTTTTTAAACAACCCATTTCATGCCCCTTTTTTATTATATAATATAACAAATGATATCAATTTATCAAAATATTTTTGAATTAAAAAATATCAAATTGCCTGAAACTTTGGCAGATTATGTAAAAATTAAATTAGAAAATAAAGACTGCGTTGTTTTGTTTCAAATAGGCGAATTTTATGAGGCATACTTGGAAGATGCAAAAATTTTATCCGAGGCATGCTCTATTTATCTGACGACAAAAAAGATAAAATCGGGCTCTTTAATTATGGCCGGTATTCCTTCCAAAAGCTTGGAAGAATACGTGGTAAAACTTGTTGATTTTGATTATAAAGTTCTTGTTTGCAATCAAAAAGAAGAAAATAACAAAATAAAAAGAGAGATAAAAAGAATTTATTCAAAAGGAATGATTTTTGAAGATAACCTTTTAAATTCTTCGAAAAATAATTATATTGTTTCAATTTTTAAAGATAAAAACCTTGTGGGTCTTGCAAAAGCAGATATTTCGACGGGAGAATTCAGCACATGTGAAGGAAGTTTAAACGAAATTTTAAACGAACTCAAAATAATTGAGCCTTCCGAATTGCTTATCCCCGTTAAAACAAGGGAGACAAAGGCTTTTCAGGTTATAGATGAACCCAAGCCCGATATTGATGCCGATTTTTCAAATTTTAATGTCACTCTGGTTAAAAAATCTTCCTTCAGCAGCTCTTTAATTAAGAGTGAAAATCTTGGATATAAATGCGTAAACGCGATATTAGAGTATTCAAAACTTACAAATAAAGAATTTGCCCCAAAAATCGGAAAAATCAAAAGATATAACTTAAATGATTATTTAACAATTGATGAAACGGCTTCCTTAAATCTTGAACTTTTCAAAACGACGGATAATAAATACAAGGGCTCTTTTCTTTGGGCGATTGATAATACATTGACACCAATGGGAAAAAGACTTTTAATTAATTGGATAAAAAAACCTTTAAGGAATATTAAGAGGATAGAAACAAGGCAAAACGCGCTTGAAGAATATAAAAATTCAAACAATATTTCAAATATTCAAAATGCGCTTAAAAACTGTTATGACATCAAACGACTGTGGGGTAAATTAACCGGCAAAACACTTTCAATAAAGGATTTTATATCTTTAAAAAATACAATTAAGCAATGTTTTATTCTTGGCGAATACACAAAAAACTTTAATAACGGCTTGATAAAATTTGATTTAGAGGTTTTGCAGAATTTAAAATCTCTCCTTGAAATTTTAGATAACAGTTTGCAGGATGAAGAAGACGGCGAAATATTTAAAGAGGGTGCAAACACTCATCTTGATTTGATAAAAAAAGATATCGAAAAATATTATTTGGAAATCAAAAAATATGAAGAAAAAGAAAAAGAAAAAACGGGAATTAAATCTCTAAAAATTATTGAAAATAAGATTTTAGGTTATTTTATTGAAGTGGGCAGCAAAAATATCTTAAATGTTCCCGATTATTTTAAGATAAGACAAAATATGCTTAATTCTTCAAGATACACAACGGATGAACTTGTTATATTGAATGAAAAAATTAACTCTTTAATGTATCGAAAAATGAACGCCGAGAAAGAAATCTTAAACGGGCTAAAAGAATTTATACTCGGTTTTGCGGATGATATTTATGAACTCGGTAACAAGCTTGCTTCTCTTGATGTCATAAATTCATTTTACATAACTTCTGAGGGAAAAGATTTTGTAAAACCTGAATTTAATGACTTAAAAACCTTAAAATTTACAGCCTTAAAACATCCTCTGTCCCCTATGATATTTGAAAATTATATTCCTAATGATTTTAAAGTTGAAGATCTAAGACGATTTAAGCTCTTAACGGGACCTAACATGGCAGGTAAGTCAACATATATGAAATCTATTGCACTAAATATTATATTGGCGCAAATGGGTTCTTATACTTGCGCTTCAAAGTTTGAGAGCATTTTATTTGACAGGATTTTCGTACATTCAAAATCGGAAGACTATATAAACAAAGGTAAGTCAACTTTTATGTCTGAAATGTGCGACGTCAAAGAAATTGTTGAAAATGCAACCGACGAGAGCTTTATTATTTTTGACGAGCTTGCAAAGGGGACATCCACATCCGATGGTCTTAAACTTGCGTTTGGAATATCAAAATATGTTATTGACAACATAAATGCGATAACGATTTTTGCAACACATTTTCATAAATTAAAAGCCTTAAAGGAAAGGTATCCTGATAAAGTTCAAAATTTAATGATTGGTGAAAATTTCAATCTTGAAGAAAAAATATTTGACAGACATGTTAAAGAGGGCTTTTTAAACGAAAGTTACGGAATAAATGTCGCACGTGCGGTTAATCTGCCTTATGAAATAATTAAGCAGGCTTGCGATTTTGAGGTATAATGATTTTATGTTTGAAGTAAGAGTAGAAACACAATTTTCGTCAGCACATCACCTTTTAAATTACAAAGGTAAATGCGAAAACCAACACGGACACAACTGGATTGTAGAAGTTTGTGTGACGGGAGAGGAACTTGATAAATCAAATATTTTGGTTGATTTTAAAGTTCTTAAAAAAGAAGTAAACGAAATTGTTGATTATCTTGACCACAAAGATATTAACGAACTTCCCGAATTTAAGGGAATTTCGCCGAGTTCCGAGATGATATCTAAATATATCTATCAAAAAGTGAAAAAAAAATTTAAGGGTGTTTCAAGCGTCAGCGTCTACGAAACCCCAACTTCAAAAGCCACATATAGGGAGTAAAATGGATACAATTCAAGCTGTTATCATGGGTTTTGTTCAGGGATTAAGTGAGTTTTTGCCCGTTTCAAGCTCTGCTCATATAGTATTTGCATCTGCTATTTATAAACTTGTAATAGGACAAAGCTTAAGCGCGGGGGTTGAATCGGAAGAAATATTTTTTGATATCTTAATTCACCTTTCAACTTTGCTTGCAATACTTATATTTTTCAGAAGTGAAATTTTAGGTATCTTAAAAGGTTTTTTTGGCGGACTTTTTAACAAAGAAAAGAGAAACGAAGATTTTAAGATTGGTTTGTTTATAATAATTGCAACATTTTTTACGGGGGTAATAGGCTTTTTGATTAAAGACGCCGCACATACCCTTGTTGAAACACCCGTTATTGTGAGCTTATTGCTTATAGTTACGGGATGTGTTTTATTTTTTAGTGAAAAATTTAAAAAAGGAAATAAAGAAATTGACTTAAAAACAGCTATTTTGATAGGTATAGCACAAGGTTTTGCGGTTTTCCCCGGACTTTCAAGGTCAGGTCTTACAATTTCTGCGGCAATATTTAACGGAATAGACAGGGTAAAAGCTGCAAAATTTTCATTTTTGCTCAGTGCGCCTATTATACTTTTAGCTTCAACGGTTTACCCTCTTATGGAAACGGATTTTAAAGAAGCCGCCTCATTTAATATGAAAGCAATGATTTTAGGCGCGTTTACAGCCTTTGTTGTCGGATATTTCTGCATAAAATATTTTATGCGGTTTTTATCAAAATCCACACTTAAAGGTTTTGCATATTATTGCTTTATAACAGGCATGGCAATGACTATACTATTTGTATTCTGCCGTCATCTTTAATTTCTAAAGCTTGTTTTTGTTGTTCTGGCATTTTTGAAATATAGCTTGCAGTTACTTGGTCTTTAAGGAGGTCAAATTTTTGAACCTCTTTTCCCGTTGTATCAAATACGGGATATTCTCTGCCGTCAGCTAAGAAACTGTCATATGCTACTTTATATGTTTTTGTTGTGCTCGGGTTTTGTATATCAATCGGTTTTTCTTTCCCCTTTTTATCCACAAAAGATAATTCAAGCAAATTGCCTTGTCTGTCCGCTTTATACTTAAGTCCGCTTACTTGCACAATACCCGGAACTCCGTCTTTTGCATTTAGAGATTGAGCACCGAATTTTATTGCATCAACAACCTCTTTTTCCGTCATTGTTCTTGTTAATAAGGTATTTTTAAACGGGGTTGTTTCCGTAATCGCACGTTCCGTAAGAACGCCCAATTCAGGTATCTTTCTGATATTTGCGGCATTCATAAATGCAATATCAACATTCATTTCTGATTTTACCGCGTCACAGATAAAATTTGACCATCCGCAAGGGTCTGTTCTTTTATTTTGAGGGAACGGGTCAATGCTTACAATTTTGCCGACTACGGGAGATTTTCCCATAACCGAATCTTTTAGAAAGTTAACGGTCGGGCTTTTTACATCTGAAGTTTTAAATACTTCATTGTTAATTTTGGTAAGGACACCATTTGGATTAAACTCAACATCCAAAACACCGAAATTTTGTCCATTTTCACCTGTTTGGACAACAATTGTAGGATTACCATCTTTATCATAAACAACATTTTTATTATTATTTGCCCCTTGTACAACGGTATGAGAGTGACCGCCGATAATTATATCCACGCCTGATAATTTTTTGGCTGTTTCTACGTCTTCATCGTACCCGCAGTGCGATAAAAGTATTATTTTATTTATACCTTGATTTTTAAGTTCATCTATTTTGGCTTGAACAAGTTGAATTGCCTTGTCGCCTCCTTCAACATTTATGCCTTGAATTGCCTCTTCCGATGAGGCGCATTTTTTAAGTTCGTCTGTTGTAAGACCTACTATACCGTATTTTTCACCGTTAATTTCTTCAACGGCAACATTTTTAATAAGTGATGAAAGTTCGTTTGAAGCGTCTATGTTTAAATTTGTAGAAACAAAATTTACACCGTTAGTTTTAATAGTTTTTGAAAAATTTGGCGACATTTCGTCAAATTCATGGTTTCCGACAGCAGAGTATTTTATGCCCATTTGAGTAAACATAGACATAACAAAATCATTTTTTTTAACGTCTGCTCCTGAATAATTATCGCCAGCCGACAATTTGAGAGAAGGAGTTCCTTCCGTGCTTACTTTTTTATCAAACGTTTTTGACGCAACATAAAGCCCGTCCATATTATCAGTATTGCCATGGGTGTCATTTACATAAAATATGGATAATTTGTTGTTATTTGGATATGACGGTGAAATGCTGTTTATCATACACGGGGATAAAACTTGTGAATGGAAAAATGTGCTAAAAAATAAAAACCCTGTAACAAAATGTTAAACAGGGGAGATAAAAGGCAATCAGAAGAATTGAGGATTATATTTTTATTGTACTTAATTTAAAAGTTATATAATCCTCAATTCTGTTAATCTTTATTTTTATTATTATCCTTTTGGGCGATATGCTTTAATTTAAGTTTTAATACATTTGAATTATTTGATTGATTGCATTTTTTGCATATTCAAAAATCTTATCTAATTCAGTTTTTGTAAATGTTCCGCCCTCTGCCGTTGTTTGGAATTCAACAATTTTACCGCTTTTTGTAAGAACAATATTACCGTCGACTTCAGCCGTACAATCTTCATCATAATTTAAATCGACAACAACCTCGCCGTCAACAATTCCTGCGGAAATTGCAGCAATAGGCTCTATTATGGGGTTTTCAATCAGTTCTCCGTCTTTTCTTAATTTTTCTATAACATCACATAGTGCAATGTAACCTCCGCAAATAGAGGCAACTCTTGTTCCGCCGTCTGCCTGTATTACGTCAGCATCAATTGTGATAGTTCTTTCTCCAAGTTTTTCAAGGTCAACACAGGCTCTTAAACTTCTTCCGATTAATCTTTGAATTTCTTGGGTTCTTCCTGAAACCTTTGTCCGTTCTCTTGTGCAGCGAACATTTGTTGATGCGGGAAGAAGCGAATATTCCGCCGTAACCCAGCCTGACGTACTTGATTTGTCCATCCATTTTGGTTTTACATTTTCAACGGTTGCACAGACTAAAACTTTTGTATCGCCAAATTCAACTAAAACTGAACCTGGAGCGTATTTTGTATAATTTCTTGTAAAATTTATTTTTCTTGTTTCGTTATTTAATCTGCCGTTTTTTCTCATTTTTTATTCCTTGTTTAAAAGTAATCCATATAAAATACTGTCTACAATTGCGACATAAGATGCTTCTATAATGTTTGCGCTGACGCCAACCGTATCCCACTTGTTTATTCCGTCAGTGCTTTCAATTGTTACACGTACTTTTGCGGCAGTTCCTTGTTTTGAATCTAAAATTCTGACTTTAAAGTCGCTAAGTTTAATTTTTTCAATTACGGGATATGAATCAACAAGCGCTTTTTTAAGTGCTATATTTAAAGCGTTAACAGGTCCGTCGCCTTCTGAAACCGTGTGAATTATACGGTCTTGAATTTTGATTTTTACACTTGCTTCTGTAACTGTTGTGCCTATATTAACCGTATCGCCAATAACCCTAAAACCCAAAACTTCAAAGAAATTAGGGAGCATTTCCAGTGTTCTTAACGCTAAAATTTCAAAAGAAGCATCTGAGCCCTCAAAAGCAAAGCCTTCCCACTCAAGTTCTTTAATCTTGTTTGTGATTTTACTTATATCTTCATCCGTAACATTTTTTATGCTTTTAAGGTTTTGAAATTTTTCTTTTATGTTTGAAACACCGGCTTGGTCGGATATTAAAAATCTTCTCATATTACCGATAGAGGAGGGGTCTATGTGTTCATAAGTTTGAGAATTTTTTCTGACTCCCGATGCGTGAATTCCGGCTTTATGAGCAAAAGCGGATTTACCTACAAAAGGCGCATTTGATTTAGGAATAACGTTTGCGATTTCTGCTATTTCATTTGAAATAACCGAAAGTTTTTTAATATTTTCGCCTATAACTTCAAAATTTCTTTTAATTTGAAGGTTTGGGATAATGGAACATAAATTTGCATTCCCGCATCTTTCGCCCCATCCGTTTATTGTTCCTTGAACTTGTCTTGCGCCTGCGTCAACTCCCGCAAGGGCGTTTGCAACAGCAAGGTCTGAATCGTTATGAGTGTGAATTCCGATTATTATCTCGTTATGTACATAATCAACAATTGCTTTTGTGATTTTATAAATTTCACCGTTTATGGAGCCGCCGTTTGTATCGCAAAGGATAATTCTTTCTGCCCCTGCATTTTTAGCGGTTTTTACAACTTCAAGAGCATAAGATTTATTGTTTTTATAACCGTCAAAAAAGTGTTCCGCGTCAAAAAATACTCTAATCCCCTTTGATTTAAGATATCTTATACTTCCGTCAATCATTGCAAGATTTTCATCAAGGGTTGTGTTTAAAGCATCGGTTACATGGAAATCCCAGCTTTTTCCAAACAGAGTCACGATTTTTGCTCCCGATTTAACAAGCATTTCCATGACTTTGTCATTTTCTTCTTTTGTGTTTGGTTTTCTTGTTGAGCCAAATGCCGTTATTTGCGCATTTTTAAGCTCTATATTCTTTATTGCTTGAAATACTTCCTCATCAATAGGATTAGCCCCCGGCCAACCGGCTTCAATAAAATGAACGCCCAAACTGTCAAGCTTTTTAATTATTTTAATTTTGTCGCTTGTTGAATAGTTTATGCCTTCAGTTTGTCCGCCATCTCTTAATGTTGTATCGTAAATTTCAATTTGCGTCATAAAATTCCTTGTTTAAACAAAAAGGGTGCCCAAAAAGCACCCCTTTTATATTTCTTTTAGTTTTTATTCCTGTTTATGATTTTGTTTTCTTTTATCCAAGAGAACATTGAACGAAGTTTTTCGCCGACTTTTTCAATTAAATGTTCTTCCGTTTCTTTTCTTAAAGCGTTGAATTTAGGACATCCTGATTCCATTTCGTTTAAGAATTCGTTTGCAAAAGTACCGTCTTGAATTTCTTTTAAAACTTTTTTCATTTCTTCTTTTGTTTGAGCATTGATTAAACGAGGACCGCGAGTTAAATCACCGTATTCTGCAGTATTTGAGATTGAATAATGCATATCTGAAATACCGCCTTGATTCATAAGGTCAACAATAAGTTTTAATTCATGGAAGCATTCAAAATATGCCATGTATGGTGAATATCCTGCTTCAACAAGAGTTTCAAAACCTGCTTTTACAAGGGCAACGGCGCCGCCGCATAAAACTGCTTGTTCGCCGAATAAGTCAGTTTCAGTTTCTTCTCTGAATGTTGTTTCAATAATACCTGATCTTCCTGCTCCGATTGCACCTGCATAAGCAAGAGCAACCTCTTTAGAATCTCCTGAAGGGTCTTTTTCAACGGCGATAAGACAAGGAACCCCTTTGCCTTGTTGATATTCTGAACGAACCGTATGTCCCGGTCCTTTTGGGGCAACCATGATTACATTAACACCTTCCTTTGGAACAATTTTATTGAAGTGAATATTGAAACCATGAGAAAACATTAAGTATTGTCCTTCTCTCATATTAGGTTCAATTTTTTCTTTATAAACTTTAGCTTGAATTTCATCGGGGATAAGGATTTGTACAATATCTGCCCATTTAACCGCATCTTCAATACTCATAACTCGAAGACCTTCAGTAGAAGCTTTTTTTGCGGAAGGACCGTCAGGTCTTACACCGATTACAACCTCTACGCCTGAATCTTTCAAATTATTTGATTGTCCGTATCCTTGTGAACCATAACCGATAACTGCGACTTTTTTGTCTAAGATTTTTGATTTGTCAATGTCTTTGTCTAAATAGATTTTTAATTCTTTCATTTTATGCCTTCCTTCTTTCTGTTAAGCTTATTGTAACATAAATTTTACAAAATAAATCATTTTTAGCAATTATTAAAACGTGAATTTTTTTATATTAATGTAAGGATTAGTTAGAAGGTTAAATAGGTTTATGGGATTATTAGAATTTTGCAAAATTATTGCATCAGAAATTAGCAATATTGAAAACAAAATTACGGAATGTCAAAAATTTACCGCAAGAGAAATGAACGAAATCTTACAAAATGCAAGAAAAGAAAACGTTCAGTATTTTCAATCTCTTTCAAAAATTAAAAAAATCAGTGCATTTGACATAAGTTTTCTTTTAAGCTCAGTTAAACTTGATGAGAAACGTGTGGAAATTATTAAACATGCAGCCGAAATGTATGACGAAAGAGAATTCCAAGGTCAAGGACAGACCTTCTCCGATTTCATTTTCAGAGTTGCCTCTAACATTGAATTATTAAGCGAACAAAATCTTGAATTATTCAAAGATTTGGCTCAAAATAAAAATGATGTTTACGATTTTTCAAAAATATTGAAAAATCCTGCCAAATATCTCGAACAAAATAAAACAAGCGAATTAAAATTCGCATTTCAAAGAGTTTTTTACTAATTAATCCCGACTAATGATAATATATCCCGAGTAATAGCGGTCGGACAACTTAATTGTTGTCCGTTTATTATTTTTTGAGCGTCTTGTATTGATTTAATATCAAGTCCGTCTGAAAATATTTTATATTCACCTTTTTTATTCCGCTTAATTATGCAAAGCCCCCAGTCAAACTTTTTCTTTTTGGCAAGGTATGAAAACTTAAAATCCTCTCCATACAGCCATTTTTTTGATTTATAAATTCTTTTTTGTTTTATTATTTGTGCTTTATGGTTTTTAATTTTAAACGGCTTTATAACAGGCTCTTGAATGTAATCTTTACAATAATTTAAAAATTCTTTTTCAATCGCTTTTTCAATTTCCTTAATTGAAATATTCCTTATTTCTTTTAAATTTAAAACCCTTGATTTAACTGATTTTACACATCCGGTTTGAAGTTTCGAAATATCAGGAGTTAAAACACTTTCCATTTTTTTAAAATCTGTATCTATTAAGATTGTGCCGTGGTGAAGAACGGAGTCTTTACTTTTATAATAAGCGTTTCCTGAAATTTTTTTCCCGTTTATCAAGATATCATTTCTGCCTGAAATTTCTGCTTCAAAATTGAGAGTTTTTATCGCATTTTTTATAATTTCCATTGATTTTAGGGTATTATAAGCATTTTTTGGCACAATAAAAGAGAAATTCAAATTATTTTTATCATGGAAAACGGCGCCTCCTCCGGTTTCTCTCCTTAAAAGAAGTATATTTTTTTCTTTCATTAAATCTAAATTGCATTCGACTTTAGCCTCTTGATTTCTGCCAATCACGACAGTGTCCGAGTTTTGCCAGAAATATAAAATAAAGGCGCCTTCTTTTTTAGAATATTCAAGAAAAAATTTTTCAAGCGCAAGATTGTAATAAGGGTTAAGGGATTTTGTTTTATATTTATATATCAATAACCGCCTTCTTCCCACTTTCTTACCCTGAATTTTGCCCCTATATTTTCCGTAATTTTTTCACATTCATCAGTATTTATCTTAAAATTTTTATACCCGACAACAACACTCATGGTTGTCTTTATGCCATTTTTAACACATTCTTTTGCAAAATCAAGCATATGTTCGTAAGCATTTTCTATTTGAGGTTTGGAGATTTCGTTGTATAAATTTTCATTTTCTCCGTTTAAGCTTATGGATATTTCATCAATTAAGCCCGCCATTTCCGGCACAATATTTTTTTTATTTGCGAATGAGCCATGCCCGTTTGTGTTCAGTCTGACTTTTGAGCCTTTAAAATTTTCTTTGATATATTTTGCGGTTTTAATCAAAACATCAAAACGCAAAGTGGGCTCTCCGTATCCGCAAAAAGTTATTTCTCCTTGTATTTTATCTCTGTTTTCTTCAAGCTGTTTTTTAACATCTTCAAAAGTAATATTATCAGAGTCGAGCCAAAGGTCTTTACCTTTAACATCCTTTTTAATATCTCTTACACAAAACAAACACCTGTTTGTGCAGGCGTTTGTTAAGTTAATATACGTTTTGCCTTCTAAAAAATATACAATGTTGTTCATATCTAAATTTTAACACAAAGTATATCTGTAAAGAAAAATATTATTCAGCGTTTTCAACTTCATTAAGATAATCTGTTTTTGCAAGCAAGGCTGCTTCATATGCTTCTTCCTCAGAAGCTCCGTTTGCAATTGCATTATCATAAGCGTTCTCAAATTCCCAGTTTGCTACCATAACTTTGTCGGCATTTTTATTGAAAAAGTCGGTACTTCTTTGAACACATTCTTTTGTTCCGCTAACATCTTTTGCAGATTTAATACCAACTCTACCGTATAAAGCACCCGGCGCTTTATCTAAGTTTGTTTCTTCCGTTTGTTTTCCACTTACTTCTTCTTTTTTTGCACCAGCTTTTTTGCCGTGCTTTAATCCCTCAAAACTTAAACCGTTTACTGATAAATTCTTGTTAATCTCTGTCATTTTCTTTCCTCGTGTAATTTTATTCCTTATGTATAAAACATGAAAAAAATTTTTTTTGCTAGCTTCTTTTAAAAATGCACCAAAAATTCCGTTAAATGGTGCATATGCGTCTAAAAAGCGCATAAATTAAGGGTATTTAAATATATATTTATTTTAACATATCTTAATACATGCAGGCGCAAAAAAAATCCCCAAAACAGGGGATAAATACAATTTTTAAATAAAACTCTCTCTTGTCATTACTTCACGTGGAAGTTTAGCATTTCTTTATTATTTATGGCGATAAGTTCCATAGAGCTCCAAAATTCATCAGGAGTCATTGAGGACTTAGAATCAAGATTTACCGTAACTTTTTCGCTGTAAATTTCTCTTAATTGTTCTTCAATTGATTCTGTAACTTGTGCCATTTTATATTCTCCTTAAAGCTTACATTTATATAAACAATATATACTCTTTCAAATTTCAAAAATTTTTTATTTTTTTACATTTCTTAATATTAAAATAAAACATAAAACAAAACCCCTGAAATTGTTGAGTTTCAAGGGTTTGTTTTATTATGAAAATGTAAGACTAATTCTTTTAATGGGGTAATATGTCTTATCCTTTTATTTGTTTCATAACTTCATCTGCGAAGTTTTCTTCTCTTTTTTCAAGACCTTCGCCTAAAACATATCTTTCATATCTAACGATATCAAGTTTACCTTCAATAAGTTTTTCAATTGTTAATTCAGGATTTTTAACAAACGGTTGTTCAAGTAAACATCTTTGAGACATAAGTTTGTTAACTCTGCCTTCAACAATTTTCGCTCTGATATTTTCAGGTTTCTTAGCTAAGTCCTCTTTACCCATTTCAATTCTTGTTTCTTCTTCAATTACGTCTTGAGGAATTTCGCTTCTTGAAATGAATTCCGGAGAGCAAGATGTGATATGTAAGCATATATCTTTTGCAATTGCCGTATTCTCTTCTTTTGAAGAACCTTCTTTGCATTTTGTTTCGAGCATAACTGCAATTTTACCGTTATGTACGTATGAATTTACACAGCACGGAACTTCATATCTTGAAAAACGTCTTACGGTGATTTTTTCACCGATTGTTGCAATTTTACCTTTGATGTATTCTTCAACGGTTGAACCGTTAATGTTTGCTTTAAGCAGTTCATCAACATCTGCAGGATTTTCTTTAATAACAACTTTTGCAATATCTTCAACTAAAGCTTTAAAGTCGTCATTTTTTGCAACAAAGTCAGTTTCGCAGTTTACTTCAATAATTGCGCCGACTTTATTTTCAATTACAACATCAACAAGACCTTCTGCTGCAATTCTGTTCATTTTTTTATCTGCTGAAGCAATACCTTTTTGTCTTAAATGTTCAATTGCCTGCTCCATGTTGCCGTCTGCTTCAACAAGAGCTTTTTTGGCGTCCATCATGCCGGCGCCTGTTTTATCTCTCAATTCTTTTACCATTGAGGCTGTTATTTCCATTTTTTTCTCCTTTAAATTTATTGTAATTATTCTGCTGCAACGACGTCTTCGCTTTTTTCTTCAACGCCTGCATCTTTAGCTTGGATTTTTTCAACTTTTTCTTTGCTGTTTGCTTTGTTTTGTCTTAGTTCTTTACCTTCTAAGATAGCGTCAGCTAATTTTGATGCAACTAATTTGATTGAACGAATAGCGTCATCATTTCCCGGAATTAAGTACTCAATACCGTCAGGGTCAGCATTTGTATCAGCTAAACAAATAACGGGGATGTTTAATTTGTTTGCTTCTTGGATTGCAATAAGTTCTTTCTTTTGATCAACTACAAAAAGAATGTCGGGCATGCCTTTCATTTCTTTGATACCGCCTAATGTTTTTGATAATTTTGCAATTTGGTGGTTAAGTTGAGCAATTTCTTTTTTTGGTAATTTACCTGCTGCGCCGGATTCAACAAATGCTTCAAGTTCGCGAAGTTTGTTAACTCTGCCCCTGATTGTTTCAAAGTTAGTCATCATACCGCCTAACCAACGTCTGTTTACCCAGTATGAACCGGCTCTTGATGCTTCTTCTTCGATAACGTCAGCAGCTTGTTTTTTTGTACCGACGAATACAACGTTTTTGCCGTGTGCTGCAGCGTCTCTAACAGCGTTGCATGCAACTTCAAGCATGTCTAATGTTTTTCTTAAATCTAAAATATAGATACCATTTTTTGCCCCGAAAATGTATTCTTTCATTTTTGGGTTCCATTTTTGTGTTTGGTGACCAAAGTGCAAACCTGCATCTAATAAGTCAACAAGTGTTGTTTCTGCCATAGTTTTTCCTTTCATTTCTTATAACCTTCTTGAAAATCGGCCTCCTATCCCTATGACCGGACTGGGCTAACACCATACGGAGAAAATGATTTTCAATACTTACATCATAATACAAACAAAATTAAAGTAAACATCAATCATTTGATGTCTCAAAAATAGTTCTTAAGGTTGATAAGTATTTTTTTCTAAAAGTCTAAACTTATATTCAGAGGAAATTATGGCAATAGAATTCAGACTTAGAGAAAAAAATAAAGAGGGGACTTCAACATCAATTGTTAAATCTCCCATAAGCAAAGACAAAGCGGAACTTGAGCAAAAAATTATAGACATCATGAAAAACGGTGCTGATGCTAACCGCTATTTAGAACTTGCAAAATCATATAAAAAACTCAAAAAGTATGATAAAGCCATAAACAATCTAAATAAGGCAAAATCTATTTCAAGTTTTAATTCTGAAATATATTATGAGCTTGGAATTAACTATCTTTTTAAAGACGAAATGGATATTGCGCGTAAAAATTTCATAAGAACAATTAAACTTGATGACGATAATCTTAGAGCCCAGCTTCAACTTGCGGTATCCCATGAACTTATGGGCGAAGATTTTATGGCAATAGATATATATAAAACAATTATTGAGAAAAAACCCGATTACTTTATGGCATATAATCATCTCGCAAGTCTTTACATGGACTCTGAAATGTTTGAAGATGCAGCAAAATTATTCTATAAGATGCTTGATATGAACCCCGAAAATTACAGGGCAAATCTTGGTCTTGGACTTTGTTTCGATAAAATGAAAAAGTATTCCGTTGCAGTCAGATTTTATAAAAAATATATTGCAAGAAAGCCTAAAAGCGAAACCTCACGCGTACTTGCTTCAAGAATATATGATATTTACACAAAACATACATCCCAAAATAAAAACGGCTTAAAACTTGTGTAAAGCTTTTATTTTTTGATGATTGAATGTCTTTTTTTGTACAGAACTATAAAGAAGACTAAAACAATTCCGGATAGTGCTATTATGGTGAGTTCAAGATTTTTCTTAACACTTTCTCCAAATAACATAAGACAAATGCTTACAAAGAAAAATCTGCCGCCCCTGCCTATTAATGAAGCAACAAAGAATTTCCACAAATTCATTCTTAAAATACCTGAAGCAATAGTGAATAATTTATAAGGAATTGGAGTAAATGCCGCAAAAAACACTGCCCATGAACCATATTGGCTGTATAGTGCTTCAATTTTTTCAAAATTTTCTTGTGCTTTACCGTCCCCGCCTTTTGATTTAAATAACTTAAAAAACCAATTAAATGCGGGTCTTCCTGCAAAAAGACCGATTGCATAACCTGTAATTCCGCCGAGAGCGGAGGCGATTGTGCCTATAAATGCATAAAACAGTGCTTTTGAAGGAAGTGCCAAATCCATTAATACTAAAAGCGCATCCGGAGGAGGAACTATAAAAAAACTTTCAAAAAACGAGTTTAAAAACAGACCCCATACCCCGTATTGAGCAAAAAATCGGGTTGTTTCTTTTAATATTGCTATTATTGTGTTCATTTTTCTTCTCTTTCATACGTTACGAATGACGGCGGCTTAACGATTGTTCTGCAAAGTATTTGCAGGTTTTTATCATATCCTGTGATATTGAGGCTTTGGGTGTTATCATCAAATATAACGCTCACGCAGCCCATACATTTTTTATCTGTTGTAAAAGCATTTTCCTTTTTGGTAACAGGATTTGTATACGTTTCATTATATTTTTTAACAAGTTCAAAGGATTTATCTTTGAGGGTTTTAATATCTTTTATATCCATAATATCCTGAACCGCTGTTTTACAATTATTTTTTACAATTTGATTGCTTTTAATCTCATATTCTTTCAAAATTTTAGGGATGCATGCAAGCAGCACGACTAAAGCTGTGAAAACTATTATACAAGCTGTTATTATTGCATTTTTTCTCATTATTTTTCATCCTCAATAACTAAAAATGATTTTACTTTTCTGCCATTTTTACCTTCTGAAAATATTTTAATATCCTCATAATTTATAGCGGTTGAACCGCCTCCGTCAAGAGCCATTAATTTATCAACTTTTATTTTTTTTATTACATACGTTCGAGCTTCGTTTAAAGATACGGGATGATTTTTAGAAAATACTATTATATAAAGATTTTTGCCCTTTATACCTAAAAGTGTTCTCGGACGTTTTTTTGTAACATTGCAGGATTCAAATAAAACTCTTCCGATATTATCAAAAGTTACAAAACTTTCTTCCTCCCATTTGAGTTGAGGGTAAAGGAGAGGGCCGCCTTGGAGAGAATGTTTTATTGTCATGTCTTTCTCGGCTTTTTTAAAGTGAGGTGCAATGTCATAAGATAACTCACCTTTTTTATTTTCTAAAATCCTAAATTCAGTTCTGTTTAAAACAGCTTCTTCTCTTTCATTTTTCATAAGTTCAGACATAAGTTTTTGATTATCGGAAGGTGTTTCAATTGTTTCTTTATCAATTACGACGTATGAAACAGGGTTTCCGTTCTCCATATCAAAAAATCCGCCGTTTACAACAAGGGTGTACCCCCCTTTCTTATATAGCTCATCAGGTGTTACGTATTCAACGTGAGGCTTAATTCTGTTTTTATATTTACTTGTGTCTATTTTAAATATCCAAACGCCTGATTCAACTCTTGCAGCCCTAATTCCTTCGCGTGCAAAAGACGGGCATGAAAACATCAAAAGAACTATTAAAATAAGAATTTTTTTATACACTTTTTTACAAATCCTTTATCTTTTTGGTTGCAAAAATTACTCCTATAAAACACACAAAAGGAATAAGCGCAGTTACAAGCGGATTTAATACGCTTTTTTCTGCAATCATATCAAAAAACGGAAGGGTAATATAATATGCAAATAAAAGAGCCGCCGCCACTAAAAAACCAATCATTCTCTGCGAACGCGGCGGAGAATATCCTGATAAACAGCCTATAATTGCAAATAAAATGCATGTTATGGGATGTAAAAATCTTTGATATAGTTTCATAAGGTAATAATTACATTTATCCGTGTAGTTGTGTTTCTTTAAAAGAGAAATATATTTTCTGAGCTGACTGCCGGTGAAGCTCCTGTCCCTTCTTGTTGCATTTTTCATAAGCTCATAAACTTCATCCGAACTCTCTTTATTTAAAAGCTTATAATCTTTGACGTTTACAATTTCCGTATAAATTCCGCTGTCATCTATTTGATATTTTTTTGCCTCGGGCAATATCCACTCATTTTCCTTTTTGAGAGCATAAGGCGCGGTTATAATACTGTCAAATTTAACTATATCTTCATAATTATCTTTGGAGAAATTTACAACCACAAGGTTTTTTATCTCCCCGGGTGTATAGTTTGAAATTATAATTCCCTGTTCAAGCCTGTCATCATCATCTTTTACGATATATACAAAATGCTTGTTATAATCCGCATTTTCTCTTGTCACGACGGATACGTAAGGAACAAGCTTGTCGCCTATGAAATAGCAGGCAAACATAAACACAACACCTAATAATATTGCGGGATACATAAGCCTTGTAAATGATATTCCGCAGCTTCTTATAACTATAAGCTCGCTGTTTTTGGACAAACTGTCAAAAGTGTAAACACACCCTATAAGAATTGATATAGGTAAAACCATGTTAAACACTTTGGGAAGTTCATAAAAGAGGTTTAACCCCGCTTGTTTTAAACCTATATGCTGCATAAAAATTTGTCTTATGATTTTAACTAAAATTTCAGGCGCAATCCAGACAATTACAATCAAGAATAAACAGACAATAGTCGCTGTTAAAACTTGAGAAAACATATATTTATCAACAATAGGTATTTTAAATTTCATTATAGTGTAAAGTCCTTACCTAAGTAGAATTCTTTTGCTATAGGGTCATTTGCGACGTCAACGCTCTTGCCTGCAATCTTAATTTTTCCGTCAAATATAACGTATGCTCTGTCTGTGATTGAAAGAGTGGCTTTTGGATTGTGGTCAGTGATTAAAATGCCGATACCTTTTTCTTTTGCAAGCTTATAAATATTATCTTTAATTTCGCCTATTGCAATAGGGTCAATACCCGTAAAAGGTTCGTCAAGAAGAATAAATTTCGGGCTTGCGGCAAGGGCGCGTGCAATTTCAACACGTCTTCTTTCTCCGCCTGATAACTTAACGGCATTATATTTTCTTAATTTTTGAACACCAAACTCATCTAAAAGTGTTTCAAGCAAATCTTTTTTTTCTTGTTCATTCAGTTTATTATTCATTTCAAGAACAAGTTTTAAATTGTCTTCAACAGATAATTTTCTAAAAATAGAAGCTTCTTGAGGTAAGTATCCGAGTCCTTCTTCTGCGCGCTTATTCATTGTCATTAAGGTCATATCAAGTTGTTCGCCGTTGTCTTTTTCAAGAATAATTCTGCCTTGATTTGCCCTGACAAGACCGACAACCATATAAAATGTTGTCGTTTTGCCTGCTCCGTTAGGACCTAAAAGACCGACTACTTCACCTTGGTTTACATCTATTGAAATATCGTTTACAACAGAGCGGTCCCCGTATATTTTAACAAGATTTTCTGCAATAATTTTCATATACTTTTCCTCTTAAAAGGATTATACAACAAATCCCGTTAAAATCATAAACATATCTTTTGCTAAAACATTTTTTGCGATATACTTAATGGTATGACGTTTAATAATCTTATAAATGATGCAGTAAATTTAATAACAAAAAAAAAATTTAAAAAAGCAAAAGAAACTCTTGCAAAACTCTTGAAAGAAGACGGAGAGAATCGCGAAGCACTTAAAAATTACGGTTTGTGCTGCATAAATCTTGAAGATTACATAGAGGGTGAAAAAACATTTAATAAGCTTGTAAAACTTGATAAAGAGGATGCAAGCGCACTTTACTATCTCGGAAACTGTCTTGAGCATAACGAAAAAATTGAACTTGCAGAAAAGAAATATCTTAAAGTCATAAAACTCAGAGAGGAATTTATAGACGCATATAAAAATCTGGGTTTTATATATATGCGCCAAGGTCAATTTGAAAAAGTTATAGAATATATTGATAAGGCATTATTATATGACACATCCGACTATCAGCTTTATTACTTTAAAGGCACGGCTTATCTTGCCATGAAAAATATCAACTATGCCATAAATATGTTTGAAAAGGCATATGAACTAAATATGGAGCATGAGCAGATTTTAAATAACTTGGGCGCGTGTTATCTGGCTCTCGGCAATGTTGAAAAATCAAAAGAATATTTCTTAAAAGCTTATGATTTAAACCATGAAAATCCTACAACCTTATACAATATAGGCGTTATTTATCAGCTCTTATCAGAGGAGAAAATGGCTTATAAATATTTCGAAGAAGCCTATAAATATGATAAAAGCGACAATATCTTAAATTCTTACGCGCTCTCCGCAATGAGAATTGAAAAATATGACGTTGCATCAAAAATGTATGAAAAATTATATCTTAGAAATCCTTACAGAGCTGATTTGAAAACATATTTAATGGTTTGTTTGACCGAAAACGGAGAATATATGCGCGCTCTCCAACATGCAAAAGAACTTTATGAGCTTCAGCCAAATTCAAACGAGCTAAAAAAACATTTAGTCAAATTATACAGGCTTGTAGGTCAATATGATTATGCCCTTGAAATTGTTGAATCCATTATAAGAAAAGGGTGTATAAATGATGATATATTAAACGAAAAAGCTATGTGCGCCATAAGAATAGGCGATTTTGAAATGGCAAAAAGCAGTTTGAAAAAAGCGGTTGATTTAAATCCGAATAACGCAACTGTGAGAAAAAACTTAGGTCTTACCTATCTTCATTTAAATTATGCGGATTGGGCAAAAGATGAGCTTACCAAGGCGCTTGAGCTTGAACCCGACAATCATGATATTATATTCGCTTATGCAACATTTTTAAGCGATACTTTAGAATTTAAAGAAGCGGAAAAATATTATTTAAAAGCAATCAGGCTTAATCCGAAAAGCGATTTTTATCTCGGTACTTTGGGCGGCAATTATTTACTCGAAAATGATATTGAAAACGCGGCAAAATATTTAAAAAAAGCGTACACAATAAATCCTAAAAATGCTGATGTATGTTTAAAACTTGCAAATGTTTACTACAAGCAGGGAAAATATAACCTTGCAAGAAATATTCTGGAAGATGTTTGGAACACGCCAAATAATGCAGAAATTGTTAATCTTCTGGGGTTATGCTACATTAAATTAAAAGATTACAAGAAGGCAAAAGCAATATTTAAAAAATTGGAAGCTTCTTATCCTCATAATCATCTGGTCATGATAAATATTGCAGAATGCGCATTATCATTGGGAGAGTTAGACGAAGCTCAAGAATATGCTTTAAAAGCAGTTGAGATTTTCCCTGATTTTAAAGGCGCAATCAAAATTTTAGGCAAAATAAAAAAGGCAAAGGAACAAAATAATGAATAAAAAAATTATTGTTTCAGGTATGAGACCAACAGGCAAATTGCATATAGGACACTATTTTGGTGTTATTCAAAATTGGGTAAAATTGCAAGATGAATTTGACTGCTATTATTTTGTTGCCGACTGGCATGCTCTGACAACTAAATATAATCAAACGGAATATTTAAGACAAAACGTTATAGATGTTGCAGCCGATTGGCTTGCATCCGGTTTGGACCCTTTAAAATCAACAATATATGTCCAATCTCATATTCCGCAAGTTGCTCAGCTGCATTTGCTTTTAAGTATGATAACTCCTCAAAATTGGGTAGAGCGCGACCCTACCTTAAAAGACATGACAAAAATTCTTCGCCTTCAAAAAGAAGAAGGCAATAATGAATCTTCATCAGTATCATACGGTCTTTTAGGTTATCCTGTTTTAATGACCGCAGATGTTATGATGATGAATGCAAACTTTATTCCCGTGGGAATTGACCAAGTTGCTCATATTGAAATATCAAGAGATATCATAAGACGTTTTAATAATATGTATAATACGGATTTCTTTGTTGAACCCGAGCCAAAACTCACTCAAATTCCGTTGTTAAAAGGTTTAGACGGAAATAAAATGGGTAAAAGTTTCAACAATGATATTAAAATATCAGATGACGAAGAAACAACAGCCAAAAAAATCATGACAGGTATTACGGACAGGTCAAGACTCAGAAAAACGGATATAGGTCATCCGGATGAATGCGAAGTAATCTACGACTACTGGAAGATTTTCGGATGTGAAGAAGAAATAAACGAAATAAATTCAATGTGCTCAAAAGGGCTTATAGGGTGCGCCGATTGCAAAAGAAAACTTGCGCAAAAGGTAAATGAATACTTTGCCCCGATTAGAGAAAAACGCAGGGAATACGAAAAAAACCCTGACCTTGTGGTTGAAATTCTAAACGAGGGTAATAAAAAGGCGGAAAAAAGAGCGCAAGAAGTTCTTGATAAAGCTAAAGAAGTTATGAAAATGTACTAATTATCTTTGATATGTTGCAGTAATTGCGGCACTGTCAACAGAATGGCTTTTTATAATATCTTCTGCTTGTTTTGGCGGGGTATTTTTGTCTATCTCTAATTTTTCGATATCAAGGGCATAAATTGTGAAATTATAATGATGTATTCCATGCCCGACAGGCGGTGCTGCGCCGTCGTAGCCTGATTTACCAAAATCAGTCAAGGTTTCCATGTACTTAATATTTTCACCTTCCGTAAAATGGACTACATCTTTTGGTATGTTAATTACAAGCCAATGATACCAGCCGTTTTCTTTTGGTGCATCAGGGTCATGGCACACAAGGGCAAATGATTTTGTACAAACAGGATAATCTTCCCAGCTTAAATCAGGCGACATATTACCACCCGTACATCCGTGTCCGCAGTATACCTGAGCGCTTGGAAGCGTGTCCATATTTTTAAAGGATGTGCTTGTAATTTTCATAAATTCTCCTTATCTTAAACGGATGATACCAATTTCAGATAAATATTGCAATAAAAAAAGAGGAAACAAAAGTCTCCTCGTTGGAATTAAGAATAGCTGGAAGTATGAAAAAGATTTAATTATATATAACCTTGTTTCTTCTGAGGATACAATTGCTTAACTGGGTAATATTTTTTATTTATTCGATTTAGCCTAAGAGTTTAATATTTGTGATATAATTTGAATATGACATCATTTATTGACAGAGCGAAAATTAAAGTCATTTCAGGTCATGGCGGAAACGGTATGGTTGCTTGGCGCAGAGAAAAATACGTTGATAAGGGAGGCCCTGCAGGCGGAGACGGCGGACACGGGGGCGATGTTTACCTTATGGGCGATGAAGGAATGTCTACCCTTATGGATTTTAAGCATAAATCTGTTTTTAAAGCTCAAGCAGGCGAAAACGGCAGAGGTAAAACGCAGCATGGGGCATGCGCCGAGGACTTAATAATAAAAGTGCCTGTGGGTGTCGTTGTAACAGATATATCAACGGGCAAAATTATTGCGGATATTAAAGAAAACGGTCAAAAGGTTTTAATTGCAAAAGGAGGCCGCGGAGGAAGGGGTAATGCAAGATTTGCAACCGCCCAAAAAAGAGCACCTCAATTTTGCGAACCGGGTGAACCTTCAATTGAAAGAGAATTATCTCTTGAACTAAAACTTATAGCCGATGTCGGGCTTGTCGGTTTTCCTAATGCGGGTAAATCTACTCTTATAAGCATTATAAGCTCAGCTAAACCAAAAATCGCAGATTATCCTTTTACAACCCTTGTTCCAAATTTAGGAGTTGTTGAAAAACCGGACGGAAATACTTTTGTTGTTGCCGATATTCCGGGTCTTATCGAGGGTGCTTCTGACGGAGTTGGTTTAGGGTATGAATTTTTGCGTCATGTCCAAAGATGCAAGTTTTTAATTCATCTTGTTGATATGAGCGTTGAAGATCCTGTAGGCAATTACAAAAAAATAAATAAAGAACTTGAAAAGTTTGATGTTGAACTTTCAAAAAGATACCAATTTTTAGTTTTAAACAAAGCAGATATTGTAGATGACAAAACAAAAGAAAAACTTTATAAAGATTTTAAAAAATTAAACAGCGATTTGTGTATAATATCATGTGCTGTTAAAAGCGGATTTGATGAATTTTTACAAAGAATTTATCAATTAACGGAATCAATTGAAGCTCCGATTATAGAGGTTGAAGTTGATGACGACAATGATGCCTTCAACAATGACGATAGTGAATTTGAAGTTATTAAACTTGACAAGAACACTTACTATGTTGACGGCGGAAAAATCAGAAGACTTGCTTCCGTGACAGATGAAAGAAATCTGCAGCAAATGAGAAGATTTTCCAATATTCTTGATTCAATGGGAGTATGGGAAAAGCTTAAGGAAACGGGAGCACAGCAAGAAGATACAATCATTGCGGGCGGAATAGAAACCATTTACGTTGAAAAATATTTCTGAATGTAATATGTTTGCCAATAATCTCATATGATTGTATGATATGTAATATAGCTAACAATTGTAAAATACTTGTGGTATATAATATTATTATAAAATATCGGAAGCACATATATGTTTGATGATGAAAAAGAAATAGAAAACTGGGATAATATAAACGCGGATGTTAATTCATCCGGCGATGAACAAAGCTGGGATGATATATTAGATAACGCTGTTATACATGACGATAACCTTGAAGATGAAAATGACGCTCCTTCTCAATCATCTTATTATGAAGAAGAAGCTTATCCGCAAGGTGCGTCAGCACCTAACTATGTAGACGGTCAAGTATATGACTTAATGGAAGATGATGAGCCTGTTGTTGAAACAACAAGCCAAAGCGTAGGAATGGACGAAGCTCAAAACATGTATACCGACGAGCAAACTCAGCAAGCTGAAAATTACAATAATTACAAAGCTGATGTGTATGAGGAGGAGGAGGCTAACGCTCCCCAAAATTATCAGCAAAATTATGCTAATCAATCAGCTCAAGTAAATGTTAACCCAAGGCCAATCGGTATAAGACAAGAAAAAAGTTCTTCCAAAACGCCGGTTATTTTAGGTATAGTTGTTGCTATTCTTTTTGCGCTTGCGGGTTATATGGGTTATACCTATTTAAAGGATAATGATTTAATCCCTGCAAACGGCGCAAGTACAACAGACAGCAGTTTAACAAATACAGAAACACAAAATGACGAAAATTTATTTGACGATGTTAATCAAAATCAAAATCAAAATGAAGCGCCTCAAATGAATGAACAAGCACAGCCTTCACCAAATGATAAAGTTGTGGTGACCGTTGTGAACACGGGTCGTACTAATCCTTTTACACCTACGGGGAACTTTAGCGAAGCGGGCTACACTATCCCAAGAGGTCTGGATATTATGGCTCCCCCTTCATACGATGAAAATGTAACGCCAAACAAAATTGTTGATATTGTTGTTTCAGGTATTTTGTATGACCAATACAAGCCTTCTGCAATTATTACAATCGGCGGAATTGACCACTTTGTTCAAAGAGGTGACTCAATTGATGATTATGTTGTTTCATATATCGGACCTACAAGTGTTACGATTAGAACGGGTAAAAACACATATACCGCATCTATCGGACAACAATTCAATGTAAATAGCAGAATTGGCGGCGAAACAACTTATGTAAGAGGTAAAAACGGTACTACAAGACAGTACTTTACACCGTCTGAAGAAGACATATCTAATGATTATTAAGAAGAAAAATAATGGAGTAGAAAATGCTTAAAGAAATTAGAAAAACAGGTTACAGATACATACTGGCTTTGATTATACTTTTATCAGTCAACCAAAATACTATGGCTGTGACGAATAATATCGGTCTGAGCGGTTCAGCTTCAATATTGGATTTGAGCACATCAGCTCCCGATGTTGAAACAAATGTTAAGTTGAAAAATTCAAACAATATAACGAATTCTAAACGCACCATAACAATTTCTTTAAGAGATTCCGATATTAAACAAGTTTTGAGAATGATTGCCGATAAGGCAGGAATGAATATCATTTTCCACGAATCAGTATCCGATAAAAAGGTTACGTTGGATTTAAAAAATGTAACTCTTGATGAAGCATTTAACTTCGTGCTTTCAACAGGCGAATTAAACTACTACGTTGAAGATAAAACAATTATTGTAGCATCAGCCGATGCCACCCAGACATCAAGTTTTGCAAAACAATATTTGACAACATTCCCCATTAAATATGTAAACGCATCAAGTGTCGCATCTTTCCTTAATGACAACGTTTATTCAAGCGGTTTAAAAGGTCTTTCTAATATCAAGATTGCAACAAGCAACCCAAGAACAAACGAAGTTATGATTTTTGGTACAAAAACCGACTCCGATGTTGCAAGAAAGGTCATCGCAAAACTTGATACAAAACCATTAATGAACAACTTCAAAGTTGTTCACACAACACCAAAACAAATGGCTGATTTTATTTGTAAATCTTTATTTGCAGATCAAGATTCTCCTGAAGGTGAAGACGAAGCCGATTCAGACAGCGAAGTACTTGAATTAAGTATCGGCGGCGGTTCAGTTGCTTGTAAAGCAAAAATAGAAGATGAAGGCGGTTCTGATGACGGAAACGCTATCTTCAAATCTCAACCCGCAACAATCATTTATATGGAACAAGCGGGTGAAGTCGGTATCTACGGCGGTTCATACGAACAAGCCAAAATGGTTGAAGACTTCATTGCAAGACATGATAAAAAACAAACAATGGCATTCATTGAGTTAAATATCATTGAACTTAATGAAACAGGTTCAAACGAATTTAACACGGCTTGGAATATTGCAACACCATTTGCAAATCTTAATTTCACAAAAGACGGCGGTTTAGGATTTGGTACAATCAATGTTCTATCTGCCTCAAGTGCAGGCTGGAACTGGCTTCAAACCAATGAAGGCGGTGTGAATGCTGCTCTTACATTGAACTGGTTAATTAAAGACGGTAAAGGAAGAAGCATTGCAAATCCTAAGATTATGACAACAAACGGTCAAAAATCTACTATCGACTTAACATCTGACTACGTTTCAAAGGTTACAACTCAAACAAGTACAAACACTTTGACTTCACAACCAATCATCACCAAAACTTATGATGTTGCAAACGATAACGGTTTAAAAATCGAAATTACTCCGTTTATAAGTCCGGAAGGATATGTTTCAATGAACATTAAACCTGAATATGCTGCAATCAAACAAAAGATTTACGGTACGTCAAGCGCATCTCCCGATGATAGCGACTTGGTTGCAACATTACTTCAAAGAAGAGACTTAGAATTAAATAATATCAGAATTAAAGACGGAGAAACACTTATCCTTGCAGGTTTTGTAAGTGAGGCAGAAACTCAAACAAGCACAAAATTCCCAATTCTTGGTGACTTGCCTTTGATTGGCTCATTATTTAGAAGCTCAAACAAAGAATTAACAAAAGAAGAAATGGTAATTATGATTACTCCTCATATTGTTTATGGTGACGATCACTACGATTCATCAAATTCAAATATCCAACTATAAAAATTAAAAACTATGCAAAATGATAATCCTTTATTAACAAAATTATTAAGTAAAGTTGACTTTGAGCTTCTTGGTAAGTTCAAAGTCACTGACATAAAGGAATATTTTTTCGTTCCGATAAATGTTCAAGTGAATGCCGTATTTGTTGCAATATGCGCAAAGACAAATAAAGAACTTGCGGAAATGCTCATCAGAAGCGTTTGCGATAAAAAAATCGAGTACATCTCTTTAACGGCCCAACGCTTTGAAGCTTTCTTTAAGCTTTTAGAAACAAAGCTTAAAATGGATGAATATATTGAAACAACTTCTGCTTTGCCCCATGAGCCCGTGGAGATAAAAAACGAAGTGCCTGAAGGTGAAGCACCTAATCCTCTTGATTTATTTTCCGAGGAAGACATAGAAGAAGATGAAATTGAATATAATACTCAAACAACCGACAACGAACTTGAACCAATTGAAATTGAGGAACCCAAGCTTGAACCTGTTGAAGATACGGACAGTTATTCAGACTCACACCCTCATAAACATTTATTAAAAATTGAACAAATTGAATCACCTAAAACAAAAAAAATCGGTGAAATTCTTATTGAAGAAGGAATAATAAGCACAAAACAATTGGATATTGCACTTGCAGAATCCAAAGCGCAAGGCATTCCGTTGGGTTCTGCCTTAGTTAAACTTAATTACGTTAAGATAGAAGATTTAAAAGAGGCACTTGGCGCTCAGCAAGGTGTTACCCTTGCAACTCAGGAACAGTTAAAGGTGCTTCCTAATGCAATTTCAATCTTACCTGAAGATTTCGTCAGAATAAATAAAGTAATACCTCTAAGTGTTACAAACAAGTCGCTTGTGGTTGGTATGGTAAATCCGGGTGATACAAAAACAATAAATGAAATTGTGTATCAAACGGGCTTAAAACCCACGGTTATGATGATTACTCACTATGAGTATGAAAACTTTATTAAAACATATTATGAAACAGGCGAGAAAAAAGCTACCCAAATCATGGAGGAGGTTGAAAACGCCGCCGATACCGATGAACTTGAAAGTAACGAAGATAATCTTTGGGAGCAAGTTGAAAAAGAAATTCAAGATGCAACGGGTTCTGTTTCTAAATTTGCATACAACGTAATCACACTCGGTATTGACCAGAAAGCCAGCGACATTCATATCGAACCGCGTCTTGACGGATACATTGTCCGTTACCGTATTGACGGTATCTTAAGAGAAATATTTAAAATCCCTTCAAAGATTGAATCTCAGGTTATTTCACGTTTTAAAGTCTTGGCGCGTATGAACATTGCGGAGCACAGAAGATGTCAGGACGGTAACTTTACTATTGCATACAAAAATTTAAAATATGACTTCCGTATTAACACGCTTCCCGTTGCGGGCAAAGAAAAAATGGTAATAAGAATTTTGGCGCCCGCAGTAACCGTTGCCGAAAGGAAAACGGAAATTACTCTCCAAGGGGCGCAGAAAGATGATATTGAAAAAATAAGAAATATGATTTCAACTCCAAACGGAATTATATTAACGTCAGGTCCTACAGGTTCAGGTAAAACGACTACACTGTATTCTTTAATTTCATATTTGAACTCTCCGGAAGTTAACATTACAACAATTGAGGACCCTGTCGAAATTAAATTAGACGGTGTTAACCAATCAGCTGTTAACCCAAAAGCAGGTGTTACGTTTGCGACATCGCTTCGTGCGATATTAAGACAAGACCCTGATATTATACTTGTAGGTGAAATTCGTGACTTTGAAACTCTTGAAGTTGCAATTTCCGCATCGCTTACAGGTCACTTGGTGTTATCTACAATCCACACGAACTCAGCTGCAGCTACAATTACCCGTTTAATCGAAATGGGCGCAAAAGATTACTTAGTATCTTCAACACTTACGGGCGTTCTTGCGCAAAGACTTGTAAGAAAACTTTGTCCTCATTGCAGAGTTCCTTATAAACCCACAATTGAAGAAGCTAAAAAGGTTTATTTAGACCCGTTGGATATTGCAGACTTTACAAAACAAACAATATATAAGCCGGGTGGTTGTTCCGCTTGCAATAACACAGGTTATGCAGGTCGTGTCGGCATATACGAGATACTTCCTGTCAATAAAGAAGTCAAGAAACTTATTGCTCAGCGTGCGCACGACGTAGTTATTGAAGACTATGCCGTTTCAAACGGCATGAAGACTTTAAGAACGGCTTGCTTGGAGCATATTAAAAATGGTGTTACAACAATAGATGAATACGTGAGAGTATTGGGTCTTATAAGTGAATAGGTGATAAATGGCATTTTTTTCGTATACAGCACTAAAAGATAATAAAAATATAGTTAAAGGCAGAGTTGAAGCCGATAACATAAGGGAAGCACGTGAAGCAATCAGGAAGCAGGGGCTTCTTCCCACACGTGTTGTTGACGAGTCAAATCAGGCTAATAAAAACTCAAATGTTAACAAATCAAGAGCAAGAGGACCTCAACTTCCCGTATTGTCTTTGAAAGACAAAATAGACTTTACTCAAACACTTCAAACATTATCTTCAACCGGTATTCCGATTATTGAATCTCTGGTATTCTTGGAAAACAACGCAGAATCAAAGAAGATAAGAAATATCTCATACGAATTAAGACGTAACATTATTGCAGGTTCAACTCTTGCAGAAACCGTTGAAAAATTTAAAAGAGTATTTGGCAGAGTGTTTATAGGTCTTGTAAAAGCCGGTGAAGATTCAGGTGAATTGGATAAAACTCTAGAGCGTATGCTTCACTTATTCAAGAAACAAGATGCCACTAAAGCAAAAGTTGTAGGCGCCTTGATTTATCCGGTTTTTGTTATATTGATTGCAATTCTTGTTGTAATCGTCATGTTGGTTTTTGTATTCCCCGCCTTTCAGGATATGTTTTCAAGCCTTGGTGCGGAACTGCCTGTTGCAACAAGAATATGTATTAATATGGGAACATTCATGAAGCAATTCTGGTATTGTATTCCTGTATTTTTTGCTCTTTTGATATTTGGTATCAGACAAATGTTTGTTGTCCCTGTCATCAAAAGACAGCTGGATAAATTTGTGTTAAAAGTACCTCTTTTAGACAAACTTATTGAGTTTTCAAACTTTTCAAACTTTATTGCGGTTATGCAGGTTGCATATGATGCAGGTATTCCGATTATTGACTGTTTATATCTTGCAAACTTGACGATTGACAACTTTATTTTGAAAGATGCGATTATTAAAGCAGCTTCAAAAGTTCAACAAGGTACACACTTATCCGTTGCCTTAAGGTCAACCGACAAAATACCTCCCATGGTTCTGTTTATGATTGCAACAGGTGAACAATCAGGTCGTTTGGGTGAATTGTTATATCACTGCGCCGAATATATCGACAGAAAACTTGATGCCGTAATTGATACGTTTACAAAAATGATGGAACCTATAATGTTGATTGTAATCGGCGGTATCGTATTATTCTTGGCATTGGCTCTTTATATGCCTCTATTTGGATTATATTCAAATATTTAAGCAAGAAAGGAAATAAAACACTTGAAAATTCTTGTTATAAATGGTCCAAACTTGAATATGCTGGGTATAAGAGAACCCGAGATATACGGGCATTTAACCCTGTCTGATATAGAAAACAATCTAAGAAATTTTGCAAAAAGTTTTGATAATCTTGAACTTGAATTTTATCAATCAAATCATGAAGGAGATATTGTAGATAAAATTCAGGAAAGTTACAAAAAAATTGACGGTATTGTTATAAATCCCGCAGCTTATACACACACATCCGTTGCAATAGCAGATGCAATAGCTGCAGTTGATATTCCGACAGTTGAAGTGCATATATCCGATATAAATTCAAGAGAAGATTTTAGAAAAATATCATATATTGCGCCAAAATGTATATCGCAAATAAAAGGTCTTGGAGAAAAAGGCTATGCCAATGCTGTTACTCTCCTTTATAAACATTTATCAAAATGAGTATTTTAAATACAGATGAAAATATTTTTTTAAATATAATATCAAAAACGCTTACCAATTCTTCTTTTTTAGGCGATGATTGCGCACATTTAAAAAATGAAAAAATAACTCTTTCTCAAGATACTTTAATTGAGGATGTCCATTTTGATTTTTCCTTTATATCTCCTAAAGAACTGGGTTATAAATCGGTCGTTGTGAATATAAGCGATATTTTATCCAGCGGCGCAAAACCTAAATACATAACGGTTTCTCTTTCAGGGAAGCTTAATTCCGACTTTGTTAAAGAATTTTATAAAGGGATAAACATTGCCTGCGAAAAATATAAAGTCAAAGTTATAGGCGGCGACCTTACGGGCGGAGAAAAGGTTGTTGTTTCCATTTGTGCAATAGGAGACGGAAAAAACCGCAAAATATCGTCAAGAAAAAATGCTAAAGTCGGGTATATGGTTTGTACTTTAGGACAATTTGGGGCAAGCGCATATTATCTGAAAACTAAAGACAAAAAATACAGAAAGTATCATATTGAGCCAAAACTATATCCCGGCATACTAAAAAAGATTGCATTAACGGCAAAAAAACCTTATGCCGCAATGGATAGTTCAGACGGACTTTTAGATTGTTTATCTAAAATATCAGCTGAAAGTGATATCGGTTTCCAAATAGAATATGATAAAATTCCAAAAATAATTGACGATAAAGAACTTGTTTTATTTGGCGGAGAAGACTATTCCCCTGTTATTTGTTTAGACAAAAACGATTTTAAAAGAGTAAAGGGCTTAATTCCAATAGGATATGTTATAGCCAAAAAAGGAATTTTCGTAGACAATGAAGATTACTTAAATGAAGATTGGAGGGGTTTTGAGCACTTTAAGTAAAATATCCGTTATAATAACAGGGGGCGGAACTTCCTCAAGATTTGGCGAAAATAAACTTCTTTACGAATTAAACGGAAAACCCTTAATTATAAACACTATTGAAAAATTTATAAATATTGCAGACGAAATAGTTATCCCGACTTCGGATGAGGTAAAAGATGTAATTAAAAAATATTATCCTGATATTGTATTTGCACCTTCAGGCAAATGCCGCCAAAAATCGGTTTTAAATGCCCTAAATAAGCTTAAATACAAAGATTATGTCTTAATTCATGACGGAGCAAGACCTTTTATATCCGTTGATATTATAAAAAAAGTCATAGAGGAAGTGAAAGTGAAAAAGGCTGTCATTGTAGGTGTCAGAGCAATAGACACTGTCAAAATCTGTGATGAGAAAGGTCAAATTATAAATACTCCAAACAGAAGCACTTTATTCTACGCTCAAACTCCGCAGGCATTTGATTTTAAAATAATATATGATGCTCATAAAATGTATGAAAACGAGCTTGAAACTTTCACCGATGACGCAGGTCTTATTGAAAAACAAAAAAAATCCGTTTATATTGTTGAAGGTGATTACGGTAACAAAAAAATTACAACAAAATATGATGTAAACTGTTAAGATACTTTGTTTAGAGGGTTTAATATTTACAGATAACATATAGAATGTTGTTAGGGTAAAATATAAGGAGAATGTTATGTCTTTTAATATTTCCGGTCCTGTCCCAAGCAGAAAGCCTGTAATAAGGGAAGCTCAGTCCATGGAAAACAATGGAGGCGGCGGCAATTTAGGATATATGAAACAAGAAAAGAAGAAGGAAAAAGAAGACGAATTCGAAGCCGAGCTTCAAATCTTTGAAGAAGACAGTGAAAATGCAGATTCCTTTAAAAAAGCTTCAAACTCAAAAAAAGAAGATAATACTAAAAATAAACCCACTATTTTAGAGAAGGTTAAAAAATTTTTAAACGGAGAAAAAGAAAACTAAAATTTAGCTTTTCTTCCAAGCATCAGGATGTAAAAGGGCTAAAAACGGTATAAGTTCAAGCCTTCCTATAAGCATATTGAATGAAAATATGAGTTTTGTTGCATTTGTAAGGCCGGAAAATCCGTTATGACTTGAAAGTGCATGCCCCATTGTAAGACCGATGTTGCCAAGTGTTGTAACGGTACCGAACAACGATATTATAAAATCTTTTTCAATAAGACATACAATAAAACTTGAAATACCCATAACGGCAACATAAAAGCATACAAACGCCAGCATTTGATGTACAATATTTTGCTGAATTGTGCTGCCTGAGATTTTTATGGGTGTTACCGCATTAGGATGTATTATTTTAACAATTTCACCTTTAAGGTATTTAAATATAAAAATCCACCTTGTAACTTTTATACCGCCGCTTGTTGATGTTGCACAACCGCCTATAAGCATAACGGCAAAAAGAATTGTTTTAGCTGTTATCCCCCAATATAGGTTATAATTTACATCTACACTTCCCGTTGATGTAATGGCGCTTGTAACCGTAAAGAAAGCGTTTGTTATTGCAACGTAGAGGGAAATATTTTGTGAACTTGTTAAAATGCCCGCAATAACTAATGATGCAATACAGATGACGCCTAAATATACCCTAAATTCCTCATTTTTAATAAATGATTGAAATTTTCTTTGGATAAAAGCTTTGTATAATAAAACGTAGTTGCATCCGGTTAAGAACATAAATGTTGTTATAATCCAGTGGATTTTATAATTTGTGAACAATGCGATACCATATTCATCATATGCAAAACCGCCTGATGACAATGTAGAGAAGGCAATACATATTGCGTGATAAAAACTTGTTTTTCCTATTAACATAAGTAATGCGGTTTGAAGGAGAGTTAATCCGCCATATATCGCCCATAATCTTATTGCGGTTTGTCTTATTCTCGGAGTCAATTTTTCTTCAACCGGTCCCGGAGATTCAGCAAAAAACATTTGTCTTCCGGCAACTGCAAATTGCGGTAAAACGCCTATAAATAATACGATAATACCCATACCGCCTATCCACTGCGTAAGTGAACGGTAGAAAAATAATGTCTTAGGGTAAATCGAAAAATTTGTTATAATCGTGGCACCTGTTGTTGTGATACCTGAAAATGACTCAAATATAGAGTCAACAAATGAAAGATTGTACATTAAGTATGGAATTGTGCATATGAAACCTATTAAAAGCCAAGCAAAAAATACTATTCCGAGTGCTTCGCTTTTTTTAATGTCATTTAATTCTTTGACATCGGTTTTTTTAATTGTACACAAAAAACCTAAAATTATTGTGACCGCAAGAGATACCAAAAAAGGCAAAATGTGGCTTGTTTCTTTATATGCTATTGCAAATATAACGGGCAAAAGAAGCAAAATACCAAAATATTTTAAAATTATACCTATTGAGTTTAATACAACATGAAATCTCATTTCTGTATATATTCCCTCACAGCTTCAGCATCCTGCGTTTTAACAAATATTATAAGCTTGTCTCCCCCTCTTATAAGAGTCATACCGTTTGGTACGATGACCTTATTTTGGCGCATAATAACCGCAATGACGGCTTTTGCGGGAAGTTTTAAATCCATAACCTTTATATCGAGATGATTTGGATTTATTTCAATTTCCGTGATTTCCCCGAGACCTCTTTCGACAGTTGCAATAATTGTGTGTTTGGCATCTATTATCTTATTTTTAATCTCATTTACCGCAGCAACTTTAGCTGAAATTGCAACATCAACACCGACTTTTTCAAATAAATTTGCGGTTATCGAGTTTGTAACTCTGGTAATTACACGTTTTGTACCCATTTGTTTAAGAAGCAGAGAACATAACAAATTTTTTTCATCATTGTTTGTAACACAAACAGCGACGTCGCATTCACCTATTGATTCCTGCATTAATAAATTTGCATCTGTTCCGTTTCCGTTTAAAACGAGGGTATTTTTTAAATTTTCCGATAAAAATTCGCATCTCGGATAATCTTTTTCAATCACTTTAACTTTAATGTTTGCTTTTTCAATTATTTTTGCGAGTTCAAAACCAACCGTTCCTCCGCCTATTATAGCAACGGATTTGACGGAGTTTTCTTTTGAAATAAGTCTTGCATAATTTTCTCTTAAACTTTTTGGAGTACCCATAAAGATTATTTTGTCATTTAGCTGAATGTCGCTTAAACCGTTTGGAATATCCAGTTCATCATTTCTTACTATGCCGACAACAAGAGTACCCTCTTTAATGTCGCAGTCTTTTATTTGTTTTCCGATAAGAGTAGAATTTTCTTTTACTCTGTATTCTAAAAGTTTTACCTCATCATTTGCAAAACTTTCAACATCGATTGCTTCAGGAATGGTTATAATTTCAAAAATCTCTTTTGTGAGGAGCTTTTCCGGCCAAATAATATCATCTACAAAACATTGTTGTGTTCTTGATTCTTCTTTTAATGTTTCAAGTGATTTAACGCAATCCTTTTTAGACACAAAACAAACAGTTCTCGTATTGGATAATGATTTTGCGGTCATACAGGCAACAATATTTGATTCATCATCCGTTGTGCAAGCAATGAATAAATCACAATATTTAATGTCTGCTTCCTTTAAAACATCAGTATTGCTTCCTGAACCGCACATAGTTGATATATCAAGTTTAGTAAAGCTGGATAGGTTTTCTTGCTCAGGGTCCAGCACAATTATGTCGTGGTCTTCAAAAAATTCTGTTGCTATCAAAGAGCCTGTTTCATTTGCTCCGTATATGATGATTTTCATAATTTTTAATCCGCAATTTTATCTTAACAATATTTTAACACAATTCTTTTAAAAATATGATATTATTTTTACTATCTTATGAAAAAGAATTTTTTGTTTGCTCTTATAATTCTATTTTTATGCGTAATTAAAGCATTTGCCATTGAAGAAATTGTGCCCGACTTTTCTGATGAAGAAATCCATTCTCTTCGCATAGAGGAGAATAAAACATTCACGGAAAAAGTTTTTGGTCAAAAGGAAATCCATATAGGAAACGAGCTTTTAGACAGAATTGAATACGGGGTAAATTACAGGGGAACATTAAATTTTACCCATTACGACGAAGAAAACAGTTTGAGTACAAGCTATCCCTTCACAATTGAACCTTACATTCATATGTATTCCAAAGAAGATAAAAATCAATTCAGATTATCTATTTTGCCCACAGGCAGCCATTCCGTTTATGATCACGAGTTTAGCAGTTATTTAAATGATATTTATTTCATAAGAAAATTTAATGAAAATCATCTGGTTTTAATCGGTAATTCAAGAACGCCCGTTGGTTTTGAAGGCGGAGAAGGAGCGTATCAAATTAAATTTGCCAAACGTTCTCAAATAGCGGCAAATTTTGGCGATACAAGAGCTTTAGGTATCAGATTTAAAGGCAATGTGAAGATGTTTGATTATGATTTGGGCTTTTATTCAAGCACAAGGAAGCTTCAACACATAGATGACGGTCCGGAGTTAGTCGGTTTTTTAACATATAACCCGTTTTATAATAAAAAAGAAAGCGCTCTTAAAAGCTTAAGGATTGGCTCAGGAATTGATTACGGAAGACGCTTTGATAACAATTATACCGTTTTAAGCACGGGTGTTAACTGGGAGCATAAAAAATGGTATTTAGGTGCCGAATACGGTTTTGCACAAAATTATAACGGTTCTCGGGGTTATCAATTAGGAAAAGCCCAAGGTGCAAATGCAACGGTAGGATATAAAATAACGGAAAAACTTCAAATTTTAGGAAGATATGATGCATTTAACCCTGATATGGGACATGGTTCATCTTATAAGACTCAATATACGGCAGGTTTAAATTATTATTTGGTTGAAGATAGAGTAAAATTTATTTTAAACTATATATTTGAACAAAATAAACATAACAATAAAAATATGGTTATGTTCTACACTCAATTTATGATTTAAGCTATTTTGAAATGTATTCCAAAAATTCTTCAACAAGAAGATGATTTTTCTTTAAGAACAATACAAAGTTTTCATTTGTTTTAATGTCATTTTTGTTAATTTCAAAGTTTAAAACTTTTAAAACTTCAATTAATTTTTCGATGCAGATTTTGTAATTAATATTTCCATGTTTAAGAGTAAAATCACATAATGTTTTAATTTTAGGTTTGTTTTCTGTCATTTTCTTATCTTCCATAAAATCGGCTAAGAAAATAATAAAACATTTTTTTTAAAAAAACTCCACATATTTTCCGCATCTAAATTTTTATTTGAATTTTTTCTTGAACCAGTTCAAATAAAATTTTTGCTGCATCTCCTACCATTTTATGGCAGTGGAGTTTTCTTTCCGGACTGTGAAATTCTTCAAAATCTTTAGTTAAAATCCTGCAGCAAGCAGCTTTATTTATTTCTTTAAAGTTATCAATAAATTTTTTTGCAATTGTACGGGAGTCTTTTTCATATATAGCGCCTAAAACCATTTGCGCACCCGCAACTGCTCCGCACAGGCAACCTGAGCTCATACCGCCTGAGAAAACAGTTGAAGCACGGAATAATGCTTCATGTACCAAACCAAAGTCAACAGCAGTTTTTACTATACTTTCAGAACATGAAAGTCCGTTTTTAAAATGCTCTATTGCCGTATTTATAAATTTTTCTTTCATACTTTCTCCTAATCAAAATAAATAATCATGTCATCCGTATTAAAGTGAGCTTTTTTACCTACGGGGACCGTTGTATTTGTTTTAAGATGCGTGATTGGATAACCAAAAATACAAGGTACGTCAACTTTTTTTGCAAAATCACTTAATACATCTTGAAGTTTATTTTTATCATCAACATACAAGAAATCGCCTAAAATAATGCCTTTTATCCTTCTTTTTAAACGTTCATTTCTATATATTTGAGTAAGCATTCTGTCTATTTTATATACAGGTTCATTCAAATCTTCCAAGAATAAGATAATATCCTCGGAGGGAATATAGGAACCCGATAAGGAACCGAACAGGGACACGAGAGTGGATAAATTTCCGCCCCAAAGGATGCCTTTTGCTTCTCCTTCTTTTAAAACAATTGCGTTTTTCTTTGGTTTTATTTCTTTTTTATTGTTATTTACGGTTTTTACAAAATCTTCAAATGTTTTTTTATTAAATTTACCGTCGCCTGAAAGCATAGGTGAATGAAAGGTTTCAAACCCGACTATTCTGTTTATTTGTAAAAGAAGTGCGGTTATGTCAGAACTTCCCGCAAAAATTTTAGGGTTTTTGATTAATTTTTGATAGCTTATCTCATCCAAAATCCGTATACTTCCATATCCGCCTCTAACGCAGATTATTGCTTTTACACAGGGGTCTTCAAAGGCTTGTTCCAGTTCTAAAACCTTGTGTTTATCGGTTTGTTCATTAAAATAACAACCGTCAAATATTTTGACGTTATAACCCATATTTTTTATAAAATCTTTAACTTCGTCTAATTCTTTTACGTCTTTAATCTGGCTTGAAGGCGAGATGACGCCGATTGTGTCGTTTTTGTTAAGCATAAATCTCATAGCATTTTCCTTTGTTTTATTATATAATATCTCTTAAGATGATACAAGAATATTTACCGTTTTTCAGAAAATACAGACCTCAATCCTTCAAGGATATCGTTGGGCAAGAAAGCCTTGTAAAAACGCTTACGGGTGCAATTGAACTGAATAGAATTTCCCATGCATACCTTTTTTGCGGTCCGAGAGGAACAGGAAAGACTTCAACCGCAAGAATTTTTGCAAAATCCTTAAATTGCGAACATGGTCCCACAATTGAACCATGCCAGACATGCTCAAGCTGTGTGGAAATTACAAACGGTAACGGCATGGATGTTATAGAAATTGATGCTGCAACCAATCGCGGGATAGAAGATGCTAAAAATTTAATCGAACAAACTCAATATGCCCCAATCAAAGGTAAATATAAAATCTTTATTATAGACGAAGTTCATATGCTTTCAAAAGAAGCCTTCAATGCTCTTTTAAAAACAATCGAAGAACCGCCTAAAAATGTAATCTTCATTCTTGCAACGACGGAACCTCATAAAGTGCTTGAAACAATCGTGAGCCGTTGTCAGAGATTTGATTTAAGAAGAATTACAACAAAAGACATCGTAAAAAAATTAAGAGAAGTTTCTGACCTTGAAAAAATCAAAATAACGGATGATGCTCTTTTCATGATTGCAAATAATGTTTCAGGCGGGCTGAGAGATTCTTTGGCGCTTTTGGATCAGGTAAGCATTTTAGGTTTAAAAGAAGAAATTACAAAAGAAACAATTGAAAATATAATAGGTAAAATCACGTTTAATACCTTGTTTGAAATTTTATCCGCAATATATGATAAAGACCTTAACAGAACAATGGATTTAATAAATAATGTATATTCAAATGGGGCAGAGCCGAGAAATTTTACTGAAAATTTCATTGAATTTTTAAGAAACGTAATTATCGTTTTAAATACAAAAAACACATCAAAGCTTGATTATGTAAACCTTAATGAAAACGAAACGGAAAAGCTTAAAAGTCTTAATTATGATAAAAATACAATTGTTAAATACATTGAAAAAACAACGGAGCTTTATAAGGATATAAGATATTCCAAGAATCCTTATTTAATGCTTGAAATCCTGCTTGTAGAGTTATGCGGAATTGACGCACTTTCAAATAACGGCGGTGCGGTTAAAAGCGAACCCATGAAAAAAGAAGATATCAAAAAGCCGGAAATAAAGAAAACTGAAGAAACTGCTGTTAAAAAACAAGAAACAACGGAAGAAAAAGAAACTGAAATTAAAGCTGTTAATGAACCTATTATACACGAAGAAGAAAAACAGAAAGAACCCCGGGCAAGAGATGATATTAAACCACAAGTGACGGTTAGTCCGACAGCTTCCGATAAGCAGGAATTGTGGGATACAATTATAAATTCGATTTCAAGCATGCCTGCAAAATGCTTCTTTGCAAACCTTGCAAGGCTTGTTGAAATAAATGAAAAATATGTTAAAATCGGATTTTTACATCAGACAGGCATTAAACAAGCAGAATCAGCACTTAAGATAAATCCTTTAAAAGCGGCGCTAAGTGCGCATTTTGACCATGAGGTTGAAGTGAGATATATTTTCTTAGCTCAAGATAGCAACGAATATATCAAGGGAAATCTTCAAAGAGGACAATATGCGCCAAAACCAAAAAAGACATTTGAACCTAAAATGCAAACGGCACCCGCTTTTGAAGAAAACAATGTTAATACGGAAAATGAAGAAGATGAAAAAGAAAAAAAGTCTAATGACAGTTACAGCTTTTTAACGGGAAAAACCAAGGAAATTGTGGAGAGCTTCAACGGTAAAGTTATAGACTAAAATGCTTTTTTAGGATAAAATAAGAAGTATGCCAATCAACAACATAAATTTTAAAGAAACAAAAACGCACGAAGTTACGGTTGACGTTGTTATTATGACAATCGTCAAGGATGAGCTTCAAGTTTTGCTTGTAAAACGTGTCAATGAACCCTTTAAGGGACGATGGGCTATCCCGGGCGGTTTCATCCGTTTGTCCGAGAATTTGGATGATGCGGCATTACGTATTTTGAAAGAAAAAACCAGCGTACAAAATATTTATTTAGAACAGCTTTATACATTTGGCGATCCGCTTCGTTATCCGAACTCAAGGGTAATAACATGTGCATATTATGCGCTTATAAGAGCGGAAGATATTAATATTCAAGTTACAAATAAAGAAGAAGTTTCCGAAGTTCAATGGCACAGCGTTTCAAAACTTCCCCCTCTTGCATTTGACCACAAAGAAATCATTGAATACTCCTTAAAAAGAACAAGAGAAAGACTTGAACTATGCCCTGTCGCATTTCAATTACTGCCTAAAAAATTCACATTAACAGAACTTCAAAAATCATACGAACTAATATTAAAAACAGAGCTGGACAAGAGAAATTTCAGAAAGAAAATGTTATCTCAAAATATTTTAAGGGAATTAAACGAATACACAAAAACAAATTCAAAACGCCCTGCTCAGCTGTACAGCTTTGATACAATTACTCTTGATTCAAAAAGAGGACATTTTTTCAGCTGATTTTTGAAATATTAATTTTTTATTTATTTTTTAAGACTCCTTCAAAAATGGTGTTAAATTATATTTAAAGGATACAAAGAAGGAGAAAATTAACATGGCAAAAACAATAGGTATAGACTTAGGTACCACAAACTCAGTTGTAGCTGTTATGGAAGGTGGAAAACCAACCGTTATTACAAATGCCGAAGGTTCTCGTACAACCCCTTCAATTGTTGCATTTTCTAAAAACGGCGAAAGACTTGTAGGTCAGCTTGCAAAAAGACAAGCAATATTAAACCCCGATAGAACAATTACTTCTATCAAACGTCACATGGGCGAAGATTATAAGAAAAATGTGGACGGTAAAGATTACACTCCGCAAGAAATTTCCGCTATGATTTTAAGAAAATTGGCAGATGATGCTTCAAATTATTTAGGAGAAAAGGTCACATCCGCTGTTATCACGGTTCCTGCATATTTTAACGATGCTCAAAGACAAGCAACAAAAGACGCAGGTAAAATTGCGGGTCTTGATGTTTTACGTATCGTAAACGAACCGACTGCCGCAGCTCTTGCTTACGGACTTGAAAAAGATAAATCCGAAAAAGTTCTTGTATTTGACTTAGGCGGCGGTACATTTGATGTTTCAGTTCTTGAAATCGGCGACGGTGTTCACGAAGTGTTATCAACATCAGGTGATACTCAACTTGGTGGTGATGATTTTGATGAAAAAATCATGAATTGGTTATGCGACGAATTTAAAAAAACCGAGGGCATTGACCTTAAGGGTGATAAACAGGCAATGCAAAGACTTAAAGAAGCAGCCGAAAAAGCAAAATGCGAATTATCTTCAGTTGTTGAAACAAACATCAACTTGCCTTTTATCACAGCCGATGCAAACGGTCCAAAACACTTGGATGTTCAATTAAGCCGTGCGAAATTTGAAGAATTATCGCAAGATTTATTGGACAGATGTAAAAAACCGGTTGAACAAGCACTAAAAGATGCAGGTATTACAAAATCAGATATTAACGAAGTAGTTCTTGTAGGCGGTTCAACAAGAATTCCTGCGGTTCAACAACTTGTAAAAGAATATACGGGTAAAGACCCTAACCAATCAGTTAACCCCGACGAAGTTGTTGCGGTTGGTGCTGCGGTTCAAGCAGGTGTACTTGCAGGTGAAGTTAAAGATATCGTATTACTTGACGTTACACCTTTAACACTCGGTATTGAAACTTTAGGCGGTGTTTTAACCCCGTTAGTTCCAAGAAACACAACAATCCCTGTTTCAAAATCACAAGTATTCTCAACTGCAGACGATAACCAAACAGCCGTAGACATTCACGTACTTCAAGGTGAAAGACCAATGGCTCGTGATAACAAATCTTTAGGTATGTTTAGACTTGACGGTATTCCGCCCGCAATGAAAGGTATGCCGCAAATTGAAGTTACATTTGATATTGATGCAAACGGTATTGTAAACGTAACTGCAAAGGACAAAGCAACAAATAAAGAACAAAAAATCACAATCACAAATTCTTCAAATCTATCTGAAGCAGATATTGACAAAATGGTAAAAGAAGCAGAAGCAAACGCAGAAGAAGATAAGAAGAAAAAAGAAGAAGTTGAAATCAGAAACAATGCTCAAAGCTTAATAACGGCAGCAGATAAAATCGAAAAAGACTTCGAAGGCAAAATTTCAGATACAGATAAAACTAAATTGAACGAACAAAAAGATACTTTGAAAAAAGCCATAGAAGAAAATAAACCTGCCGATGAGCTTAAAAAGCTAAGCGATGAATTGCAGCAAACAATGTATGCTATTTCACAAGCGGCTTATGAAGCGGTTCAAAAAGAAGAACAAGCAAAACAAAACGCATCAGGCGACTCTCAAGGTCAACAAGAAGAAAAACCAAAAGACGATGACGTAATTGATGCAGAATATACTAAAGAATAACCGAAATAAAAGCCCCGTATTAAAGACGGGGCTTCTTTATAACATAAAAAAGCCTTGGGATTGAGCCAAGGCTTTTTGTTTTAATCAGTTATTTTTCTTTTTCTTTGATTTTTCTTTATTTTCAGCATCTTCTAAAACTTTTTCATCTTCTTTTAAAGTTTCTTCGATGTCTTCTTCAATTGCTTCGTTTACTTCCTCAACAACTTCTTCTTCCTTTATTTCTTCACTAATTTCTTCTTCATTAACTTCTTCTTCCTCTTTGATTTCTTCATTTTCTTCATTTTCAGAAGTTAACTCTTGAACTTTTTCTTCCACTATATCTTTTAATTGTTCAACAATTTCTTTTGCTTTTTCTTTTTGTCTTTCTTCATCTTGTTTAATTGCTTCATCGATTTCTTCATCCGTTTTTGCTCTTAATACGGGAATTGAAAGCTCAAGAACTGTTTTATCTTCATTAGGGCTGATTTCGAGTTCAAAAGCATCTTCTTCTATATCCATATATTTTGAAATACATAGAAGCATATCATCTTTTAACATTTGGATAGCACGTTCTGAAAAACCTGCTCTGTCTTGTAAAAGAACTGTTTTTAAACGGTTTTTAGCGGCAATTTTAGATTGTTCTGCGGTTTCTTCGTTTGATACAAAGAAGCTTATTACCTTATTGTATAAATCAGCAAAAATATTTTCTCTCATATTATGCCTTCGCTTTCAAGTTTGCAAAAAACTTTTTGATTTTATCAATTAAAGTTTTCGGTTCGTCTAAATCAAGAAATTCAACATTTTCACCTTGAATTCTTTTTGCAACATTCAAATAAGCCTTTCCCGCAAGTGATTTTTCATCATTTACAATAGGTTCGCCTTTGTTTGTTGAGGTTATAATTCCCGTATCTTCAGGAATAATACCGATTAATTCGCAGGATAAGATTTCAACAACATCATCAACGCTCATCATATCATTTGTTTTAATCATATTTGGGCGCACCCTGTTGATTAAAAGTTTATAATCGTCAATTCCTTCCTTTGCTTCCAAAAGACCGATAATTCTGTCTGCATCACGTATAGCAGACATTTCCGGAGTTGTTACGATAATTGCTCTGTCTGCGCCGGCAATTGCGTTTTGAAATCCTTGCTCAATACCTGCAGGACAGTCTATTAAAACGTAGTCAAAATCTTCTTTAAGTTTGTCGCAAATATCTTTTAATTGGTCGGCATTAAGGGCTGATTTATCTCTTGTTTGAGCTGCCGCAAGCAAGCAAAGGTTTGGATTTTTCTTATCTTTAACAAGCGCTTGTTTTAGTTTGCAGCGTTCTTCAACAACATCTACAATTGTGTAAACAATTCTGTTTTCAAGACCAAGTAAAAGGTCAAGGTTACGAAGTCCTATATCCGTATCAATTAGGACAACTTTCATTCCTGATCTTGCAAGGGCTGTACCAATATTCGCAGAAGTAGTAGTTTTGCCTACTCCGCCTTTCCCTGATGTAATTACTATTGTTGTGCCTGCCATATATCAATCCTCTTTCTGATATGTTTTGTATAGAACTATTCCGTTATCAACAATTCTTGCTTCTTCCGGAGTGAATGTTGATGACTTAATTATGTACGGGATATTAGTACCGTCAGGACGTCTTGAATAACAATCCGCTATTCTTAATTGAACGGCATTCATCTTAAGTGCCCTTATTTTTGCACTTCTGTCGCCCCTTATTCCCGCATGTGCAATTGAACCAAGCACGCCCCAAATTGTGATGTCGCCTGTCGCCTTAATTTCACTTCCGGGGTGGCAATCACCTATAATTACAACGTGACCGTCAAATTCAACTGTTTGTCCGCTTCTTAAAGTTTGATGAACGTATAAAGTTTGCATATTGTCAAGCTTTACGGGTTCATTTGTCGGGGGTTTGTATGAAATTTCTTCTATTGTTTCATCGTTTTCATTTTCATCGTAGCCTTTTGTGTATGTAGGCATATCGTCTTCATCGGGGATTTCGATGATTTCTTCTTCTTTTTCTTCTTCCGTTTTTTCTTCCAATTCTTCTGCGTTTTCTTTTTCTTCCTCAGGGGAAGCTGTTTGTTCAACAGGTGAAACAGCTTCTTCTTTAATTTCCTCCTGAACTTCGCTAACCGTTTTTTCAGCAGGTTTAACATCTTCAATTATTTCTTTGAAGTCATTACCTTGAAAAAGTTGAAATTCGCCCGCAGCTTCAGAATTTTCTTCTTGTTTTCCGTAAATTACATCTAAACTTTTATCTATAATAGGTGCTGTTTCAACAGGAGTTAAAGCTTCTTCTTCAACAACCTTATTTTCTTCTTCAATTGATTTTGAAATCTTATCAACTTCATCCGGGGTTATAACTTGAATACTCATATTTTCACATAATTGCTTTGTGATAAGAGATGTTGTTTCAATTCCATACAAAGTTGAACCATAGCTTATAATTAATGATTTAATGCTTAGCATTTGGGATTGACTAAGCTGAAAATCTTTTAATTTGAGGACAATCTGTTTCCCTTTGGCGTCTGATGTATTAAACGCATTTGAAATGCCGTTTATCATCTCAGGTGTCGTTAAACATGGAGTCAAATCAATAACAAAATTTTCATTCATCTTTTTGTCCTAACCATTTCCTACTATAATCAAAAAGATATCTCAAATCAGGGGTAATTTCAATTTAAAATTACATAATATAAATTAAGAATTGTAACAAAAAATAAGGTCGGGTAAACTCCTCCCCCGACCAAGTAGCAAATACGGCATATATTCTATAAGACGATAGGATAATCTCTTTGTTCCAAAAAAAAAGAAACATTGTTCATGATAAAATTAAATCGGAATGGCAAAGCTTGAAAGAACTTTAAATTTAACTGATGCAATATCAATCGTTGCAGGCTCTATGATAGGAAGCGGTATTTTCATAGTTTCTGCGGATATATCACGTCAGGTAAATAATTCCCTGCTTCTTTTAATTGTTTGGATTATTGCAGGTGTAATAACGTTCACCGGTGCTTTGTGCTACGGCGAGTTATCATCTTCTATCCCAAGTGAAGGGGGACAATACATTTATCTTAAAAATATATTTTCACAACGCCTCGCCTTTGTTTACGGCTGGACACTTTTTCTTGTAATTCAAACGGGAACGCTTGCTGCGGTAAATATTGCGTTTGCTAAGTTTTTAGGTATTATTTTTCCGTATTTAAGTTCAACAAACTATGTTTTTTATACAATTTCAACTCAGAAATTATTTGCGGTCTTGGTTGTAATTATGCTTACATACATAAACTCAAGAGGAGTAAAGGAAGGCATTCTTGTTCAGAATATATTTACCGCAACAAAAATACTGTCAATTGTTGCAATAATTTTATGCGGATTATTTTTTGGAGTTAATTTAAACGCAATTACAAGCAATTTTTCACTTCAAAGTGCAGATATTACCTTTGATTTTAATCTTATAAAAACTATTTTGGTTGCGGTTGTGGGTGCATTGTTTGCATCCATTACATGGAACAACGTTACATTTATCACATCCGAAATAAAAAAACCGAAAAGGAACATACCAAAAGCTTTAATTATAGGAACGCTGTGCACCATAAGCCTTTATTTTTTAATAAATCTTATTTATTTGGGAACAATGCCTCTGGATTTAATCAAAAATGCAAACGAAGACATTGTGGCGGTTGCCCTTATTAATCAAATACTCGGCGAAAAAGGGGTGGTGATAATTGCGATAATTATTGCAATATCCGCATTTGGATGTTCAAACGGCATGATTTTAACAGGCTCAAGAGTATATTACAAAATGGCAAAAGACAGAATATTTTTTAGAAAACTTGCCTATATAAACAGAAGAACCAAGGTTCCGGAAAATTCTCTCTGGCTTCAATGTTTTTGGATATGCGTTTTAATATTGTGGGGAAGTTACAGCCAGCTTTTAGATTATGTTTTATACTCATCTCTTATTTTCTATATAATTACAATTTTTGGGATTTTTAAATTAAGAAAACAAAGAGAAAATTCAAAAAGAGTTTTTAAGGTGCCGACGTTTGTTCCCGTTTTATTTTTAGCAGTCAGTATTCCTGTTATTATAGCACTTACTTTTTATAAACCTATGTATACGGTGCCGGGTCTTTTTGTATCGGCTCTGGGTTTTCCCGTTTATAATATGTGGAAAAATCACAAAAACAAAAATAATAAATTTTTTGTATAATGTTTCATATGGACTTTGTTATTAAAAAAATTGAAAATAATGACATAGAAAAAGAACTCAAAGACATAGGTTTTGATAAAAATTATGTTGGAACGGGCTCTTTAAAGCATAAATTTTTGAATTTAAAAATTTATAATGTAACCCCAATTCAAGCAACAATTTTAAAAGAAACCGCACTGTCCGCCGGTTGCGATGTCGGAGTTCACAGAGATGTTCTGACTCATAAAATTGAACGTTCTAACTGCATTTTATCGGGCACAATTCAACAAATTAAGCAGACGGCTTCAAAACTTAAAAATCAGCAGTTTTCAATGAATAAACTCGGCGTTTTAATTGAAGAAAATTTAGATAAAAAGTATTCTTTGCCTCAAATTATGGGAATAATAAATTTAAGCGAGAATTCTTTTTCAAACGATTTTGAAGAACCGATTAAAAAGATAAATTCATATTTATCTCAAAACGTTGATATCATCGATATTGGTGCAGAAAGCACGTCACCAAATAAAGAAGATGTTGACCCGACCGTTCAAATAAATAAAATCATACCCGTTCTTGATTATCTCAAAGATAAACATGTAACCGTAAGTGTTGACACAAGGTCTTATGAAGTTGCGCGCGAGGTCTTAAAACACAAGGTTGATATTATAAATGATGTTTCATTCCTAAGCGATGAAAAAATAGCCGAATGTGTTTTAGAAAATAATAAAAAGTACGTTTTAACGCACTCTAAGGGTACTCCGAAAACTATGAACCTTTTGTGCGAATATGAAAACACGGTTGATGAAGTTTATTTGTCTTTATCTGAAAAATTAAACCGTCTTCAAGAAATGGGGATGAACAGAGAAAATATTATATTAGATGTCGGTTTTGGCTTTGCCAAAAATATTGAACAAAATCTTGAAATTATGCGTCATACAGAAGAATTTAAAAGCCTGAACTGCACCTTGCTTGCGGGAATTTCAAGGAAAAGAACAATACAGAGTTTTTCAAACACTAAAGAAAATAACGAACTCGATTTTATAACGGCACTTTCTTCTTTTTATTTTGTGCTTAAAAATGTCGATATTTTAAGAGTTCATAACCCCTATATGACAAAGATTGCCGTTGACTTTGCAAAATCTTTAAAAGACAGATATTAAACATCTTTTATGCCGTTCATCGGTCGGCAGCATATAATTAATAATTTTCACTTCTTTTTTATGTTTTTTTCTAAATTCATCAAGTTCCCCCTGATAATTTGAAGATTTGTAGAAGATAAATTCTCCGCCCTCTTTAAGATGTTTTGCGGATAAATCATATATTTTTAAAATTCTGCCAACTGCCCTTGTTACAATAAAATCGGTATTTAACGGCTTGATATTTTCAATTCTGTCATTTATAACTTCAAGGTTTTGAAGATTTAACCTTTCTTTCACCATTTTTATGAAGTTTATTTTTTTACCTATGCTGTCAACTGCCGTAATCTTTAAATTTTCAAAAAATATTGCAAGAATAACAGAAGGAAATCCCCCGCCTGTCCCGACGTCAACTATTGTATAATTTTTATTCAAATCCAGATATTTTGTAAGAGCAAGACTGTCAAATATATGTTTTTCAAAAATAAAATTCATATCATTCTTGCTTATGAGGTTTGTATGAGAGTTATATTCATTAAATAATTCAAGCCAAAGATTAAGCTTGGTTTGAATTTTATCTTCAACCCTGATATTTAATTCTTCTTCCAGAATTTTAATTTTTTGTTTGTTCATATTCTTTAACTATATCAATAAAATCTGTTCCGAGCTTATATTTCATATCTTCAATTCTTGAAGATATCATTCTGTGGTTTTGAGAATTTTTATCCTCATTTAAGCTGTCTTTTGCCCTTAAATAGTTTAAAAGCGCCTCTTTGTTTGAGCTTAGATTGTAATAATAATCGCCAAGCGCAATATAGCTTGTTGCAATTTCAAACATGTCATTTGTCATGCTTGCCCATTTCAGTGCTTCTTTCAGATACTTTTCTTCTTTATCGGAGCCCATCGCCTTAAAAATGTAAGCCAAATTTATATTTGCATTATAGAGAGATGTTGCTTTTGGTTTTTTATCTTGTTCATATTTTGAAATTGCCATTTCATAATTATAAACAGCATCTTTTGTATTGTTTTCGTCAAATAATAAAGATGCAAGCGCAAGGTAAGAATCCGCAAGCACTGCATTATTTTTTCCGCATTCAATAGATATTTGATAATATTTTTTTGCATCATTTGTTTTATTTTGCTTTTCAAATATTGAAGCTATAAAATAATATATTTCCGATGTTTTTTCTGTTAAGTTAGTTTCGTTTGAAATTCTAAGTGCTTGATTATAGTATTTAAGCGCCTCATCTTCATTATATCTTTTTTCTTCAATACTGCCGAGTGCGATGTATGCTTCAACTATATTTTTGTTGTCGGTATCTTCATTTGCGATTTTATGATATATTTTGCCTGCCCTTTCAAGGTCATAAGTTTTGAAATATGTATCTGCAATTTTTAAAAGAACCGCGAAATATTTTTCCTTATTTCCTTTGTTTTTATAATTATCCGAAGCTTTTACGTAATATGAAATTGCATCTTCTTTTTTATTTAATTTGCGATAATTTTCCGCAATTTTTTCAAATATTTTATTTTCATTCTTTTTGTCAATTAAAGAAAGCTCTTTAAGAGAGGAAATTGCTCCTTTAAAATCAAATTTGTCTTCATACTCTTTAATTTTTTCTCTTAAAACGCTTGCTTTATCAATTTCGATTTTTTCTTCCTCTTGAACTTTATCTTCAAAATGACTCTGCCTAAATTGTTTCAGCATTTCTAAATCTTCTTGATTAGGCGTTTGAGGTGCTTCGTTTATTTTTGGAGTACTTGGAATTGCACTTTGATTAAGCCAAGGGGCAGAAACGTTTTGTACCTGCGTATAATAACTTACTTCCGTATTGGTAGGCGCATTTGGATTTATGCGCGGAATATTTTCTTCCAAAAGTTCAATCTGTTTTCTGATACCTTCTCTTGAAAGTCTTAAAATTCTGTCTTTAGGGCCTTTCGAAATTTCTTTCGAAAGACTGTCAATGATAATATCTCCGTACCTGATTTTTTCCGCAACACTCATATTTTGAGACAAATATGCCTTAATATGCTCGTGTACATATATATTTTGTTTAACCTGATTAATTATAAGTCTTTGTTGAAGATAAGGGATGTAGTTTACATCAAATAAGGCATATTTTTCAAGATAACTTAACGGTGTTAAAAAATTTGAAAGGCTTAACACTTTAATTGAGCTCATATAATTTTGAGGAATAAGGGAGAGTGCTTTTCCCGTAATAAAGTTTTCATAAGCCTGCGGTTTTTTATTAAATTCATCAATTAAATCAGACAAACTTGTGTTTGTGACGTCTATATACTTAAAAGTTGTCTTCAAAAGGATTGTATTTGCATGAGATATTTGATACAAACTCCTTATCGTACCAAGTTCTTCCATAGGACATGCAAAACTCATCTTTTGAATTATTCCGTCCTCATCCACAAATTCTTTTTGTATTTTAATTGTTTTTAGCCCGTTTAATTCAAATTTATCTAAAGAGACATCGGTTCTTGATAACAATATAAGCTTTGTTTTTTCTTGTTTTGAAATATTTATTAAAAAATTATTTATGCTTTCATCTTCTTTAATTTTTTCAAAGTTGTCCACTACAATTAAAGTATCTTGAGTAAGCGCTTTCATATAATTGCTTACTTTTTGGGTGAAATTGTCGCTTAAATCTTTTTTCAAAATTATTTTCTTTTGAATTGTATAATCTCTAAGTGTGTCATAGAAACCGAGAAGAAAATCTTCAATTACCGTTAACGAATTGCAGCAATAATAAAAATACAAAAAATCACTTTTAAGCTCTCTTAAGGCAATATTTAATATGTCATTTTTTCCTGTGCCGGAAGGGGCATAGAATAAAAAAATGTCGTTTGAACTTGTGCAAAAATTTTTGATTTGTTCAATGGTTTTTTTATTAAATTGTGAATATGTATTCTGCATATTTTAGCTTCTATATTAACATATTTCTTAAAACCGCGTCTTTTTGAGCTCTTTTCTTAATTTCTTCGCGTCAGGTAAGTGCTTTTCAAGTAAGTTCCAAAACTTTTGGGAATGGTTTTTTTCAATTGTATGACACAATTCGTGCAAAATAACGTAATCGATTAGCTCGGGCTTTAATTTCATCAAATTAAGGTTTAAATTGATGTTATTTTTGTTTGAACAACTGCCCCATATTGTTTTTACGTTTTTAATTCTTAAGGAATTATATTTAAATTTATGAGAAGAAGCAAGCTCTTTCACCCTATTTGGAAGATATTCCTTCGCTTGTTTTCGAAGAAGCTCAATCTCTGTTTTATTTTTTGTTATCGGCGTTGTTTTTTTTATTATTCTTCTTTTTCTTTTTTTGGGGAACAATAAATCAAGAAGTTTCATGTTTTATCCTTGTGACTCTTATTCTTCTTTCTGACCCTTCGCCTATACTTTGAGAACGTAAACCATGTGAGTCAATAAGCTCATGCTGCAATTTCCTGATTTGCTGGGGCTGGGGTTGAAGTTCTATGTTGTCACTCCCTTCAAGAGCCTTTGCTATTGCGGCTTTTGCTTCATCAAGCGCAATTTCCGTTTCGTCTTTGTAATTTGTGTGATTTTCGATAAATTGGTCTTCCTGAGTTAAATTAAGAGCATCTTTTAATACTTTTTGAATTTGTGACATTGAATTTGTCCTTACAAAAAATACGGGCAAATGATATTCGTTCGCGGTTGAAAGCACCTTGCTTCCGTTTTTTGCAAAATTTTTGTGCGCAATGACAAAATCGGCATCTTCCACGTTTCTTACAATTTCTGCTGAAATGTCCAATCTTTCAATGATTTTATCGACAATAGACCTTGAAACCGCATAAATACATATTTTTTTATGTTTTTTAACATCTTTAATGTATTTTTCTCTGTTAAATTTAAAGTTGAGAGGGCTATCTTCCGCCTTCTTTTCTTCTTTAACCTCAATCTCTTTTTTAGGAGGGGCAAATTCTTGGTCAACTTTCCTTATTTCTGGAGTGATAGGCCAGCCTCTTAAAATATAATCAACAGCCTCCGCGGTATCTTTATAAACAGCAAGGGTGTTTCTGTCTATGATTTCAATTACTATATCAAATGTCGGCTGTTTTTCTCTTTCTAATACTGTTTTTTGGCATCCTCTGTGCTTTGCTTCATCATCGCCTAAAGTTACGGATTGCACGCCCCCAATCAAATCAGACATAGTCGGGTTTTTAATGAGGTTTTCAAGAGTGTTGCCATGAGCTGTTGCAATAAGCATAACACCACGTTCCGCAATTGTTCTTGCAGCGGCAGCTTCTTGGTCTGTACCTATTTCATCAACCACAATAACTTCCGGAGTGTGGTTTTCAACGGCTTCAATCATTATGTCCTTTTGAAATTCAGGTTGTGAAACCTGCATTCTTCTTGCTTTACCTATTGCAGGATGTGCAATGTCGCCGTCGCCTGCAATTTCGTTTGAGGTGTCAACCACAACAACTCTTTTACCCAAATCGTCTGCCATAAGACGGGCAATTTCTCTCAGCTTTGTTGTTTTGCCAACGCCGGGACGTCCGAGAAAAAGAATGCTTTTCCCTTGAGTTACAAAATCTTGTATGCAGGCTATTGTGCCTGTGATAACTCTGCCTATACGGCAGGTAAGACCAATTATTTTCCCCTGCCTGTTTCTGATTGCACTAATTCTGTGAAGCGTGCCGGGGATACCCGACCTGTTGTCAAGAGTAAATTCGGGAATTTTTTCAACAATATGGTCAATTTCATCTGTTGTGACACTTTCATTTCCCAAATAGAAAATTTTGCCGTTTCCAAGTCTTACTTCAGGCAGTCTTCCGACATCTAATACTATTTCTATTGCTTCATCCAATGTATTTGACAAAATATTTCTTTTAATCTTTGGCGGTAAAACATCAATAAGTAATTCAATGTCCTTTTGAAATTCTGTCTTATTCATTCAAATTCCCTTAAACTGCCGTACGTTTATACTTATATTATATCATTTTTTTTGTATCTTTCAACATGTTAAGACGCCTTGCTTCACTTTTTAAAAGTTAAGAAAACAATTGCATCAAACATATATTTTTCATAAGAAACAAGTTTAAAACCTGAGTTCTTGAAGTTTTCTATAAGTTCATGCGGTTTTTTAAATTCTTTTTTAGATTTTATCAAGTATTTATATGATTGAACATCCCCGCCAAAAATTCTTGCAAACAAAACGGTTGTTCTATCAAATATTGAATTAACAAGGTCGTTTTTACAGGAAAAATCAAGATAAGCAAAAACCCCGTTATTTTTTAAAACTCTTTTTACTTCTTTTACCGCAAGATTAAAATTTTCAATGTTCCTGAGCCCAAATCCGGAAGTTATAATATCAAAAGTGTTATCTTCAAATTCTAAATTGCAAACATCCTCACAGATAAATTTGATATTTTCATCTTCATATTTTTCATTTGCAAATTCAAGCATTGAGCTTGAGAAATCAACTCCCGTAACATCTGCACTCGGTTCTTTTTGTTTAATTATGCGGGCGATATCTCCCGTACCCGTGCAGATATCTAAAATCTTACTCCCCTTTTTTATATTCAGTTTTCCAAAGGTGATTTTTTTTATAAACTTATGCGCCCCAAAAGATATGACGTTATTTAAAAAATCATATTTATTCGCAATTTTGTTGAACATTTTTTGAATTTTTTCAGGATTTTTATCAACCATAAATTTACCCGATTATACTAAGAATTACGGCTGCAGTTACAAATATAAAGAGCTTTTGACAAAGCAGAAAGTTTCTTAAAAAATCATTTCTGTCTTCATTTTGATTATACGATTTAAGATTATCTTTAAGTTTTCCCATAAAATAAATTGACCCTAAAGATAAAAGCGCGGTATATGATAATGTTCCGTTAAACACAAGAAACGTAATTAAAATATAAGATAAAACGATAATTGAAATAATCCCTGAAAGTGCGGATTTTTTTGTTTTAAATAAAAGAGGATACGTCTTTTTGCCGGAATTTTTATCAAAATCCATATCCATATATGAATGCACCATTCCGACAACGCCGACTAAAAGCCCCAAGGGAATTGAAATCAAAAGTATTTTTATATCAAAAGACTTTGTCATAACAAAATAAACACCCTCAAACATCAACGGACCAAATACTAAAGATATAAAAAATTCACAAGGCAAATACCTTCCCGCTCTCGGATAAAGAAGGGCGATTATTGCGGTTGGAATTACTGCATAAAAAATCTCAAATCCCAATTTGTAAATAAAAAACCCGCCTATTAAAAGAGCAATTGTAAAATATAAAATAAAGCCGATTAATACTTGTTTTAAGGTGAATATGTTTTTATCAAGATATTCCGTTTTGCATCCTTGTTTTGGGGTTTTAAAAATCGTGTCTATATAATCATCGTAAAGGTTCACCCCTAAATGTACAAAGATAATCCCGACGAACGCCAAAATGCCGTATAACAGATTTCCATGGTGTTTAAAACCGTAAGAAAAAGCTGTTAGAAAACATAAAAAACTTGTGGGAAGGGAGTATCCTCTGCATGCTGTAAACCATTGCCTTAATTTATCCATTTTGACCTCTTTTTATTAATTTTATTATACATAAAACTCTTAAATTTAAAAAATCAGGAATGATGAATATATAATAAATTGTTTTTTAAGTCCGATTTTTGTATCTCCGTTATAATACCTTCATAACAATTTTTTGACGAGTATCCAAAAAAGATGCAATATTGCTTGCTTCTTTTTTTGTGTTAAAATTTCTGTATCAGCATAAGGACAAGAAAAATGGAAGAAAATATTGATTTACAAACACTAAGACATTCAGCATCTCATATTATGGCGCAAGCTGTTCAAAATATTTATCCGAATGCAAAGCTTGCAATCGGACCTTCAATTGAAAACGGTTTTTACTACGATTTTGATATAGAAGGTGTGACATTATCCGATGAAGACCTTCAAAAAATTGAAGATGAGATGAAAAATATCTTAAAAGAAGAATTGACTTTTGAAGAATACAAAATTCCTGATGTTGAAGCACAAATCGCAGAATTTAAAGCGCAGGGCGAAATTTATAAAGCTGAACTTTTAGAGGAGCATAAAAACGATAATCCGACTTTATATTTAACAAAAAATAAAAGGGGCGAAATTCTCTTTAATGACCTTTGCCGCGGACCTCACTTAAAAAACACGCGTCCGATTAAAGCATTTAAGCTTTTATCCGTTGCGGGTGCTTATTGGAGAGGGGATGTAAACAAAAAAATGCTCCAAAGAATTTATGCAACGGCATTTTTAACAAAAGAAGAATTAAAAAACTATTTGACAATGATTGAAGAAGCAAAAAAAAGAGACCATAGAAAATTGGGCTCTCAACTTGATTTATTCTCAGTCAGAGAAGAAATAGGCGCAGGTCTTGTATTGTGGCACCCTAATTTAGCGGTAGTCAGAGAAGAAATAGAAAATTACTGGAGAAAAGAACACAGAAAAAGAGGATACGTTATCGTAAATACTCCTCAAATTGCAAAATCCAAACTTTGGGAATTGTCAGGACATATTGACCATTACAAGGAAAATATGTTTTTCATCCAAAAAGAAAATGAAAATGATGACCAGTACATTGTAAAACCGATGAACTGCCCTTTCCATATTCTTATTTATCAAGCAAACAGACACTCTTATCGTTCTCTTCCTTTAAGAATGGCAGAACTCGGTACGGTATACAGAAAAGAACATTCAGGTGCACTTGCGGGTCTTACTCGTGTTCAAGGCTTCACTCAAGATGATGCTCATATTTTCTGTACTCCCGAACAATTGGTTGACGAAATAAATGAAATTATTGACTTTGTTGCAGATACCATGAAAATCTTTAACATGGCTTTTGAAGTTGAACTTTCTACACGCCCCGAAAGTTATGTCGGCAAGCTTGAAAACTGGGAGCTTGCGGAAAAGGGGCTGAGAGAAGCAATGGATAAACGCGGAATGAAATATGAAATCAACGAAGGCGACGGAGCATTTTACGGTCCTAAAATTGACTTCAAAGTAAAAGATGCGATTGGCAGAACTTGGCAATGTGCAACAATTCAGCTTGATTTTAACTTACCTGAAAGATTTGATATTAAGTATCAGGATAAAGACGGCGAATTAAAAACTCCCGTTATGCTGCACAGAGTAATCTTTGGTTCTATGGAAAGATTTCACGGAATTTTAATTGAACACTACGCAGGATGTTTCCCGACTTGGCTTGCACCGACTCAAGTTGCGATTGTGCCGATTGCAGAACGTCATAATGACGCTTGTGAAAAAATCTATAAAGAATTAAGAAATAAAGGTATAAGGACTCTGTTTGACGACAGAGCGGAGAGCATGAACTACAAAATAAGAGATTGTCTGCAAGGTAAGAAAATTCCTTACGTTCTTGTCTTAGGCGACAGAGAAATTGAAGAAGGAACAGTTGCAGTTCGTGCCAGAGGACGCGGTCAAACAGGCACAATGAAAGTTGAAGAATTTGTTTCTAAACTTGAACGAGAAATTGAAACAAAAGGAAAAGAAATAGTAGAATAACTACTTTAAATCGTTAATTTCATGCTCTTTCAAATACTTTAAAATATTAAGCGCCACTTCGTGCCTTGATGTCAAATCCATTTTTTTCATATATTCCAAGGCATTATGAAAACTGCTCAATGAGTCGGTCTTTCTTTGCCATACAAAATTAAAACTCGTATTTATATCATCTTCATTTCGGATGCCGAGATTTTTCGCTTTTTGTATTATGTAATTTGAACAAAAAACTTTAACATCTTCCTTTGCTTGTTCTAACAATGTTACTGCCAGTCTGACCGCGGCATCGTCGTCATACCAACGTCTATTCTTCATCAGGATTATCTTTCTTTATTGTTTTTGAGATAACACTCAATGCAATTAAGACAATAATCAAAATCGGAATATAAATAAAATATTTGCTCAATGAACCTGCAAGTGCAAAGGCTATTATTGAACATACAAATGCGATTGAAGATAAGATGATAACCGTTTGATTTTGCGAAAAACCGGCATGTAATAATTGATGGTGAATATGTTCGCTATCTGCAATAAACGGGCTTGAACCTTTCAAAATTCTTCTGATACTTGAAAATGCAACGTCTAAAATAGGCACTGCCAATATTAAAAACGGAAGATACATAAACGGTCGTCCGCCCTTCATAATCCCCGTAATAGATATCGTTGCAAGCATAAAACCCGCAAACAATGAGCCGGAATCGCCCATAAATATTTTCGCGGGATTATAGTTGAACATCAGGAATGAAAGCATAGCCCCCATTAAAATAAATGCAACAAGCGCGGATATTGAAGATTCCGGAACCAAAACAAGCGATATAACTGCAATTGCCGCGCATCCTATTGCTACAATTGAACCAGCAAGTCCGTCAATTCCGTCTATAAAGTTTGTAGCGTTTGAAATTCCGACTATCCATAGTAAAGTAATCGGATAAGATAACGCACCAAGCGGAATTTCATGTCCTACGGGTACATAAACAAAATCAATTTGAACACCTAAAAGATAGACAATTGTTGCAATTGCAATTTGAATAAACAATTTAAATTTTGCATTTAAGCAGAAAATGTCATCAATAAGCCCGAGCAAAAACATTAAAGAACTGCCCACGATGACGCCTGACATACCGACACCTTTAGGATAGTAGCTTAAAAGTACTAAAAACAAAAAAGTAAACATAACCGATAACCAAATGGCAATTCCGCCAAGCCTTGATATTGCGCCATGGTGAATTTTTCTTTTATTTGGTTTATCAACAAGTCCCACTTTTTTTGAGTAGTATATAACAAACGGAATGATTGAAATTCCGACTAAAAACGCCAATATTGCGCCAATAATTTGTGCTTGAGTTAACTGTATCATAACAAGTTCATTATACATCAAAATAAATCAAGGGCTAATACTTAAATATTTGTTAATTTTTTGTCTTTTTTTAAATTTATACTATAATATCTACTGTAAGTTTATGGGGATAAGAAATATGTATAAAAAGATTGTTTTGGCTCTATCAGTTTTTATGTTATTAAGCGGTATTTCGTTTGGCGGTAATTATTCTTTTACAACGCCGGCTCCCGAAACAAGCAATTACTTGCAGGGACAGGTAATTTATGTTCCTCAGGGTGCTGTTGCCTCAGTTGTTATGTCGACTCCGATAAGCTCTGAAACTGCATATCTCGGCGCAGAAGTTTTGGGCACATTCGTTTCACCATTTTCATATAACGGAAAAGTAATTGCTCCAAAAGGAAGCATTATTAAGGGAAATGTTATTGTTGTAAAAAAAGCGGGACGTGCAAATCATGACGGCGAAATAATGGTGAGATTTACATCTATTACAACCCCTCAAAATTATGATATTGCAATATCAGGCGTTATCAAAACGGACGATAACACAGGTGTTCTAAAAGGCGGTGCAAAAATTGATGCCGCAAAAGATTACGCACTAAACACAGGTGTAGGTGCCGCAGGCGGAGCCGTATTAGGTACGGCACTCGGTGCTTTATCAGGCGGAAAGGTCGGCAAAGGAGCCGTATACGGTACTGCAATCGGTGCAGGTTTAGGACTTGCAAAGGGTGTAACGGATAAAGGCGAAGCGGTTGAAATTCCCGCAAATGCTACAATCCAAGTATATTTTGACCAGCCAATTACAAATGCTGCTCCGGTAGGAAGTTATTAAAAATAGATAGTCAGGCTATTTGAAAAATAAACTGTTTGATTAAAATTAAAATAAAAAGACAATGAATAATTTTATTAAGCAAACGACAAATCTGAATAATAATGACAGAAAAATAACAAAAAGACTGCCAAATTCATTTACTGACGATAGTGATGAAATTACCTTACGCAGGGCTTTCTTATATTCTGTTATGGCACATCCTTTAGCAATATTGATTGCGTGGATATTGTTTGCGGGACTTACTTTTTTAGGTCTTGTGCCAAACGAATTTAATAAACCTTCTTTAAAAGTTCAAGATATTGAATTTATTCTTGTAAATAAAGAAGGTGAACCTATCGATAAAAATACTAAATTCAGGTCTGACAGAAACTCTCAAGCGGGCGGTATACATGACCCGAAAAGAAAAATTGCGGAGCCCTCTCCTGCAGGGCCTAAAACAAAAAAACCAACTCCGTCAAAATCAGGGGGCGGACAAAGTAAAACTCCGCCAAAAGCGGCTCAGCCAAAACAGGCAAATGCTCCTGTACAACAGGCATCACCCGCACAATCTAAAACAATATCAAAACCAAAACAAGCTTACGCACCAAAACCGACTGTTAATCCTAATTTGCCTTCAGGCGCATTAACAAGACCTCAAATGCCAAAAGTGGTTCAAACTCCAAAGAGTCCTTTTACCGTCGGCGTGCCAAATACAAATTTACCTAAAGGACCCGTTCCCTCAACTTCAAAAGGAACTGCTAAATATGGCGGTCAAGGCGGCGGAACACCAAGCGGTTCAGGTAACAGAATGGCTTCAATGCCCGCACCTCAATTTTCAAAAGGTCAAGGAACGGGAACAGGTGTCGGAAACGGCAAAGGTTCAGGATATGGGACAGGAAAAGGCACCGGCACAGGAGGTGGCGGTGGTCAAGGCGGTTACGGCACAAACGGTTGGGGTAATCCCGGACCGGGTAATCCAAACGGAACACCCGGAGTTGACGCTATTAAACAAGCGGACTGGGGTCCTTATATGAGAGAACTCGAACGCCGTATAAAAAGAAATTGGAATCCTCCGAAGGGGGATACTTCAAAAAGAGTTGTTATGCTCTTTACAATAGGCAGAGACGGCAGACTTGTATCAATCAAAACACTGAAAAGCTCAGGTTCGCCTGAAAATGACAGAGCAGCAAAGGCTGCGATTGAACTGACTGCACCGTTTAAATCTTTGCCTCCGGAATACAAAGGAAACAACGTAGATATCGAATTTACGTTTGATTACAATGTACTCGGTGCAAGAAGTTACAGATAATAAAAAGGAAGAAAGAGGATAAAAATGAACTTATTTATTGAATCAATTAGAATGGACTGGCCTGTATTAACGCCAATTTTCTTATGCTCAATTTTGGTTGTAGCCGTTGCTATAAACAGAATTACTTACTATAAGAAAAATGAAAGAAATATAGGCGACTTTATTCAAGGTCTTCAAAGAAACCTTGCCGAAAAGAATATCGCAGGTGCGCAAAGATTATCAAGCAAACTTGGCGGTATTATCAGTGAAATGGTTGATGAAGGCTTAAGAATTTATACCGAACAAAAATCAGGTTTTTCAAGAGCTTACGATATTTCAGCAAGCCTTGCAACAAGAAAGCTTGAAAAGAACCTGTCAGTTTTAGGTACAATCGGTGCGGTTGCCCCGTTTTTAGGTTTGTTTGGTACAGTTGTCAGAATTCTGTTCACATTCCAAGATTTGGCTATGCAAGGTAACCAATCGGCAACGGTTGCAACCGGTATCGCATCAGCTCTTATCGCAACTGCTCTGGGTTTAGGCGTTGCAATTTGCGCGGTTGTATTATTCAACTGGTTCCAAAGCACGGTTACACGTTTTGAAAACGATTTTAAATTAATAAAACTTGTATTCTTAAGCTTTATTGATTCCGATGAAGAAGTACATCTTGATAAAGATAACAAAATGGCACTGTAGCCTTTGAGGAAATAAAACAAAATGGCAATGAAAATCTCAAAAGACGGCGAGAAAAAAGCCAGCTTTAATGAAATAAATATTACACCTTTAACAGATATCTTTTTGGTGCTTTTAATCATAATGATGGTTATTGCGCCGAGTTTCCAATCTCAAAATCAAAATATTAAAATGCCTGAAATAAATTCAGGTGTATCTGTTGAAGAAAAAAATGCCACTGTTTCTATCACCAAAGAAGGTGAAATGTTCTTAAACGATGAAAAAATCACGGAAGATAAATTAGCTGAAAAACTTGAAATACTTGGCGGAGATGCTGAGGACAAGCAAGTTATAGTTAAGGCTGACGAAAAAACAAAAAGCTCCGAAATTATGAAAGTTATGAGAGCGGCACAAGATGCGGGATACGAAAAGCTTATTGTTGCAGGTGAACCCTTGAGTCAAAAAAGACAAGAAGAATTAAAAGAAAAGGACAAAAAATAAAATGGCAAGACAATCTTTTAATGAAATAAATATTACACCTTTAACAGATATCTTTTTGGTGCTTTTAATCATAATGATGGTTATTGCGCCAATGCTTGACCAACAAGGTTTAAATTTGGCAGTCCCTCAATACGTTGAAGAAAGTGCCGTAAAACACGATTCAAAAATTTTGACGGTTGGGGTGACCGTTGATAATAAATATATAATGAACGGGAGAGTAATTGCATTGGAAAGCTTAAAGAGCGAGCTTCAAGAAAATGCAAAAGCATATCCGGACGGTCTTATGATTGAAGCTCAAGGAGATTCAAATCACGGGGCGGTTGTTAAATTAATGGATGCCGCAAGAAATTCCGGCATATCAAGCATATCTGTTACAGAAATATAAAATTGAGGGAAGCATGATTTTAAAAAGAATTAAAATGCACGCTTTTCCCAAGAAGGGATTAAGCGTTACATTTGGAATTATTTTTGGTTTATTTGCCGTTTTCTATGCATTATTTTTAATTGTTCCGAGAACTATAGATGTTTCAAAATATACTCCTGAAATAAACAAGATAATTAAGGATTATACCCGCCTCGAATTTGTGCTGAATAACCCTAAAATCGTAACAACCTTTGATTTTGGACTTAAAATTTCAGCTGATGAAATAGCTTTTAAATATGACGATAAAACAGACTTTTTAAATTTAAAAAATTCTTCAATTAAAATAAATCTTTTAACCTTAATTGTTAAAAATTTAAATTTAGATAAAATTTATGTTCAAAATGCTGACTTAAATCTTGTATTCGACAAAAATAAGAAATACACGATTGAAGATTACATTATTTTGCCTAAATCTGATGAAGAAAATGAAAATGAAAGTGCAGATAATGTAATTGAAGAAGATGAGATACAAAATGCCGAATTTCCTATTAATATTAAAAATATCAACATTGTTGCAGATAATGTAAATATAACTTTAAAGGACAAAAACGTTTCTAAAACATTTATTTTAAATACGAAAAATAATAATATTCACCTGTCCTCTCTAAACGGACCTCTTAAATTTAAATCAGAGGGATATCTGGGAACCGACAAAACACATTTTATTGATTTTAATATTGATGTTCAAACTCCGCTTCCCGATTTTGAAGCTCAGCAACCAAATACACAAAATGAACAAACAAAATTCAAACTCCCTGATTTTAATCCTCTCCAAGATGTTGATAAATTTAAACTTTATACAAAAGCGGACGTTGACTTAAAAATATCAAATTTAGATGATTTTAAAGCAAAAGGTCATGCATATCTTTACGATATGTCTATGATGATAAAAGATGTTCAGCTTCCAAAAAGCTACATAAATATAGATTTTAACGGAAGCAAACTAACAAACGACATTAAATTTTATGTCGCACAGGATGAATTTATCCAATCCAAAGGGACAACAAATTTCGGCAAAAAATCAAGTTTTGATATAAATGCAAAGACGGAAAAAATTTCCCTCAACAATATAAAAATCTTACTATCTTCCGTTTTGGATATGTTTTCAATTAAAAACGATGTTAAAACGGCAAGTGCAACAGGTTATTTAACCTGTGATTTTAATATTAAAAGCAGCGGAAATAAGTTAAAAAGCAGTGGTAAATCAGAAATTGTAAACGGCTCTTTCACATACCCTGCAATAAATGTTAAATTAACAAACATCACTTCGATTTTAGATTTTGCTAACAATAAATTATCAATAAAAGAATCAAGCGCAAACTTAAACGGCTCAAAGTTCAGCGTAAAAGGTGAAATACTGACCGATTCAAGCTTAAACATTGATGTAAATTCCGATCCGATTAAAATTGCAGATATCATAAAACTTGCATCTTCCGTTAAAATTTTAAACCCGAATGATATACGTGATTTTAACTTTAAGTCAGGTATTATTAAAATTGCAGTTAAATTATCCGGAACACTCCAAAATATATTGCCCGATGCGCACGTTAGCGTTAACAGTCTGGCATTTTTAGTTAAAAGTATAAATACATCAGTTAATATTCCAAATATTGAAATATCCGCTAAGCCGACTAAAGGAACAGATTTTGAAGGTTCAGTCGATGTTAATAATCTCTCTGTCAACTATCCCGATTTAAAATTAAATATAAAAGCTCCAAAAATCTCCATACCTTTTGATTCTAAAAATCTTACAATTAAAAAGTCAGACATAACTGCAGACGGCACTGTTGTATCCGTTAGCGGAGATATAAAAAATTACATGACAAAACCTGAATTTGTAATAAATGCGGACGGAAAAATTGCGCCAAATACAATTTTAAATATGGTGCCGTCATCAAGCAGAAAACTTGTTCAATATCAAGGACTTGTGCCTGTAAAAACTGTTATTTCAGGTGATTTGAATAACATAAAAATAAAAGGCGATGCCGTATCTAATCCGCAAAATTACATAAGCGTGATTGATATTGACACAATTAAAGGCGCACAAAATACCTTAAATTACGAAATAGATTTAAAGGGTGATACTTTAAATTTAACGGATATATCCCTTAATTCTTCTAAAGCGGGAAAAGTTGCAAATATTAAAGGTAAACTGTCCTCTATATATAAAGCAAACCCTGTCATAGACGGAATTACGGTGTCAGTTCCTCAAAAATTGAATTTAGTTATTGCTCCTTTAGATAACACTCAATTATCTCTAATTTCCAACATTAATATAGCAGGAACCGTTTTAAACCCTGCAATTACGGGTTCTGCAGAATTAAGCAACGTTAACTATCCTCCGTTCAAATTGAGTGCGGGCGATGTTAAATTGAACTTTAAAAAATCCGTTATTTCTGCAAATGCGTCAGGCATTTCCGTTGCAAACTCTGATTTTTCAGGAAACGCAGAAGTTTCAACAAATATGGCAAAGAAAATTACAATAAACGAGTTAAACTTCAAATCAAACAAATTTGATACCGACGAACTTATGAAACTTATGGCAAAAATGCCCGCAAGCTCATCCGCTCCCGGCAGTGACGCGGGTGAAATCCAAATCACAAAAGGTAAGGGCGAAATAGGCAGTCTGAAATCAGGCGGTCTGAACATTAACAATATAGATTTTGACTATAGCTTAAAAAATAATTTATTTGATATGAAAAACCTCAAAGCATCTGTTTATGAGGGCAGTGCAAGCGGAGAAGCAAGCTATCATCTTTCACAGCTTAGAACATCAATAAATATGACTGTTTCAGGTGTGAATGCAGGAAAATTTTCATCCGCATTCACCGGTCTCATCGTTCCTGTTTCAGGTACCGCAAGCGGAATGGCAAAACTTTCGCTAAAAGGCTCAACTATGAAGCAGCAAATGCAAACATTAAACGGTTCTGTCAAATTCAACGTCAGAAACGGCGAGATTAAAGATTTTGTGAAGCTTGAAAACTTCTTAAGAGCAGGAAACATATTATCTCAAAATCTGTTAGGTTTTAATTTAAATTCCGTATTATCAACAGTTTCAAATAAAAACACAGGCGCATTTGACAGTCTTGACGGAATGGTTTCTTTTGGAAACGGTATAGCAAACATTGAAACCTTTAAGACAAGAGGAAGTCAAATGAGCATGTCTGTTACGGGCAAATACAATATGCTTACAAACTATGCCGATATGAGGGTTTTAGGCAGAATTTCATCAACGATTGTAAATGTTATGGGTCCTTTAGGTAACTATTCCGTAAGCAAAGTGCTCGATAACGTAGCTGCAAAAAATGATACGGTAAATACAATTTTAAATATTGCAAAATCAATAGCGCCTCAAAATCCGCTGTTCCAAACAGTTACAAAAGAGGAGTTGTCTCAAATTCCGGAACTTACAACAAATGTTGAAAATAAAAAGTTTTTAGCAATAATTAAAGGTCTTGCAAATCAAACAAGCGCAGTTAAAACGTTTAAGTGGATTGACGTTCAATAGGTGTTTTATTTTGCGAATTATATTGTCTTCCCGTAACTTCATGGACATTTTCAATTGCCATGAATGCTTCAGGGTCAACGTCATTAATTATCTCTTTAAGTTTTGATATTTCAAATCTTGATATAACGCAAAAAATCATCTTTTTATCAGATAGTGAATAACCGCCCTGCGCTTTAACATAAGTAACACCTCTGCATATTTCTTCCATAATCCGTTTTGCAAGTTCTTCATGTTTATCTGATACGATAAAAATTGATTTTGATTCATTCAAGCCTTGAATAACCATATCTATACATTTATATGCGGTAAAATAAGTTATTGCACTGTACATTGCTCTATCGGGTTCATACACAAAACCTGCACATATAAAGATGAATATATTAAAGAACATTATAATTTCGCCAACCGTAAACGGCACTTTTTTGTTAAAACGGATTGCCAAGATTTCTGTTCCGTCAAGAGACGCACCGTTTTTTAAAACGGTTCCGACTCCTATACCTAAAACTATACCTCCGAATATAGAGCTTAGGAATAAATCCTTTGTAACTAAATCAAAATATGTTTCACATACATGAATAAAAAATGCAAGTGTTATAACGCTGTAAAGAGTATAAATTACAAACCTCAGCCCCATTTTCTTGTAGGCTAAAAGGATAAACGGGATGTTAAGCACAACAACAAAAAAGCCTAAATCAATTCCCGTCAAATAACTTGACATAATTGAAACGCCTACGACACCGCCATCAATGATATTATTTGGAACCAAAAACGTTTCAAGCGCATATGCAGCTATAAAACATCCTAAAGTTAAGAAAAACAATTTAATTAAAATTTTTTTCATATGTTTTATGATAGAATAAAATTATGAAAAAAATCAACCCTATACTAATAGCCGTAATATGTTTATTTTTGACGGGCTGTACCGTGGAAAATGTCTCCAGCTATGATAAACTTAAAGCAAAAAGCGAAATCACGGTCGGCGTAAAAGAGGACTCCCCTCCTTTCGGATATCTTGAAAACGGTGAATACAAAGGGTTTGATATTGATGTTGCCAATTTGGTTTTTTCAAAATTATTCGAATATGACAAAAAGAAAATTGTATTCAAAACTGTTACCGCTCAAAATAAAATTATGAAATTAAACTCGGGCGAAGTTGATTTTGTTGTTGCAATTGTGAGTATCACTCCTCAAAGACAAGAGATTGTTGACTTTACTCTCCCCTATTTCATTGCAGGGCAAGCAATTCTTGTCAAAGATAACTCAACCGTTAAGTCAATTGAAGATTTAAACAACAAAGATGTTACCGTTATTTTGGGTTCAACGGGTGAAAAAGTGTTAAGAAAACTTGCACCAAATGCCCGCATTAAAGGTGCAGATACTTACGAAAAAGCTTTTAATACACTTAAAAAAGGCGAAACACAGGCAATATACGGCGACGATAGCATATTATACGGCTTGCTTTTAAAAGAAAAAGGTTATAAAATTCTAAGTAAAAGATATACAAAAGAATATTACGCGATTGCTTACCGCAAAGATAAAAACAATCGTGAGCTTGCCGAAAGACTGGATTTTATATTAAACGAAATACAAACAAACGGCGAATTAAATAAAATAAAATACAAATGGATACCAAAAACCGAGCTTGCAAATTAGGGGGATAAATGGAAGAAAATCGAAATTCAGAAAATCAAGAAAATAAACGTTGGTATGATAAAGACCCCGTTTTAAAAGAAGCACTTGAACTTCTTCGAATATCAACCGATGAAGAAAAAGAAGAAGCAAAAGCATTTATTTTAAAACTGCAGGAAGATGTTGCAGGTGAAGTAATAGAGAGAATTTACGATATAGTAACTCAATACAGCGGTAAGGGAAATCGCTGGTACGATAATGACCCTGTTATGCTAAGAGCAATTGAAATTTTAAGACAAGCTGATCCTAAAACACAAAGAAAGGCTGCACTAAAATTATTATTAGCTCTCGAAGAAAAAAAGTAATAAATGATTGACGTTCAAAAACAAAACGATACCCGAGAAATAGATATTCAAAAAGTTGGTGTAAAGGATGTTGAAATCCCTTTGATTATTCAAAGGAAATTTGACGAAAATCAGGTTGTTTACGCTAAAGCAAGAATGAGTGTCTCGCTTCCAAAACACTATAAAGGCACTCACATGTCCCGATTTATTGAGATTTTAAACGAATACAGAGAAAAAAATATTTTAGGTATTGATATAAAATCAATGCTTAAACTTATGCAAGAACGACTTGATGCAAAATCATCATATTTGAGATTTGATTTTAAATATTTTATCGAAAAAGAAGCTCCGGTAAGCAAAATGAAGTCGCTCATGAGTTATGATTGTTATTTTGAAGGCACTTTAGACGGTGATGATTACAAATTTTATTTGGGAGCAAAAGTTCCCGTTACAACGCTTTGCCCTTGTTCCAAAGAAATATCCGAATATGGGGCCCATAATCAAAGAGCGCTTGCAAAAATAAAAATTTCATACGATGAAAATGAACACATCTGGCTTGAAGATTTAATTGATATGGTTGAAAGTGAAGGCTCAAGTCCTCTTTATCCTCTATTAAAAAGACAGGATGAAAAATACGTGACGGAGCATGCATACGAAAACCCAAAATTTGTAGAAGATATTATAAGAGATGTGGTTTTAAAGTTTAAAGAAAATAAAAAAATCAATTGCTATGAAGTTGAAATTGAGGCAATGGAAAGCATTCACAATCACAATGCATGGGCTTATCAAAAAAGCGTTTAATTTCCCTTTTCTTTTTTAAACCCTTATTATTTTCGTGCTTTTTGGTGCGTATTGTGATAAAATTATAATATGAGTATTTTAAAAATAGTTAAATACGGCGAGCCTGTGCTTAGGGAGCCCACCAAGGAAGTTCAAAAATTTTCAAAAAAGGTTAAAAACCTTGTGTATGATATGCTTGACACCATGTATGCAAATAACGGCGTCGGGCTTGCAGCACCTCAAGTCGGAGTTTCACTTAAAATTTTTGTAATTGATGTATCCGAGCCAAATGAACCTTACAACCCTATTATCTTTATAAATCCCAAAATGATTAAAAAAGAAGGGGCAATGAACAGTTATGAGGGTTGTTTGAGTTTTCCCAAAGCGTACACAAACGTTAAAAGATACTCTCATGTAATAGTTAAGGCACAAAATCTTGAAGGCAGATATTTTACGCTTGAAGCCAACGGAGATAAACTGCTGACCCGTGCCATTCAACATGAATTTGACCACCTGAACGGTATTTTATTTGTTGATCACGCAAGAGATATTGATGAAACAAATAAAATTTTAAAAGAATTTGAATTAAATCCCATAGAAAATGATAAATGGTTAGAAGAAAAAAGTTTGGAAGAAGAAATAAAAAAACAGCCGACGTCAGTTGAAAACGTAATTCAAGAGGCGGTTGATGGAAAAGATTAAGCTTGTATATTTTGCAACTCCAAAACTTGCGCTTACCACATTTGACCACTTGATAAATTCAAACGATTTTGAAGTTTTATCACTTGTGACTCAAATGCCGAAACCTTCAGGCAGAGGGAAGAAAATTAAAGACAGCGAGCTTAAATGTCTTGCTTTAAAAAATAATATTGAAGTTATCGAAACCCCAAGAATTTCAAAAGATAAAGAAGCCATTAAAAAATTAAAATCATTGGGGGCAGATTTTTTTGTCACTTTTGCATTTGGACAAATACTTTCTCAGGAGGTTTTAGATATTCCTAAGTTTTCCACAATTAATGTTCACCCGTCACTTTTGCCTAAATACAGGGGTTCTAATCCCATTAGGGAATGCCTTTTAAACGGCGATTGCAAAACGGGTATCGTAACTGCAATTACTGTTTTAGCGCTTGACGAGGGGGATATTGCACTTAAGGATGAGTTTGAAATTACTCCTGATACAACGGCGGTTGAACTTGAACAAATAATCGAAGAAAGGGCACCCAAGCTCTTGGAAAAAACTCTTATCGGACTCAGAAAATATGAAATAGTGCCAAGCGCGCAGTCAGGCGAGGCTGTTTATACGTGCAAAACAAAAAAAGAGGACAAAAATATCTGTTTTGATATAGACTGCTCTTGCGTTCATAACAAAATCAGGGCGCTTCTTGGTGAATACACTTGTCAAAGTACATTTAATGGTAAAATAATTAAATTTATAAAGTCAACCTGTGTCCCATGCAGTGAAAATCTTAATGCTCAAGCGGGAGAGGTTATTGATATAAATAAAAAAGGTATTATTGTTAAATGCGGTAAAGGCGCCATTCAACTAATAAAGATAAAACCTGAAGGAAAAAATGAGATGGATGCCTACGCTTGGTCATTGGGTTCAAAAATAAAGATAGGAGATAAATTTGGCAGTTAGAGGTATAAGAGGGGCTATTACTGTTGATACCAACAGTGAAGCTGATATGAAAACGGCAACAGTTGAACTTATAAGTAAAATGATTGAAGAAAACGGCATTAAACTTGAAGATATTGTCTATACTCAATTTTCAACAACAAAAGATTTAAATTGTGCATTTCCTGCAAAATTCGCAAGGCTTGACTTGGGTTTCACTTCTGTTCCCATGATGTCAGCTAACGAACAGGAGGTTGAAGGTTCCCTTCGAATGGCACTCAGGGTTTTAATTGTTGTAAATACAGATAAGAAACAAGAAGAAATCAAACATCAATACTTGAAAGGAGCAAAGGTTTTAAGACCGGATTTAAAATGAAAAGAGAATTAATTGATTATCCTTATTTAGAAAAACCCGTGAGCCTTTATAAACTCGATAACGGCCACACAGTTATTATTGCCTATAAAAAGGGTGAAATGGCAAACGTTAGCAGCTGGGTAAAAACAGGTTCCATAAACGAAAATGATAAAAATAACGGTGTTTCACATTTTCTGGAACACTTAATGTTCAAAGGAACCCATAAATATAAAGCGGGCGAATTTGACAGAATTCTTGAAAGAAAAGGCGCTATTATAAACGCTGCAACATGGAAAGATTATACTTTCTATTATGTAACAATAGAGGGTAAATATATTGATTTAGCAATAAAAATGCACTCTGATATGATGATTGACCCTGTTTTGCCCAAGGAAGAAATAGGCCCTGAATTTGACCCGAATGGCAAAGCTCCCGATGATAAAAGAGAAAGATATGTCGTTATTGAAGAAATAAAAATGGGTGAAGATAATGACTGGGGCAAGGTTTATCACCTAACCAACAATCTTATGTATGAAAAACATCCGTATAAACGTAAAGTTATAGGTACAGCCGATATAATTTCGCGGATTTCTCAAGAAAAAATTATGGATTATTATAAAACCTTCTACACTCCCGATAACATCTCGACTATTGTTGTCGGCGAATTTAAAGATGAAGAAGAAATTCTGAATAAAATTATTGAGAACTTCAAATTTCAATATAACAAAACAGCCCCCGTTATCAAAAACGAACCCGAGCTTATAATGAAAGTCCCAAAATACGAAGAAAAAACTTCTGAAACAAGTACGGGTTATGTTATGTTCGGATTTTTAACCGACGTACCCAAAAACCTTAAAGAAACAATAGCACTCAGTTTGCTCACAGGTATCTTAGGCGGGTCAAGGACATCAAGATTAAATTCAAAACTTATAGAAAATGTTGATAAACCTCATTATAACGCAATTGATACATGCTATTATCAATTTAGAGAAGGAAATAACTTCTTTATTGAGGCTAATTTTGACCCTGATTACAAAGAGCAGGTTATTAAAGAAATAAAAGAGGAATTAAAGGGTCTGAATAAAATAACCGAGGATGAACTTAAAAGAGCAAAAAAACGCACCCTTGTAGAGTTTGTTGAAAACGCGGAAACGGTCTCCGATATTGCGGAAGAAATAGGTCATTACTATACCGTTTGCGGTGATTTATCATACGTTAAACAATACGAAACCACTCTGGATGAAATTACAAAAGAATATTTGGAAGAAGTTGCCTCAAAATACCTTGACGGCGACAGGTGTGCAATAGGAGTTGTAATGCCCAAGGAGGAAGCATAATGAAAACATATAAGCAAGACGGATTTGAAATAATTGTAAAAAATAATCCTAAAACTCCAAGGGCTTGTATATCTTGCTATTTTTCAATTGATAATGCGGCAAAATATGCGGGAGTTAACTCTCTTATTGCAAGACTGTTAGTCAGAGGAACAAACAAAAGAACGGCAGAGGAGTTGACACTTGAGCTTCAAAATAACGGTATTGAGCTTTCATCTGAAGCAAGACAAGATTATTTAAAAGCAGAAACGGTCTTTTTAAATCAGGACTTTGACTTAGCAAAGGAGATTTTGCATGATGTTCTTGAAAATTCCACTTTTCTTGAAACAAGTAAGGAAATATTTAAATTAAAAGGTGAAATTACCGCAAATCTTGATTCTTCCGTAGCCAAAGTTTCAGACAAGTTTACAAGAACCTTATTTGAAGGACATCCTTACGGCAACACCGTTACAAAAACTCTTGAGGAAGCGGATTTTATAACCGCTGATATCCTAAAAGACTTTTATAAAATTATATTAAAATCTAAAAAAGTTCTTGTTGCAGTAGGCAGTTTTGAGGATGAAGAAAAAGTTTTAAATATCTTGAAAAATGAATTTTTATTTCTTCAAAACCATGAGCCGAAAGGAGATATAAAAGATTTTAAGGTAATTGAGGAAGATAAAACGGTAAAAATCATAAAAAATTCCGCAAATCAGGCTCATATTTTACAAGGCTGGCTTGTGGGAACAGCCGACAGTGAAGATTATGCAAAACTTGTGGTGATGAATAATCTTTTAGGGTCATCAGGTCTAAGCTCAAGGCTGTTTTATGAACTTCGTGACAAGCAGGGGCTTGCATACACGGTTAGAAGTTCATATGAGGTGCTTCGTCACGCAGGAATTTTAAGTTTTTATATAGGCACATCTCCTAAAAATATTAATAAATCGCTTGATGGCTTTAAAACGGAAATTATAAAGCTGAGAGATAATTTGCCGACGGAAGAAGAACTTCAAGGTGCAAAAGAAAATGTACTCGGAAGACTTGCTTATTTTTCACAAACCAACGAACAACAAGCTAACATGATGGCGCGTGATTTAATATTTAACAGAGGTACGGATTACAGAGAAAAATATGTTCAAATGATAAATTCGGTGACAAGAAAAGACTTATCCGATATGGCAGGCAAATATTTGACCGGAAAAAGTCTTATCGCAGTCATTGCACCGGAAGAATATTTGGATTTTTAAATTATTTGCATATTTTTCCATGATAAATTAAAATATTTTTGAGGGTAAATGCAAGAAGTTAACAGTGAAAAAGAAATAAATAATCAAATATCTCAAATGGCTCAAAAGGGCAAAACCCAAAAGGCGATTGAGTTATGTCAAAGTGCGTTGTTAAAAAATCCAAATGACCCAAAACTCCATGTTAAATTAGGCGACTTATACATGGAATGGCACTTGGATATTTATCAGGCAAAACATTATATTGATGAAGCTATTACCCAGTATCAAATTGCATCTGAAACCCTTATTGATAACGGTGAGATATATTATAAAATAGGCTTTGCTTTCTTTCATAAAGGAGAGCTTGACAGAGCGATGAGCTATTTTGATTTAGCCATTGAAAATAACGGCAGCAAAAGCAAATGCCATTATATGCTGGCTAAAATACTAAAGAAAAAAGACAGATACCAAGAAGCTCTTGAAGAAACAAAAATTGCCCTAAAAAACGGCTTTTTCGGCACTTCTAAAATACATTACTTAAAGCACAGGCTTTTAACGGCAATATACTTTTCATCTTTTAAAACAAAAGTATCATGCGTTGTTGAACTTATATTGTCATGGCTTACACTTCCTTTTGATATGGAAGCAATTAAAGAATGTACCGATAAGCTTAAAATAGTTGCAGTATTGCCTAAATTATTTGAGGCGTTTTGTTATTTAAAAACTGAAGAATATGAAGAAGCAATTAAAATTTACACTAAACTTATAAACAAAATGCCCGGTTACCCTCTTTTTTACTGTTCTTTAGGTAATGCTTATAAGGCAATAGGCAGATATGACGAGGCTATTGTTGAATTTAAAATGGCGCGCTGGATTGACTCATTATGTCTGGAAGCTTATAACAGTATGGCTCAAACATATGAAGAAATGGGTGATTATGATAACGCAATTTTGACTTATCAAAACTTTATTAAAATTCACCCGAATAGCGCCGTTCTTCACTCAAATATAGCAAATTTGTATTTTATGAAGGGGGATACTCAATCTGCGGTTGCTCACTATCAATCGGCAATTTCGCTTAATCCTTCTAAAAATTTTACAGCTTCTGTATGTGAAATTTTAGGATACATTCATCAAAATATTAACAAAAATGCCGATGCCGCCATATCGTCTTTTCATGGGTCATATCTTCTAAACCCGAGTGCATCGGACGTTTATATCCATTTAGGAAGCGCTTTTTATGATAAAGAAGATTATGATAATGCACTTGTAATATACAGACGCGCTCTTGAACTTGACCCTAAAAATTCTAAAATCCATTGCAATATGGGTTATTTATACTGGGGCATGGGAGATATTAAGGAAGCAATTAAAGAATATGAATTATCTATAAAATATGACCCTAATAACGACATTTCATACAATAACCTAGGCGTTATTTATCTTGATGACTTGGCCCATATGCAAAAGGCGATGGATTGCTTTGAAAATGCAATAAAAATAAATCCAAACTATGCTCTCGCATATTACAATTTGGCTCGTTCTTTAAGTATTAAGGGCGAAAAGATTGAAGCTGCAAAATACTATCAAATCGCATATGATGTAAATTCAATTACTCAAGAACTTGACCCTGTTGAAATTCAGGAAAGACTTAACAATTTATTTGATTAGTCCGCAGACAGGCTACTTTATTTTAATCAAGTTTTATTATAAAATTCAGTTAATATGATAATCTTGAAGTTTGTTTTAAAAAGAATATTGCAGGCTGTTCCGATACTTTTTATAGTGTCTTTAATCAGTTTCTTTTTAATCAGATTGTCGCCTGTTGACCCTTTGGCAGAGTTAAGGCTTAACCCTTCCATTTCCAAACAAACTTTAGAATACGAGCAAAAAAGACTCGGCCTTGACAAGCCCATTGCAGTTCAATATTTTTTGTGGGCGAAAAGCTTTATAAAAGGTGACTTAGGAACATGTACTACAGGCGAACGCGTAATTGATAAAATTAAAGAAAGAACCCTAAATACCCTTCTTCTATCTTTAAGCGTCATATTTTGGACTTGGGCTATAGGTATTCCCGTCGGAATAATAGCAGCTTTAAATTACAGGCGGGTATTTGATAGGATTTTAACCCTGTTTTCAAGTATAGGTATGGCAATTCCTTCGTTTTTCTTTGCGATATTGTTACTCATATTTGCGCAAAAAACAGGCCGGTTTCCGATAGGGGGGCTTACGTCATACAATTTTCAAGGTATGACGCCTGCAGGTAAAATTTTGGATGTTTTATATCATTTGGTCTTGCCTACCGTTGTACTCTCTACAATTTCACTTGCAGGGCTTGCACGTCAGATGAGGGCAAATTTACTTGATGTACTTGACTCCGATTACGTTAAATTTGCAAAAGCAAAAGGACTTTCTTCGTTTAAAGTCGTATTTAAACATGCACTGAGAAATGCGATTAACCCTTTGATTACACTTTTAGGTTTTGAATTTGCAGGACTTTTATCGGGGGCTGCACTAACGGAGTACGTTTTTCAATACCCGGGTCTTGGAAGACTTATTTTGGAAGCAGTTATGAAATCAGATATAAATCTTGTCATGGCAAGCCTTATGATAGGCTCAATTATGCTTATTTTAGGCAACATGCTTGCAGATATTCTACTTAGAATTACAGATCCGAGAGTGAGGGTGCAGTGAGAGAAGTTATAAAAAAACTTATGAAAGATAAAATCAGTCTCACGGCATTTTGCGTGCTTGTTATTTTATATACTCTTATCTTTTTTGCAAACTTTGTCGCAATCTACGATAAAGATTTTTCATCAAGGTCAATGTCTTACGCTCCGCCTTCAAATATATACTTCATAACTCCTGAAGGAAAATTCTCAAGGCCGTATACTTATAATCAAATAAGAGAGTTTGACCCTGACTCGCTTGATATAGTATACAAACAAGACAGGTCTAAAAGATATTATTTAAAATTCTTTTCAAAAGGTTTTGAATATAAGTTTTTGGGTCTTAAATTAAACAGGCACCTTATAGGAATTGAAGACGGAGGCAAATTGTTTCTTTTAGGCTGCGATATAAACGGACGGGATAATTTTTCAAGACTTTTATACGGTGGTCAAATTTCTTTAACAATAGGATTTTTAGCCTTATTCATATCGTTTCCCATAGGTCTTTTATACGGCGGAATTTCAGGTTATTTCGGCGGAAAAACGGATACAATTATGATGAGAATTGCAGAAGCCGTTATGAGCATACCGAGTTTTTACCTGTTAATAATTCTTGCTGCCATTTTGCCGTCAGGCATGACCTCAGGGCAAAGATTTGCGCTTATTACGGTTATTCTTGCTTTTATCGGCTGGGCAGGTTTTGCCCGTGTCGTGAGGGGTATGGTTTTATCAATTAAAACTCAGGATTATGTAACCGCCGCAAAATCAATAGGCGCAAGCAGATTAAGAATAATCTTGAGGCACATTCTTCCTCAAACATCAAGTTATGTAATTATAGCTGTCACTTTAAGTGTTCCAAGCTATATTCTTGCAGAATCAGGACTAAGCTTTATCGGGCTCGGCATTCAACAGCCTGATGCAAGCTGGGGAAATATGCTCAAAGAGGCACAAGAATTTGCAAACATTTTATACCGACCTTGGCTTTTAACGCCGGGATTTTTAATTTTTGTTGCAGTTTTGTCATTTAATTTGATAGGTGATACCATAAGGGATATACTGGATCCAAAAAGCAAATTAAGGGCATAATTTTATGGAATTTGATTTAAATATTACTCTGAGAGTTGTAAGTGCAATTGTTTTTGGTTTTATGCTTGGCTTAGAACGTGAAGTTACAGGCAAAATCGCAGGTCTTAGAACGCATATTCTCGTGTGTGTCGGGTCATGCGTGTTTACCGTTTTATCAATATACGGCTTTAGGTTTGCCCTCCAAGACGGTCTTAACGGCATAAATGACCCTGCAAGAATTGCAGCCCAAGTCATAACGGGTATCGGTTTTATAGGTGCGGGAACCGTTATGCGCCATGGCACAACCGTTTTTGGTATAACAACTGCCGCAACGCTTTGGGTATCTGCTGCCGTTGGTATGGCATGCGGCTGCGGAATGTACTATTTAGGCGGACTTGTTACAGTTCTTACTCTTATGGTGCTTATACTTATCAGATATTTTGAAAGAAGCTATATAATAAAAAGAATTTCCGAAAAAAGACGCAAAAAAATATGTGAATGTCAAAAAAATGACACTCACACATTATAATTCTTAAAAACCTATGAAGCGAATGACATTAAAGCCCTTATTGAACTTGCCGTATCCTTAACGTCTTGTTCTTCGTTTTCTTCAATAGTTTCATCTAATATTTTAAGAATGTTTTCCTTGTCTTCAAGCGCTAAAAGCTCATTGATGGTTGTCATTACAACTTTAGGACTTAAGTCATTTATTCCTTTTCCTTTGTTTGCAACTACAACCTTGAGAGATTCTTCAGAATTTCTTTTTACAAGAGCTTTCGCTGTTAATTCTCTAACATCATCCATTTCGCAGTTAGTGCCGATTTCATCCAAAATTTTAACTGCTTCGGAATCTTCATGTATAGATAATGCCTCAATTATATTTTTAATCTTTTTCATTACTTAATCCTCAACGAAGAAATTTCTTTACTTAACATTTCGCCAAGCTCACTGACCGGACGTTTTGCTAAACTTGAAACGCTGTATTTTGAAAAATCGAATTCAACATTTGTTGTATTTAGCATTTCAATGAATTCTTTTGTGCTTGTTTTAACATTTTTTGCAAAATCCGCAATATTTTGTTTTATTGATGAAAACCTGTTTATTACGGTTGTCCAAGCGCTTGCTAATAACTTACCTGCATCTTGCATTTTTTGTTTTACGACGTTTGGAGCCTTGCTGCTTGCAGATTCAAAAACATCCATTTGCAAAACGGTGCCTTTAAATGTAATACCAAAAGGATTTGTTGAATGACCGTTTGCGTTTATGTTGTTTTCTCTGTTTGTCTTAAACTTTTTAAATGCTTCCAAACTTGATCTTAAGGGGGTTATTTTTTGCATTTTTATACCTCGATTATTTTACATGGCGAGGATAACATAGACGGAAAATACTAAAATCATACTTTTGATGTATTTAATTAAAATACTTAGGATTTAGCGCAATCCAAGAATAAGATTCTTTATCATCTTCAGGCATATCATTTACAAAAATTCCGCCGTATTTACCCCTTGACGTGTGTAAAATGCCTTCTTCCGATAATACGCTTACAGCCTTTCTTAAAGAATTTATACTCGTGTTTAATATTTTTATAAGTTCAGAAATCGGAGGCAGTTTGTCCCCCGCCTCATGGTTTTTTGATATGTATTTTTTAAGGTCATTAAGAGTTTTTTGCCAGTTGTACAATATATTTTCCTGTTTTATTGTATGACTTGATGTCATAAACATATTTTTATCATTTTTATTTTTTCTGTTTTGAGCGGCAATAGGCTCCATTATATATATTGTCCCGTATTGTCCCCTTCTTGATAAAATAATGCCTTCTTTACTTAATATTTTCATTGCGTCATTTACGGTTCTCACGCTTACGTTAAAAATGCGCGCAAAATCTTCATTTTTAAGGATTTTATCTCCTACTTTATAATTTGTTGCTACATATTTTCTTATATCGGTTGATAATTTTTGAGAAAGAGTTTTATGAACAACATTTTGTGCGTTTTCTTCCCCAAAATCTTTATTGTTTACGGTATAAACTATATTATTTTTTTTAAGAACTCTTTTTTTAATAAAATTATTTCTAACCAAATTTTCAAGCGCAAGTCTTATCGTATTTTTGGAAATTCCCGTTTTTTCGCTTATCTCTTTAACTGAAGGCAAGGGCTTGCTTATTTCAATTCTTGTCATTAGCTTTATAATTCTTGAATATGCAACCTGCAGTTTTGAAGACATCTTTTGAAAGGTTTCTTTACTTGAGTTTCTATCTCTAATCATCGTGCCTTTGCATTGTTTAGATTCGAAATAACCCATATCTTCCGCATATCTTACGGCATTCTGCACCGTACTTGTGCTTACTCGAAAAAGCTTTGCAATTTCTGATTTAGAAGGCATTATATCTCCCGCAGAGATTTTTTTATTCTCCAGATTATCTCTAACCCAAGATATTAATAAATTCAATATCATTTTGTCTTTAGGCAAAAAATAATCATTTTGATTGAAATCAAAACTGTATTCCGAAAGCTCTGCGATATGAATTTTTCTTCCCATAAAACCCTTTTTGCTTATTATACACCTTAATTTAAAAAAACAAAAACTAAATTTTGTTGCGCCTGCATATAAAATAGTTTATAATAATCATGGTTAAGGAGCAAAGATGAAAAACAACCGTAAAAAAGGATTTAGCTTAGCGGAAATGCTTATTGTATTTTTGCTTATATCTACGATGCTTGCTGCCTTTGCGCCTATAATGACAAAGCAGGCAAAGAAAAAAACTGACCCAAGCTGCCCGAGCGGGGTAAAATCTTTAACCGCCGAATACCCTATAGCAGGAACTTATACATTTACCGCACCTGAAAACATTACAGGCGAGGTTACCGTTACCATTGTAGGTGCAGGCGGCAGAGGTGCAGATGCTTCAAGCATAGAATATAACGAAGAAACAGGCACGATTATAAGCGCGGTTACGGGCGGCGGCGGCGGCGCAGGTGCGTTTATTCAATATAAAACAACCCTTGCAAGCGGAGACTATGGAATTATTGTCGGTAAAGGCGGCGGTACACCAACTGCCGCAGGTACATATATTATAAACGGTGAAGATAGCGTTTTCGATTCTGTTTCTGCAAAAGGCGGAACGGATGCTAACCTTGGTGTTGGCGGAAATGGCGGTATTTCTCAAGTTGAAAATTCCTCAAGCGGTCAAAATGGCGGAAGCGGCGGTCTAAATGTTGTCCCCGGAACCGGAGGAGGCAACCCTGCATTTTCTACCTCAATACTTGGCGGTGCACCCGGTGCATATTGTCCGGAAGGAAGCTGTGACCCGCATGGTAAGGCGGGCAGCGGATACGAAAAAAGCGGTCTTAGCGCCACAGGATTTGTGGCAGGTCTTGGCGGCGGCGGCGGCGGAGTTGATGCTGCATCAAAAACAGGCGGTTACGGCGGTGTTGGCGGAGACGGTTTTGTCAAAGTTGAATACCAAATTCGCTGCCAATAACCCGTAATTAAAAAGGGCTTGTAAAATTTTTTGTTTATTTTATAATGATTTTATAAGAACAAAGGGTGATTTCAATTGGCAGAGAATAACGATATACCAATGAATATGGGCAAAAAAATTGCAGAAGCTCTTAAAAATCAAGAGTCTGAAGCTGATTCTTTCGATTCATTATCAATGGAGGAGATGAGAGATCTCATCAGATTAGACAGCGAAGAAGATATTATCCCAAAAATTGAAATTGAAGAAGAAGAACCTTTAACTGTCAGAGCGCAAATAAAGCCTGCTTCTAAGAAAACCAAAAAAACCGAAAAGAACATTATTGAAGATTCAAACATTGAAAAAGTTTCAATTGATGTTCCTTCAACTCCGAAAGAAGAAACTCCGGTTTTAAAAGTAAATGCTAATGAAATTAATCCGGAACCTGATATGGCTCTTACTTTTGAAGATGAAAAAGAAGAAGTTGAAGAGTTTGAAATGCCTAACAACATCAACGTTTTAAAGAAACTCATTGCTCAACTTCCGGCAGGTGTCCCGAAAACCACAGGGGCAATCATCATAAGACAGACCATTGAGGCTTTGGGTATTCCAATGAAAAGTGTTTTACAAGACGCTCAAAAGGTTAGAGAATGCCTAAACAGTTCAATAAAAGATTGTGCTTTTACAATTCAAGAATACAAAAGTAACATCAAAAATCTTGAGAGACAAAGCGCAAGCTACCAAAAACAGTTAGCTAAGCTGAATGACATCATAGAACTTTTTGTTTACAGCGACAAAAAGTAGAGCATAAAAATTATGCTCCCGTCGTCTAGAGGCCTAGGACAACACCCTTTCACGGTGTAGACAGGGATTCGAATTCCCTCGGGAGTACCATTAAATTAAGAGGCTTAACGCCTCTTTTTTAATGCAAATATTGATTTGACAGTTTACGTTAATTTAAACATTATACATGACATACTTTTGTATAAACCAAAGGAAGGGTAAAACCAAAAGAGATTTTATCTCCCTCATCTCTTGCAAATATGCTTCCTTGATGCTTTTCAATAATTTTTCTTGAAATATATAACCCAAGCCCTGTGCTTGTTTTGCTTGATGTTTCAAATTTTTCAAAGAGTTTGTCCAGTTCTTTTTTCTCTAAATTGCCCTTATCATTTTTGACTTCAAAAATTATATTATTACCCTTGTTTTCAAGATTAACTAAAATATTTTGTTTGTTTGAACCGTATTTTATTGCATTTGAGATAAGATTTGTTATCACTCTTGATATCTGCAATTTATCCGCATATGTCTCAACCGCTTCTTTGGCATCAAGGATTATATTTTGCTCGTTATTATTTGCAAGTTCCGATAAGTTTAAACATATTTGATGAATTGTGTTCCTTAAATCAAAATTTTCGCACTCCAATTTAATTTCTCCGTCATCATATTTATAAGTATACAAGATAGTATTTATCATTTCTGACATATACGTGCAGGAAGATAAAACTTGTCTTAAAAGGCTTTCCTGTTCTTCATTTAAATAACCGACCTTGTTGTCTAAAAGTATTTTTATTGTTCCTATTTGTGCAAGAGTCGGGGTTTTAAGGTCGTGCGTTATATTTGCCACAAATTCTTCTTTTTGTACTTCTTTTGATTTTACTCTTTTAATGTCGTCTGCAAAAATTTTTACCCTTTTAAACAATATTCTTCTTTCATTTAGGAAATGTACAACCAGAATAACTAAAAAGCCTATAAGAACATCTTGTAATTTTACCGGTATAACAGGGTCTATAAGGATAGAAACTCCAAGAAGTATAAGTAAAAAATAAAATAATACTATTGAAATATGACGCTTTTTAAATCTTCTAAACATTTCAAATACATTTTAAAACCGTATTTAAAATCAGGAACATTGCCCAACTTACTTATTTAATCAAGCAGGGTGGCTAAATCCCCTTGGGTAAGGGCTTTTTCAATTTTTGCCTTAATGCCTTCCAAATCAACATTTTTTTCAAATTTTGGATTTAGCTTGATATCAGAGGTTTTTGCCGTTTTTAAAAAATTTTCGTTTAAATTCAAAAATTCTTTATAATCCTTCACAATTTCTAAATAGTAAGGAGGAAAATTTTCTTCTTTTCCTAAATTTATTTTTGTATTTCTCGGATAATTTGAAATATATTCTTCTATAAGCTTAAATTCAAGTTCATAAAAATACTCGTCTATATCCTCTTTGTTTTTGCCAAGAAAGGAATTTCCTTTAATATCACATTCAGGATATTTAAATTTGATATATGCTGCCCATAAAATACATCCGACCCAAAAACCCAGCGTTGATTTAAGGGCTTTATTGAACTTTGAAACGTATAATCTGAATTTAAATTTTCTCTGATTGCCGTTAACCGTTTTTTTGATATCTTCCATACCTTCAAGATAATTTTGTGCAAATATCAAAAGATATTTTGAATATCCCGGGTCAAACGGAACATTGTCTTTAAAATCTAACATACAAGTTATTTTATCATAATTTATGCTAAAATTATCTTATGATATTTATTTACAACATATTATTTACAATATTTTTCTTGCCTATAATTTTAATCTTAAGCATATTTTCAAAAAAAATCAGAGCAGGCATAAAAGAAAAGTTTGGTTTTTATAATTTTAATTTTAAAGAAATTAAAAATATTTTATGGATTCACACAATTTCAGTCGGCGAAGTTCAACTCGTTCAAGATATAGTTAAAAATCTTCCGAATTATGAAATTGTGCTTACAACATCAACTCCTCAAGGGCAAGAGCTCGCTAAAAACAAGCTCTCCGGATATTTAAAACAAATTACTTACTATCCTTACGATTTTGCATTCAGCGTCAAAAATGCAATCAAGGCGATAAATCCGAGTGCTGTTTTAATTGCGGAAACCGAAATTTGGCCCGAATTTGCACACGAATTAAATAAGAAGAATATTCCTCTTGTAATATTTAACGGAAGGATATCCGACAGAACATTTAAATCATATAAAAAACTGAAATTTATCTTTAAAAATGTCCTCAAAAACTACTCGAAAATCCTAACCCAAAGTGCGGAAGACAGAGAGAAATTTATAAAAATCGGTGCCGATGAAGAAAAAGTTGAAGTTATGGGGAATATTAAATTTGATATTCAAAAAATGAGTAATAATTACCCCGATTTAGACCTAAACGGTGCCCCTTTAATTGTTGCGGGAAGTACGCACAAAGGCGAAGACGAAATTATATTTAAGACATATACCGATTTAAAGAAAAATCATCCTGATTTAAAACTTATGATTGCGCCAAGACATCTTGAAAGAGTATCTTCAATTCAAGCTTTAACGAAAGGCGCCCTGAAATCACAAAACACTTTTAAGAATTCTGATATTTTAATACTGGATACAACAGGTGAATTAAAATACCTTTATTCTATAGCACACAGCGTATTTATGGGCGGAAGCTTTAATGAAACCGGAGGACACAATCCGCTTGAAGCAACAATATGGGAAAAGCCCGTTATATCAGGACCTAATATTAAAAACTTTAAGTCTGTTTTTAAAAGTTTAACAGAGCTTAATTGTGCGGTTGTCGTAAAAACGGAAAACGAGTTAACCGAAGAATTCGAAAAGCTTCTGTCAAATAAACAATATTATAATAATATGAGGCAGAATTGCGCGGAAGTGTTTATAAAAAATAAAGGCGCAACTGAATATTTATACGATTATATAAAAGGAAACTTAAAAAATGGCAATTGAATTTGAAAAATGGGAAGGTCTAGGAAACGATTTCGTAATACTAAAAAATGCTGACGCAACACCTGAGCTTGCAATAAAACTGTGTGACAGAAAGTTTGGCATAGGTGCGGACGGTATATTTTCAGTTAAAAAGACAGAGGTAGCGGATATAGGCTGGAATTTTTTTAACTCCGACGGTTCATCTGCTCAAATGTGCGGAAACGGAGTCAGATGTTTTGCAAAATATATTTATAATAACAAGATAATAGACAAAAAAAGTTTTAAAATTGAAACGCTTGCAGGCATTATAGTTCCTGAAATTCAAGAAGACGGTAAAGTCAAAGTGGATATGGGAGAACCTATTCTTGACGGTGTTAAAATCCCTTGTGCTTCAAATACTCCTCAAGACTTTGAAGTTGAAGGATACAGGGCATGCGCAATAAGCATGGGTAATCCTCATTGCGTAATTGTCGTGCCGAATAAATCTAAAGAGCTTGCATACAAGGACGGTGCAAAAATTGAAACCTCAACTCTTTTCCCTGAAAAAACAAATGTTGAATTTATAGAAATTGTAAACAGAAACAAAATTATTTTAAACGTATGGGAAAGAGGCTGCGGAATAACTCTTGCATGCGGAACGGGGGCTTGCGCATCAGTTGTCACGGGTGTTATTAAAGGACTTCTTGATAATAAGGTTGAAGTTGTTCTTCCGGGCGGTACTCTCACCATTGAATACGAAATCGGCTCTCATGTATATATGACCGGCATTGCGACAAAAGTTTTTGAAGGAGTTTTGAGCTAAAATTGCTTTTTTAAAAAATTTCATTAAACCTGTAAGAGCTTAGTTCTTACAGGTTTTCTGCATTTATATATTTAATTGTAAAGATATGTAACAAATATAAATAAAAAAACTAAAGTTTTAGCCCAAAACCGCCGTATAACATGGAGAACCCAAGAGAAGGAGAATTGAAAATGGGCATGGCAGCATCTCAAGCTAGGTTTTTAGCTTTGACAGCAAGAAAAAGTAACACAGAATATCATGGACAACAAATTAACCAACAAAGAACGGCTTTGTCCAACCAAAGTGCTAACTTGTATAACCAAATGATGAATTTGCAAGTTCCAACACCTCCGTCACCCGATAGTTACTATAATATCAGTTACGTATTTCAATCAGGTAACTCAGATGATAATGCAAACTATGCAATTACATCATTTTCTAACCTTAACAAAACGGTTTCTGTTGAATATACAACTGATGCAAATATGATGAAGCAGTCTAATACATATTTATCTTCCGAAGACGGCAGAACCTTTATGTTTGGTGATCAAGTTGCTCAACTTGTAGCTGTTAGTAAAAGCTCAAAACCTGAAGTATACGAGGCTGCAGGCAACATAGATAACTCTGATTGGAACAATGCGGATATATTCTCAATCCAAGTTAGAGACAAGGACGGAAGATATGTCGATAGCGGCTACTATGTAACCGGAAACTATAAAGATATCGTAATGAGCAACAAAACTTCAGTTGCCGCTTGGGAAATCAAAGAAGGCAGACTATCCAGAAACATAGAATTTAAAGTTAATAATTTCGAATTTAACGAAAGCGGCAGACTTGCAAGCTTTACAACAACGGCTGAGGGTTGTCCGAGTGCAAAAATTCCCGCAAACCAAAAATTTGAAGTAGGCTTCTCTAAAGTTAAAGATGATGATGCTTACGAAGATGCAATGAATGATTATAACTACAAGAAAAATCAATATGACCAAAAATATAATGAATTAAACGCCGAAACAGAAAAAATTCAAGCAAAAGATAAAAACCTTGAACTTAAACTTAAACAACTTGATACTGAACAAAGTGCAATCCAAACCGAAATGGAAGCAGTTAAAAACGTTATCAAGAAAAACGTTGAAGATACTTTCAAAACATTCAACGCATAATAAAGATATAAATGACATAACCATGCTTTGCCCGACGAAAATCGGGCTTTTTATTTTATTATCATCTTTTTAGATGATGAAAATTGACATATAAAAAAATATCATTATAACGTATAGTATAAATTCCCCAATATAGTAATTTAAAATAGGAGAAATTAATTATGGGTATGGCAGCATCTCAAGCGAGATATTTGGCTCTTACTGCAAGAAAGTCAAATGTTGAATTTCAAGGTCAGCAAATTAACCAGCAAAGAACAATGCTTTCATGTGAGCAAAGCGAACTGTTCTCTGATTTAACATCACTTAAAAATCCAATGCCTCCAAGTGCGCTTGATTATGAGTATGATGTGTATACATTTGATTCAATCAGCGAAGAAGCTGAGTCACTTTCCTACAGAATAAGGGAAGACAGCATTACAACAGACCCAAACACGGGTGTTTCAACAATGAAGGTTACATGGACTGAAAATGGTATTGAATATGAAGACACCATCGAAGGTGAATTTTTAGGGACGTCTTCAACGGGCTATACTCAATTAAATATAACAAACGGTGGTGAAAAAGCACGTATTCAAACGGGGTACGTTGATAAACTGGCTAAAGGTAAATGGAATGATGAAGAAGCGTTTAACGAAGCTATGGCAAAATACAACGCAGACATTGTAAAATATAACAACGAAGTTCAAAGAATTAACTTAAAAGCGGAAGATATTCAGCTTCAAGACAGAACTCTTGAATTAAAACTAAGAAACCTTGATACTGAACAAAGTGCAATCCAGACCGAGCTTGAATCAGTTAAAAAGGTTATCGAAGACACCGTCAAAACCGTATTTACGACATTCCAATCATCATAATAACGTGAGGTAAAATATGTCATACAAAAATGACCACTACTTAACAATCGTAAATAAATACTCGGGCGCAAGTTCTGCAGCCAAAGCACAACTGTTTGAAACCTATGACCAATTAAGGGATTTAACAGTGTCAGGCAGTAATGCGACAGGCACAGGCTTTGGTATTGCCGGTGGTTTATTGTGGCAATTGGCGAGTGTGTTTGCACCAAGTACATTTATGTCTGTAATGGGCGGCGGCAACACAATGAATGTTGCAGGTACGTCTTATTTTTCTCCGTACACCGGTGCTTATTCTTCTTATGACGGTGCGAACAGTGCATTTGGTATTGGCGCTCTGGGTAATTATCCGGGATTTCCCTCAGGTGCAGCACCTGTTATGTATGGTTTTGGAAGCGATAAAATAGGATATGCAACGGGCGGTGCTTCAGGCGTAATGACAGGCGGAGCCGTCAGTGCTGCAGGTATTACAGGTTTGAACGCAGCGGCATATGCTGCAGGTACTGCTTCAGGATTTTCAATAGGACAAAATATAGTTCTTCCTGTTGCAGGGTTAGTTTCAGGCTGGGGCGGTATTTTACAATCAATTGCGCCTTATATGGGCGAATACGGTCTCGGCGCTTTGGTTGCAGGTAATTTGCTTCAAGGTACGGGCAGCGCTGCCGTTAACGCATACCAGAATATAACGGGTAATATTACGGCTAACGCGGATACAATTTTAGAGCAAAGAGTTGTAAACATTGAAACTGTATGTAAAATGCTTGATGCACAGTCAGATGTTGTAAGACAAATGCTTAAATCTGACATGGATTCAACTAAAGAAGACGTTAAATCTATAAGTTCATAAAGTTTTGTAACATAATATATATTTTTTGAAATTTCAACATAAATTTTGTGTTTATTTACATGTAAATTAAAAAAGGTAAATTGAGTGGGTGTAAATAACGTTTCATTTGTATCAATAGACGATAAGATTAAAGCATTAGATATGTCTGAAAATTCTGCTGCTAAATCAGAAACGTCAGATGAACAAAAATATCTGAACGATGCTGAAAAAACAAATGAGAATGATGCCGTTGAGGTAGATTCTTCTGCAACGATTACGACATCACACCTTAATATGATGTTAAAGCAGCAAAATGTGCAAAAGCAAATTCGTGAATTAAGAAAAAAAGAAATGGAATTACAGAGAGAATTGCGTAGCGCTGAGTCTGACAAAAAAACAAAAATCAGAAAAGAAATTAGAAATATTAATACGCAAATATATAAACTTAACAGCGAATTAAGAACTTCTGCCGCAAATCAATCTGCTAATCTTCTTCTAACGTCTTTGATGTCGGCATCTTCTTCGACAAGCGGTTCAAGTACGACAACTTCATCAGGCGCCTCATCCGTTTCCGACGGAAATTTTGATACCATGTTAAGCTATGTACTTCAATATGAAGGCGGATATGTAAATGACCCTTATGACCGAGGCGGTGCTACAAATAAAGGTATTACTCAAAGTACATATAATTCATGGTTAAAATCTCAAGGACTTCCCGCAAAAGATGTCAGAAATATAACTGACAGCGAGGTTAAAGAAATTTATTATAAGAATTATTATGTGGCATCAGGCGCCTCAGAATATTCAAAAACAAATCCTCAGCTTGCTTTTGCTATTTTTGATGCCGCCGTAAACCATGGTGTATATAAGGCAAAAGATATGCTTAAAAAATCAGGCGGCGACGTAGATAAATTTATGGAAATAAGGAAAAACTACTACATTGCAATTGTTGCAAACAATCCAAGCCAAAAAAGATTTGCAAAAGGCTGGCAAAACAGGTGGAATAAAGTATATAGCGTCATAAATCCAAACCATCAATATGAAAATTACATTAACGCATAATGTTAATGATATAATTTGTTTATGGTTAATTTGAATGTAAAATGCCCTGCAATAAAAATAAAAGACGCAAATGTTTATTTAGACGGCGTTCAAATTTTGCATGATATAAATTTTGAGATTGAGCAGGGACAAAAATGTTTTATCTTAGGGGCAAACGGTGCAGGCAAGACGACACTTGTAAAAACCATATTGGGATATGTTTGGCCAAAATGGGGCGCTTGTGTTGAAATTTTAGGTCAAAGATTTGGCAAAACCGACCTCAACGAACTCAGAAAAAATATTGCATGGGTAAGTCCGTTTATCCATAAAATGGCAGGTATAAATAACGGTGTTGATATGGTTTTATCCGGTCGTGAAGGTACGCTCGGCTACTATCAACAAGCAAGTAATGATGAAATCGATGAGGTTGCAAACCTTTTAGAAAGTCTTGACGCAATTCATCTTGCAAATAAAAATTTTGCAGACATGTCATCAGGAGAGCAAGTTAAAATATTAATCGCAAGAGCGCTGTTTAATAACCCTAAACTTATGATTTTAGATGAACCTACTGCATATTTGGATATTGCACAAAAAGAATTTTTGCTCAAAACCGTTGATAAAATCGCAAAAGAAAACAAAAATCTAACAATAATTTTCATATCTCAAAATATAAGCGATATTTTACCCGTTTTTGATTACGGTATGATACTAAAAGACGGAAGAATACATAAATACGGCAAAAGAGAAGATGTTTTAACGGAAAAGAATTTAAAAGATATATTTAATGTAGATGTTAAATTGGTTAAAACTGAAAACGGAAGACTTTGGAGTGTAGTCGAATAAATTTATATGGTGAACTTAAGATATTTTTTAAAACTTTACCATAATTTTATTGTTTATATGCAATCTTCCAAGTTATATTGTATATTCCATAATAAAATCATCCATAACAAATCCGCTTCCTATATCCGTGACAACGGAATTAACAGTTTTGAAGCCCCATTTATTATAGGCATTAATTGTATTTTTATTATACTTGTTGACGGTTAGTCGGATTTTATTATAGTTGTTGGTGCGAGCAAATTCTTTTACAAATTCAAAAGATTTTGTGCCTATGCCTTTGTGTCTAAAATCTTTTTCGACGTAGAATTTTGATAGGAAAAGATAATTCTCCTTCTTGGACATTCCTATGTAGCCTGTTTTTTTACCATTTAATAAAATATAAAAATAGACATAGTTTTCATTTGAAACCTGCTCTTTAATTGCATGCTCTGATTGAAATTTATCAATCATATAATTAATTTGTTCATCGGATAACAGGCATGGCCAATATTCATGCCAGATTTCATCTGCCATTTGCGCAAGTTCATTTATGTTGTTTGCTTTCGTAAATTGAATATTGTCTTTCATTGTTGTCCGATAAATGCCGGTAAATTTTATTATGGTTTAAAACTCAACCCGTTTGTTATTTTGGCTGCTTTTTTATTTAATTTTGCTGTTTATTCTTGTTTATGATTTTTCGCGGTTTGATTTGCTGATATTTATGTATCTTATTTAAAATTTTAGGATTTTTTATAAGATTTGCCCAAAGTTCCGCGTTGCTTTTCGGTTCAATAAGATTCCACTTAAGTTTGTCATCTTTAAAAGTGTTTTTGGTTATTATTTCATTGCTTTTATCATATATAATGTTTGATTTAAGGGCAACCGTATTTTTTGAATAGTCAATAATTATTTGAGATAACGCATAGGATAAGGGTTTTTTATACCTGTTTTCAATATCTTTATAGTTTTCAGGCTTATTGTCTTTTAACCAAAAAACACTTTTGTTATCTTCAACATCCCCATTATCGTTGACATAAGATTGAATACTATCTTTGTCTATACAATAGTTAACATCAATTTGCACCCATGTTGCGGAATATACAGGTGTTATCATTGCACAAAATGCAATAAGACACAATAACATCTTTCTCATGAATATTCTCCTAACACAACACTTATTATAATATAAATATGGGTTTTATAAAAACATGATATACTTATCGTATAAGGAGAAAAGTTATGGGATTTAAAGGATTGCATAAAAAGGCGTTTTTGTTTGTATTTATGCCGTTTTTAGCATTATTTTTAAGCGGATGTATTACAGTTGATGAATATATCAGCATAGACAGAAAAGGTAACGTAAGGATAGAAGAATATACTAAAATCAGAAACGAAGCCATGCAAATGCTTGAAGAAGGCATAAATAACAGAATAGATGAATTAAATTCAAAAAAAGGCTCAAATTTCTACATGGAAAAAACAGTTGATGATACAAACACAACTGTTAAAATCACAAAAATAATTCATAATATTCAAAAAAATGATATAGATTTTCAGGATTTAACCATGAGCAATGTCGTAAAAGCTAAGGTTGACGGCGGCAGATTTGTTGATGCAGATAAAAGTTTTTTCCAAACAAAATACGACATAGATTTTGATGTTGTGCTTGCAGAGGACATAAATTATTTTGATACAAGTTTTACAATAAAAATACCTGTTTCAGCAGATAGCTGTAATTCTGTTTCATCAGATACAAAAAAACATGCCTATACTTGGACAATCACAAAACCGCGGCAAAATATTCAACTAAGTTATACAACAATAAATATTTTGAATATTTTGCTTTGTATCATCCCGCTAATTCTTTTAATATCTGGCGGAGTTGTCATGGTTCTTAAAATAAAAAATAAACCGTCTAAAGCAGAACTAAAAGCGGATGAAGCGGAAAAAGATAAAACATCCGAAGAAGAACAAAAAGCGGATGAACCCCAAAAAGATAAACCGTCTGAAGAATAAATTAAAAAGAATATCAAAATTTGATTTAAACAAAAACGGAAAATGTATATAATGGGATAAAGTTTGAACTTTTCGCGAAAGAATTTATTAAAAAATTAAATGAACTCTAAAGACTTTTGCTCTCGGATAAAGTTTGCGTGATTGTTAAAGCTCGCTTGAACTCTTAATATTCAATAATGACAATAAAAAAGACCTTTTTAAAAGGTCTTTTTTTAAAAATGTCGTAAGGGGGACTTGAACCCCCATGGATTTCTCCACACGCCCCTCAAACGTGCGCGTCTACCGTTCCGCCACTACGACACGATAATACATACATCATCTTATCTATTCAATTTTCAATTTTCATCGGTCTGCGCGGCGGATGTTCCCTCAAGGGGAACCCTCTCGGGAAAACGATTTTTAATCGTTTCCCTTCGGCAGAGTGCCACTACGACACGATAATACATACATCATCTTATCTATTCAATTTTCAACCGATGACCTTAGTCAACTTTTTTCAGAGTTTTGTTTGAACCTATAAAAGTAAAGTCGGGTTGTTATAATCCGGCTTTACTTTTATATAATTATCTAATCTTGATATTTCTTTATAATAATACTTGCATTATGACCGCCAAATCCAAATGAATTTGAAAGCGCATAATTAACTTCTGCCCTGACTGCTTTATTTGGAACGTAATCTAAATCCGCCGTCTTAGGATCTCTGTTATCCAAGTTAATTGTAGGAGGGACTATTCCTTCATTTATTGCCATAATACAAGCTATGGCTTCAATTGCTCCTGTCGCGCCAAGGAAGTGACCATGCATGCTTTTTGTTGATGAAACTTTTAGTTTTTTGTTTGTATTTCTATCGCCAAAAACTCTTGCAATGGCATTTGATTCTGCAATGTCGCCAAGCCCCGTGCTTGTACCGTGTGCGTTAATATAGTCAACATCTTTCGGTTCAATGCCGGCATCTCTAAGTGCAAACTCCATAGCATGCTCCGCACCTGCACCTGACGGGTCAGGAGCAACGATGTCATAAGCATCTGCAGTTTGACCGTAGCCTACAACTTCCGCGTATATTTTAGCACCGCGTTTTTTGGCATGTTCAAGTTCTTCAAGCACCAAGATACCTGAACCCTCTGACATAACAAAACCGTCCCTGTCTATATCAAAAGGACGTGATGCTTTTTGAGGTTCGTCATTTCTTCTTGAAAGCGCTCTCAAGCTTGAAAAAGCGCCTATACCTATTTTTGTAACAACTGCTTCCGCACCGCCCGTAATCATAACATCAGCTTCGCCGTATTGAATGGATCTCATCGCATCGCCTATTGCGTGATTTGACGTTGCACAAGCGCTTGAAACGCCTTTATTTATTCCTTTAAAACCATATTTAATTGAAACTCGGCCTGATACCATATCTGCAATTAACATGGGAATTGTAAACGGTGAACATTTTGTAGGTCCTTTGTCAAGGATATTTTGGAATTGTTTTTCAAATGTATCAAAACCGCCAACGCCTGAACCTACAAGAACGCCGTATTTATATGGGTCTTCAAGATTTTCTGTATCAATTTTTGAATCTTTAACGGCTTCTTCCGCCGCAACCATAGCAAGCTGATTGTATCTGTCCATTCTTTTTGCTTCTTTTGGGTCGATAAGATGCATATCATCAAAATCTGCAATTTCACCCGCAAAAGTAACGGCTTGTCCTTCATGAGAAATTCTTTTAACTGTTGCTATTGCACTTTTGCCTTCTTTAAGGGCGCTCCATAAAGTTTGAGCTCCTACGCCGTATGGTGTTATTGCTCCAATTCCTGTAATAACTACTCTTCTTTTCATAAATTTTTCCTCAATAATAAATACTTGCAACAAAAGCTAAAGATACAAGTCATAAAGCTTTCCGTTGCAAGTATTAAATTTTAATTACCCAGATTATGAGTGAGCATCTATGTAGTCAACAGCATCTTGTACAGTTGCAATTTTTTCAGCTTCTTCATCAGGAATTTCACATCCGAATTCTTCTTCAAAAGCCATTACCAATTCAACTGTATCTAATGAATCAGCACCAAGATCAGCCGTGAAGCTTGCTTGTGGTGTAACTAGAGCTTCTTCGATACTAAGTTGATCTACAACTACTTTTTTTACTCTTTCTAATGTACTCATTGATTTTTTCCTCACTATTTAATTAAATACTAATTGATGTCTCTATTATACAGACTAAATAAAAAATTGCAAATATCTTCACAATTAGTCATTTTTTTTGATTTTGACCACTCAAAAATTAGAAAAATATTAAAACATGCTTGCATTTCAATTTTGCTTGTGTTTTTATATTATTAAAGATTTGAAACAGAAGAAAAGGACTAAAAGAAGTGGTAAAAATCAGACTAAAAAGATTGGGATATAAGAAAAACCCGTCATATCGTATAATTGTAATTGATTCTCGTGAAAAACGCGAGGGTAAACCTATTGAAGAATTAGGTTATTACAATCCGAAAACAAAAGAAATGAAATTAAACAAAAAATCAGCGGAAAACTGGGTTAAAAACGGAGCGCAAGTTTCTGAAACGGTTTCTTATCTGATTGCAAACTGCAATGATGACGGTTCTTTAAACTATAAGAAGAAAGAAACGGTAAAACTTTCAAGAAAAGCACAAGAAAAAGCTAAGGCGGAAGCTGAAGCAACAACTAAAGAAGAAACAACAGCTGACGAAGCACAAGCGGCGGCCGCCGAAGGTGCTGATGAGGCCGGTGTATAAATTTCAAAAGAACACTTTATAAAAGCCTCGAAGGAATTTGAGGCTTCTTTTTTTACTTAAATGTTAGGAATAGAAAAATGAAAGATAGTATTTATTTGGGTTTTCGAGCGAGCATGTTCTAATTTCAAAATTACTTAAGACACGATAAACAAAAAGGAGAAATTATGAACAAAACATGCTCAATAAATATAAGACCGTCAGATAAAGTAACAAAGTTACCAAAATATATTTTTGCGGAACTTGACGAATGGAAAGAAGAAGCAAGGGAAAAAGGGGCTGACCTTATCGACTTGGGTATAGGAAATCCTGACGGAGCAACTCCAAGACCGGTTGTTGAAGCTGCGCTTAAAGCAATTCAAAATCCCGTATCTCACGGTTATCCGAGTTTTAAGGGCAAAATTGAATTAAGAGAAGCAATTGCTGACTGGGTAAAAAGAAGATATAACGTTGAGGTTAATCCTAAGACCGAAATTCAAACTCTTATCGGCGAGAAAGAAGGACTTGCAAATGTCGCTATGGCATTTACAAATCCGGGTGACATAAACATTGTGCCTGACCCGTATTATCCCGTTTTATCTCGCGGTACTTGGGTTGCAAGCGGTGAAATTTATCATGTTCCGTTGACAGATGAAAATAACTATTTACCCGATTTAGATTCAATTCCGATTTCTGTCGCAAAAAGAGCAAAAATGTTTATAATTAACTACCCTAATAACCCTACAGGCGCAACGGCACCAAGAGAATTTTTAGAAAAATTGGTTGAATTTTGCAGAAAATACAACATACTTTTGATTTCAGATTTAGCTTACGGCGAGGTTTGTTATGATAACTATCGCCCTTTAAGCATATTTTCAATTGAAGGTGCTAAAGACGTGGCAATGGAATTTCATTCATTCTCAAAAACATTTAACATGGCAGGCTGGCGCGTGGGTTTTGCCTGCGGTAAAAAAGAATTTATTGATGCTCTTTCTGCCATGAAAAACAATCTTGATTACGGTACATCAACAATTGTGCAAGATGCTGCGATTGAAGCATTAAATATGCCGTATTCTTATGTTCAGGAAATTATGGACGGATATAACGCTCGCCGCGAGATTGTGGCTCAAGGCTTTAATAAACTCGGCTGGAAAATGAAAAGAAGTTCAGCAACAATGTATTTTTGGCTAAAAGTGCCAAAGGGTTATACTTCAAAAGAATTCTGCAAGTACGTTATTGATAAAACAGGCGTTGTATTTACACCTGGAATTGCATTTGGTGATATGAGCGATGACCATTTCAGAGTTTCTATTGTACAGCCTCCGGAAAGATTAAAAGAAGCATTTCAAAGACTTCAAAATGCGGGAATAAGATACGAATAACTTTAAATTGTCTACTTTTAATAAAAATGGTATAATTAAAACAAAGGAGTTTGAGTTATGAAAACAAAAAAAGGACAAAGTTTGGTAGAATATGCTCTAATTTTGGCTCTTATGACTCTTATTGTAATTACGGTTTTAAGTTTTATAAGTAAAAAAATGGGTTCCGTTTTTCAAGATACAAGCACTGAAACAGAAATTCAAAATATTGCAAAGTAAACTAGCCCACCATTTTTTTGAAGTTAATTAAATCCTCTCGGGTATCTATACCTATGGGGTTAAGTTCCGTTATTGAAACTTTTATTTTCATTCCGTTTGAAAGTGCGCGCAGCTGTTCAAGGCTTTCTGCCTTTTCAATGTCCGATTGAGGAAGGGATGTTAACTTTTTAAGAGATTTTTTTGTGTATCCGTACAGACCGATGTGCCCATATGTTTTTGCGGTATTCTTATTCCTTTCATAAGGTATAGGAGAACGCGAAAAATAAAGAGCATTAAAATTATTATCAAAAACGCACTTAACGCAATTTGGGTCTTGAATTTGTTTATCATCTTTTAATTCTCTAACCAACGTAGAGATATCACAATCACCATCCATAACAGTCTTTAGTACTATATCGATAATTTCAGGTGTGACGGAGGGCTCATCTCCTTGAAGATTGAGGATGTACTTAAATTCATCATGACGGGACGCAACCTCCATAATTCTGTCAGAACCGCATTTATGGTCAGGACTCGTCATTTCAACTTCCGCACCGAATGATTTTGCCTTTTTATAAATTTCTTTATGATCCGTTGCGATAATCACTCTTGTTGCATACTTTGACTGTATTGCTTTTTCCCAAACCCATTGAATAACGGGTTTTCCCTTAACATCAGCTAAAACTTTTGCATTAAGTCTTGTTGATGCGTATCTTGCAGGTATTAAAATCGCAGCTTCATCTTTCATACTTTAATTATATATCAAATAAATTTTGACTTTGAAATTATTTTCTAAAGGAGCAAAGCGAAGTTTTTTATCCCCCTGCCGCCGCATTAAAAAAGCAAGAGACTTGAAACGCTCTTGCTATCCTGATTTTAAATTTGGGCCCGGGGGGATTCGAACCCGCGACCAAGGGATTATGAGTCCCCTGCTCTACCGCTGAGCTACAGGCCCTTTTTAGTCTGTATGTTAAAATTAACACAAAATAATTTTTCCGTCAATTTATTTAAGGCGTTTGGTATTCAATCTCTTTTAATATTTTACTGTTTGGAAAAATACTTAATCCCGTCCGTAAAATTTCATTTGCGCTGTTTGTATCTCCCAGTTTAAAAAATATTTCGCTTGCTTCCTTGTAATAATTTGGATTTTTTGCATTTTTTATGGCAGTTAAAATGTAGTCAATTCCTTCTTGATTTCTTGATAAATCTTCGCTTAAAAGAGCAAGATAATAATAAATTTCAGCATTATCAGGTGTTGAATTTAAGGCTTTTCTGCAATTTATTATCGCTTCATTTGTGTTTTTATTTTCCACATATATTTTTATAAGCTCTAAATATCCTTCAACAAAGCTTTTATCAAGAGATGTTGCCTGCTTGAAATTTAAAATCGCATTTTCTAAATCGCCATTATCTTTATAATATTTTCCAAGCTGATAATAAACATATTTATCATTTGGATTGATTGAAATTGCCTGTTTCAGATAGCTTTCTTCCTTTTTTTTATTTGTTTTTGCAAGATTTCTGTATATTGAAGTGTCGCTGCCGTTATTTGAAAGTGCCTTTTTAAAATAATTGTTTGCGGTTTTTATGTCATTTTCCATTAAATAGATATTCCCTATATTATTTAATGCTTTGTAATTTTTAGGGTTTATTTTAAGTGCAAGATTAAAGTTTTCTTTCGCCTTATTATTTTCGCCTATATAAAAATACTGAAGCCCTTTGGAATTATAGTAATTGTCATTAAATTTCGGCAGTTCTTTGATTTCAAGCATGACTGCCCAGTCGGAATTAAGATAAGAAGAATCTTGTTCTAAGACATGTAAAAAACTTTGATAAGAAGCCTCCTTGTTTTTGAGTTTAAGATAAATTTCGGTTTTTAAAAGGTAAGCCTCTTTATTATTTGGGTCTATTTCATTAGTTAAATCGGCATATTCAAGGGCAGATTTTAAATTATTATCTTCAAGAAACATCTTTGCCATGTCAAGATAATCTTCAATAGGCAGATTTTGGACATCGGGCGCTATTTGAAAATCACTTATATCGTTAGTTAAATTATACGATTTTTCAAGGTTATATTTTGATTTTAAAAGATTATTTTCATCTTTATAAATAAGTCCCAAATAATAAAATCCCAGAGGGTCGTTTGGGAAAATTTTTGTATAATCTTCAAAAAATAATTTTGCAGATGTTCTTTCTTGTTCTTTATACAGCTTTATTCCGTCTTCTATATTCCAATTATCTCCAAAGCATAAGGGAGATAATGTAAGCATAAAAGATAGAAATAAAATTACTCTTTTCATTTATTTAAAAATCCCAAAATTATTGCCTTAGTTTGTTCAAAAACTTCATCAATACTTTTGCTTGCATCAACAACCTTTATGCGGTCAGGTTCATTTTCCGCCATTTTAAGATAGCCAAATCTTATCTTTTTATAGAATTCAATTCCCTCACTTTCAAGACGGTCTTTTTCTTTTCCTACGCGTGTTTGAGCCGTTTCGCTATCAACATCAAACACTATTGTTAAGTCAGGTTTAAAAGAATTTGTTGCAATATCATTCAGGTAATTCAATTTTTCAACGGAAACTCCCCTGCCATATCCTTGATAAGCAACGGTTGAATCCGTATATCTGTCACAAAGAACAATCTTGCCTTCTTTTAAGGACGGCTTTATAAAGTTTTGAACATGTTGAGCTCTGTCTGCCAAATACAAAAATGTTTCGCATTCATCTGCAACGGGACCTTCATAATGAAGTAAAATCTTTCTGAGTTCAACACCTAAAGGGGTGGCGCCGGGTTCTCTCGTTGTTACGTTTTCAATATTCATATCGGTTAACATTTTTGAAATATTATTTAACTGAGTTGTTTTGCCGCAGCCGTCAGCGCCTTCAAATGTAATAAAATAGCTCACTTTCTTGCCCCTTTCTATCCTATTGTAACATAATCTCATCTAAAACGTCCATTTAATATAAACAGTATTTTCAAGCTTAAAAAAATATTGTATAATTTAAACGAATAAAAACGTAACATTTTCGTAACATTTGTGTTTAAAATGTCATTTTTTTTATTCACGGTACTTAAATATATAGGAAAGCATGTTAGTGTAAAATAAGTGAAGGAAACTAAGCAATGAACTTCAAAAATCTTAAAATCGTAAAAAAATTAAAAGGACTTGCCCCTCGTTTCAGATGGTTAATGTTCTCTAAAATGCAGGATTTGAAGATTAATTCCAGATATATAGATTTTTTAATTTCAGATGAAGATAAAGCTCCTGATTATGACAACAGGAAACTTGAAGCTATGGTTAAAGAAACGTTAATACAAGAGTTTACACCTGAAATCATGAAGAATAAATCTTATGGTATACTTGTTGACGCCGTTGTTCATAATTTAAAAAAACAACAACTCGGAGAAGACTCTGAAGTCAAAATTGATTAACCAACAAAATGGATATTAAGAAAAAATTTTTAATAATAAGACTCTCGGCTTTGGGCGATATTGTGCATTGTTTGCCGGTAGCTTATGCTTTACGCCAAAAATATCCTGATGCTCAAATAGACTGGGTTGTCGGGGATAAGTCTTCAAGCATTATTTTAAATAACCCGTTAATTGATAACGTTTATGTTGCAAATCTTTCAAAATGGAAGAAAAATTGGCTTTCAATATCAACCATAAAAGATATTTGCACCTTAAATAAAAAACTTCAAAAAGAAAAATACGATTATTCAATCGATTTGCATGGAATGTTTAAAAGCCTTATAATTCAAATGTTTTCAGGTGCAAAAAACAGAGTCGGCTACAAAGATTACAGAGAATTTTCAACTCTCGGTTCAAATATTTTGGTTGAGCCAAAATCTAAAAGACCGCACAGAAACTATCATGTTGTAAAAAGAAATTTAGACTTGCTTGAGGAGGCTTCAATTTTAACGAAAGAAGAACTTAATTCAATTGAGCCCAGAGCGGTTTTGCCAAATCCTTCCGATGAAACCAAGCATGTAATCGATAATTATTTATCTGATATTGATAAATCTAAAAAAACAGTTGCCTTTGCACCCGCGACAACATGGAAAAATAAACATTGGGCGGAAGATAATTGGAAAAAGCTTTACCTTGAATTAAAAGATAAGGTTAATATTATTTTTACGGGCACAAAGGATGATATCGATTTAATTAAAAGAATTACGGACAACGATGAAAAAGCCTTTATTCTTGCCGGCAAAACAAATTTAAACGAATACATAGAACTTTTAGGACGTGTTGACTTAACGGTGAGTCCAGATTCCTCTGCGGCACATTTTTCCTGGGCGCAGGGAGTTAAAACAATAACATTATTTTGCGCAACAAGCAAGCATACTTTTGCGCCAATAGGCGGTATTGCATTTCCAAGCGGAGAGGAAATTTGTAAACCATGCCACAAAAGAAAATGCAAAAACCCAATTTGCACATCTCAAACAGGTCCTCAAGAGGTGCTTGATGCTATAAAAACCGTTTTGGAATTAGATTCTTGATTTTTTAATCCCCTTTATGTATAATTTTACTGTAAAGAAAAGGAGTCTTAATTAAAATGAAAGTAAGAATCGAAGACGGTTGTATCGCATGCGGCGCTTGTGAATCATTCTGCGACGCGGTTTTCAAAGTAGAAGACCAAGCTGTTGTTAACCAAGATGCAGTTGCAGCAAATGAAGATGCTGTTAAAGAAGCAGCAGATGCATGCCCTGTGGGCGTTATCGTTGTTGAATAGTTAAAAAATTCAATTATAAAAAGGAGCCCTTGAAATAAAGGCTCCTTTTTTAAATCTTAAATTTATCCGCTGATTTTCTCTATACCTAAAAGTGCGGCTCCAATCATTCCCGAATAATTTCCTGCACTTGCGCGGTAAATCTTGGTTGGAGTTGTGACAATTTCCGAACTTACATATTCTTCAATTGGTTTAACTTCAACAAATTGTGCAAGAGAGCCTGATAAAACAATACAATCAGGGTCGAAAATATCGCACAAACCAACTATTCCCTGAGCTATATTTTTTTGCCATGTTTCCATAATATCATAATATTTTGGCTTTTTTTGGTTATATCCCTCAATTATTTCATATGTTGTGAGCTTTTTATTTAAAATATCTTCTGCGGTGAGCTCTAAGCCCCTGCCCGAAGCGTATATTTCATAGCAATCCCATGCGCCGCAGGTGCATTTTCTTGTTTTTTCAAGGGACATTTTAAAGTGCATTTCACCCGCCGCACCTGATTTCCCTTTCATCAATTTGCCGTTTACGATAACACCGCCCCCGACTCCTGTTCCGAGAGTGATTGTTATGTTGTTATCTTGGTTTTTGGCGGCTCCAATTTTGTATTCTGCCCAAGCGGCACAATTTGCATCATTTTCAACAAAAACAGGCTGTTTCGAAAGAGATGTGAAATCTATGGTTCTGTATCCTTCAGGTAAATTGCCCGTTGAGCTTATAACTTTATTATTTTCAAGGTTTACCGCCCCTGCTGTCGAAAAAGCCACAACATCAATTTTATCTTCATTTTCTTTAATGATTTTTTTTAATGTTTCAACAATTCCGTTTAAAGTTTTTGGAGTAGAGTTTCTTGAAATTTCACTTAAAAAATTGCCATTTTCATCAATTATCGCAGAATAAATTTTAGTTCCGCCAATATCTATACCCAACGCCTTTTTACTCATACTTTACAAACCTTTCCGTTATAAGCCATGGGCGCGTTACGGCTGAACCTATAACAACTGCGTGTGCGCCTTTTAAAAATGCTTCTTTAACTTGGCTTTTCTCCCAGATTTTTCCTTCAGCAATAACTTTAACGCCTTCTTTTGCCAATCTTTCAACAAGTTCAAAATCAGGTTCATCACTTTGTTTTGAATATGTTGTATATCCGCTTAGTGTTGTTGAAACTAAATCACAACCCGTTTTATGCGCCAAAACACCTTCTTCATAGGTTGAAATATCAGCCATTGCAATTTTGCGGCGGCTTTTAATTGTATCTAAAATTTTTGAATAGTCATGCCTTTTTGTGCCGTCAAAAGCAATAATATCCGCACCTGCCTCAATTAAACTTAAAGCATCGTCTGCAGTCGGTGTTATATAGACAAGTTCTTTATAATTTTGAGGGATATGTTTTGGTTTTGTAATAGCAATAACCGGAATATCGGGATAAAGTTTTTTTGCAAGTCTTACATCAGCTTCGCCCGCAAGTCTAAAACCCTTTGCGCCCCCTTGAAAGGCGCTTTTAATAAAAGCTTCTTTACATACTTCGTTGTGGGTCGGATCTCCCTCTGTTGATTGAATTGAAATAATGACCGTATTTTTTTCTATTTCCATATTTGGTATTGTATCATATTTTTTCATATCCTCATAGGCTATTTTTTATGTTTCAAAACATACATTAAATTGACTATTCCCATATGTTTGAGTTATAGTACACTATATATAAGAGGTAATATAAAATTATGAACAAAACAATTGAAAAACTTGAAGGAAATATCGCAAAATTTGATATGATAATTCCTGCCGAAAAGGCACAAAAAGCATATGACGACACACTAAATCAGATTGGTAAAACTTTAAATGTACCGGGGTTTAGAAAGGGCAAAATTCCAAAAAATGTAATTGAAGCAAGATATGGTGTTGACGCAATTAAATATCAGGCAATTGAAAAAATATTCCCCGAAGCATTTTCAAATGAAATTAGCGAAAATAAACTTGATGTTGCACAACAACCATATATAGAATCATATGATTATGAATTGGGTAAAGACCTTAAAATTGTTGTTAAAGTTGAACTTAAACCCGAGGTTAAACTCGGAGAATACAAAGGTCTGGAAGTTTCATACGAAGAATTCAAAACAGATAAAAATGCTCTTCAAAATGAAATTGACACTATTAAAAACCGTTTTTCAACCTTGAAAAACGCGGAAGGCAGAAAAACTCAAGAAACAGATACGGTTGTATTTGATTTTGAAGGCTCTGCAAACGGCAAATTAATCCCCGGCGGAGCAGCTAAGCAATATTCCTTAGACTTAGCTCATTCAAATTTTATTCCGGGTTTTGCGGAAGGTCTTGTAGGGCATGAAATCGGGGAAGAATTTACAATCGACGTTAAATTTCCTGACGAATATCACAGTGAAGAATTAAAGGGAGCTCCTGCTCAATTTAAAATTAAAATTCATGAAATTAAAGAAAGAATTTTGCCCGCGGAAGATGACGAACTTGCAAAAAAAGCAACTAACGGCAAAATGAAAACCTTAGACGAACTTAAAGCAGATATTCAAAAATTCCTTGATGAAAATGAAAAAATGACAAATGAAAGAAACAAGGAAAATGCAGTCATGGATAAGGTTATAGATGAAGCTAAAATCGATATCCAACCTGCCATGATTGAAAGAGAAAAAGAAGCCGTAAGACAGGAATCAAGGCAAAGAGCAAACGCCCAAGGACTTGATTTTGATAAAATGATTAAAGAAGAAGGCGCGGACAAAGTTGAAAAACAACTTGAAGAAGAAGCAATAAAAAGAATTAGAAATTCTTTGGTAATTGAAAAAATCGCAAATGTTGAAAATATTCAGGTTGAACAAGCTGACTTATTTAATCAAATTCAGCTGATTGCAAATCAATACGGCGAAAAAAGAGTTGAAGCAATGCAGGAAATATTCAAAAACCCATCTTCTGTTGCTATGATTACTCAGCAAGTTGCAACAGAGAAAGTCGGTAAATTCTTGGTTGAACAGAATACGTTTAAAGCTAAATCTAAAACAAAGAAAGGGGATAAATAATGAGTTTCGTACCTGTTGTAATTGAACAATCTTCACGCGGTGAAAGGTCATTTGATATCTTTTCAAGATTACTTCGCGAAAGAATTATATTTTTAGGAACTCCGATTGATGATATGGTTGCAAACCTTATTGTTGCTCAATTGTTGTTACTTGACAGCGAAAACCCCGAAAAAGATATTATGTTGTATATAAATTCTCCGGGCGGTTCAGTTACCGCCGGCTTTGCAATTTATGACACTATGCAGCATATAAGAGCTGATGTTTCAACAATCTGTTTAGGTCAAGCCGCTTCAATGGGTGCATTCTTGTTGTCATCCGGTAAAAAAGGTAAGAGAATGGCCCTGCCTCATTCAAGAGTTTTAATCCACCAGCCTTTAGGCGGAGCTCAAGGTCAGGCAACGGATATTGAAATCCAAGCAAATGAAATTATCAGAATTAAAAAATCATTAAACTCTATTCTGTCTGAAAACACGGGACAACCTCTTAAAAAAATCGAAAAAGATACGGATAGAGATTACATCATGACACCTGAAGAAGCACTGGAATATGGTATGATTGATAAAGTTATTACAAGCGAACAGCCGGAAAAGTAAGGATTTAATAAATGTCAAAACACGATGATCCAAATTTAAAATGTTCATTCTGCGGTAAAACACAAGATCAAGTCAAAAAACTCATTGCCGGGCCTGATGTATGTATTTGTGACGAGTGTATTGAGCTTTGCAATGAAATTTTAGATGAGGAGCTGTTTAATTTAAAACAGGAAGAAAAATCCGCAGACAGCGAAACAATTTTTGATAAAATTCCAAAACCGAAAGAAATTAAAGAATATTTAGACGAATACATAATCGGTCAAGATGATGCCAAAAAGGTTTTAGCGGTAGCCGTTTATAACCACTACAAAAGAATTTCTCACAATATTGACGCAAATGAGAAAAAGGGCATTGAAATTCAAAAAAGCAACATTCTGCTTGTAGGACCTACAGGTTCGGGTAAAACACTTTTGGCACAAACTCTGGCTAAAATGTTAAAAGTGCCTTTTGCTGTTGCTGATGCTACAACGCTTACCGAAGCGGGATATGTTGGCGATGATGTTGAAAACATCTTGCTTCGTTTATATCAAAACGCCGACTACAACGCCGAAAAAGCTGAAAGAGGCATTATTTACATTGATGAAATAGATAAGATTGCAAGAAAGTCGGAAAATACTTCAATCACCCGTGATGTTTCAGGTGAAGGCGTGCAGCAAGCACTTTTAAAAATGATTGAAGGCACCGTTGCAAATGTTCCTCCGCAAGGCGGCAGAAAACATCCGCACCAAGAATTTATTCAAATAGATACAAGCAATATCTTGTTTATTGTGGGCGGTGCGTTTGTCGGTCTCGATAAAATTGTTGAAAGACGTTGTACGGAAGGAACAAGCGTTGGTTTTGGCGCAAAAGCAAAATCAAACGCCGAAAAAGAAATTGAGCTTAATAAACTGCTTAAAAAGCTTCAACCCGATGACTTGCTAAAATTTGGTTTGATACCTGAATTTATCGGAAGAATTCCTATTTTTGCCGTGTTAGACCAATTAAATGAGGAAAGTCTAAAGAGAATTTTAACAGAGCCAAAGAGTGCTATATTAAAACAATATGAGTGCTTAATGGATATGGATGATGTTGAGCTTGTTTTTGATAACAGTGCAATTGAATGTATTGCACAAGAAGCAATAAAAAGAAAAACAGGTGCTCGTGCTTTAAGATCTATTGTTGAAGAACTTATGCTTGATATAATGTATGATGTTCCTTCAAACAAAGATTTGAAGAAGTTAACGATAACGGGAGATATGGTAAGAAAACAGCTTAATCTTGCAGAAGTGATTAAACTTCCTAAAGAAAAGAAAAAACGTATTGAAGGTGAAATTGCATAATTTGAAAGGGGATTGTATGAGAAAAATTGTTATAGCGCTATTAATCGGATTTTTATCATGCATTTTGTTTGCACAGAATGTTATGGCATATACCGATATGGACGAAAATAACTGGGCTTATGATTACGTTACATACCTTACGGAAAAAGGTGTTTTATACGGTTATCCCGATGGAACATTCAGGCCGGATGATTTTGCAACAAAAGCAGAATTTACATCTATGGCAGTAAGAGCATTGGAACTTATTGATAAGCCGGTAAATGAAGTTTTTAATTGGATGGATGTTACACCTGATTATTGGGCATATCCGTATATCCAATTAGCCGCAAATTTTGATTTGGTTGAACCTAATCCGGAAGGATTTTTCTTGCCAAACGATAACGTAAAAAGAGTTGAGGTTATTGAATTAATAACAAATGCGCTTAACATTACAGAATTAACTGCAGAAAAATCAAAAGAAGTATTAGCTAAATACAATGATGCAGACGAAGTTCCGGAATGGGCTCTTAAAAGAACGGCAAAAGCAGACCAATTAGGAATGTTAATTATTCCTCCGTTCGATGAAGGTTATATTTCACCCCTTCGTCCCGCAACTCGTGGTGAACTTGCTGCCTTTCTTGTAAAAATGATGGAAAATGCGGCAATTTCTCCTAACAAGAAAATTGGCGGACAACCAAAAGTTATGAACGGTTATATACTTGAGAATGTATATATTGATAACAACATTGCATACATTCCCGCAGGCACAATCATTCCTTTATCAGTTATGGATTGTATGAGTTCTAAAAAACCGTTTGATGACTCAAGAGTTGCAGTTACGGGCGAACACTTTGAAGCTCGTGCTACAAAGAACTTTGTTGATAAAAACAACGTTTTGGTAATTCCAATCGGTACAAGATTTGAAGGTACAATTCAAAAAGTTGTTAAAGAGTTAACGTTGATTAAAAACGGCGAAATTGTTCTATCAACTGAAACAATGATTAAAGATAACTCTGATGAAACAACCGAATTTCCTGCAGTTGTTGATATCAAAGCAATCTTTAAACATCCTAAGCACTCTAACGTATGGAAAATGAACAACTTCTTAGATAAAGTTGCATACAACGTATTTAAAGGTCAAAATGCGTGGGTTCACTTAGGACAATTAAAAGAATTTATTCTTTTAAAACCCGTTAAAATTGATATCACAACAAACTGGGTTGCTCAATAACCAATTGAGTTTTACAAAAAATTTGGCGCCTTTTGAATTTAGGGCGCCATTTTTTATTTAATTAATTTTTTATTTAACCATAAATACAACGTTTGCAACGGCTGTTATTTTCTTTTTAATTGTGCTTGAATCGTTTATTCCCCAATCGCTGACCTCATTTGAATCAGCAGGAGTTATTTGGAAAACGCCCATTCTGACTGAACGAATTTTACCCACCCTGTTGTGTGTTGCTTTTAACATTCCTTGAGCTCTTTTTTTAGCGTCAAGAGTTGCTTCTTCAAGAAGAACAAGCTTCTTTTCCGCAAGTTTTGAATAATAATACTGGGGTGAACCTCCGCTTATATTAACCCCTTTTTCAATTAAAGAAGGGCTTTTTTGATAAACTTTTTTGATAAGCTCAACATCGTCGGATGAAACGGATATTGCTTTTGAATAAACATAAGATGCAACTTCTTCCGTTATATTGCCCATGGAATTTCTTTTATATTTTTCCCAGTTGCTTACGCCGTTTTCTTCAATATTTTCTTGCTTGATGCCGTTTTCAACCAAAAATTCTTTTACTATTTCAACATCGCGCTCAAGATTTTTGTAAGCTTGAAGTTTGTTTGGTGCAGAGCTTTCAACTCCAAAATCCCATTTTCCGGAGTCTGATTCTACAAGTTCAAATGCTGAACCCGTAACAGTGATTTCATTCTTTGATACATTTCTTGATACAATAACCGTACTGTAAATAAGGGCAAGCCCAAGTATTACGGATAAAATAACAAGTTGGATTTTTGTGATTTTTTCAAACATGTTTTCCCCCTATACACATACACTACTTTTTATTTTGTCTAACACTTCTTTTAAAACGATTTTTACATGCGAATAGCTCAATCCGCCCTGTATATATACTGCATAAGGCGGACGAACGGGGCCGTCTGCGCTGAGTTCAATAGTTGAACCTTCTATAAATGTTCCGCCTGCCATTATAAGCTTGTCATCATAGCCGGGGACTTCATCAGGAATTGGAGTCAAATAACTGTCCACTGGTGAATACATTTGTATAGCACGGCAAAACTCGCTTTGATTTTCAGGGTTTTCAAACTCTATTCGCTGTATTAAATCTGACCTTTTGGCATTTGATGACGGCGTTGTTTTAAGCCCCATATTTTCAAATACCCTTGCACATAAAATTGCACCTTTAACCGCTTGAGATACTATCAAAGGTGCCATAAACACGCCCTGAAGCATTACTCTTGTTTGGTTAAACATGGCTCCCCCTTGAGAATAAATTCCCGGAGCCGTAAGTCTTGCAGCACAAAGGTTTACCAAATCTTTTCTTCCTGCTATGTATCCGCCTGCTTCAACAATCCCTCCGCCGGGATTTTTTATAAGACTGCCGCCAATTAAATCTGCGCCAACTTCAATAGGTTCTTTTTCTTCAACAAATTCGCCGTAGCAGTTATCCACAAAACATATACATTTTGGATTTTTATATTTTACTTCTTTTACGATTTTTCCGATTTCATCAACAGATAATGATTTTCTGCGGCTATATCCTCTTGAACGTTGAATAAGAACCATTTTGATACTTTTATCAACTTTATTTCTTATTTCCTCAAAATTTATTTCGCCGTCTTCTTTAAAATCTATTTCTTTATAATTTACCCCATGCCCCGTCAAAGATTCGGAAGTTTTATGATTTATGCCGATTACCTGCTGCATGGTATCGTAAGGTGTTCCCGTAACGGATAATAAAGTATTACCCGCCCTTAAAACCCCAAAAAGACAGCATGCAAGAGTGTGTGTTCCTGATACGAAATGAGGTCTGACAATTGCGCTTTCCGCTTTAAAAATATCTCTAAAGACGTTATCAAGCGCTTCCCGTCCCATATCGTCATGACCATAGCCCGTGACTGTGTAAAAATGTTCTTCACCTATTTTATTTTTTCTGAATGCTTCTAAAACTTTTTCTTGGTTATAGTCACATATTTTTTCAACTTGTTTAAACTCTTTTAAAAGGGATTTTTCGGCTTCTTCAATGGTTTTTTCTATATCTTCTCGGTTCATTTTATTTTTGTTCCACAAATTTTTCTTTTTTTGCACCGCATAAAGGACAAGTCCAATCTTCCGGCAAGTCCTCAAACGGAGTTCCTGCTTCTACGTTACTGTCCTTGTCCCCCTCTCTCGGATCATAAGCATATCCGCAGTTTAAGCAAATATTAAATATCATATTTTGTCTCCAGATTTATTTTCTCATTATACCGCTTTTTTAAAAAATTCAAAATAATTTCTTTTTTAATTAAAAAACATTATAATAAAAGTATGTATATCTTTGAACTTATCGGCAAATTAAGAAAAGATTATAAAGAAGGAAAGGGAATTTTTTCTAAAAAAGCGGAAGTCCAAAAATCTCTTGACGATGAATATGCTGCCTGTGAACATATCTTTGTGCCGATTGATTCCACAAAAAAGGTGCTGGCATGCTCTAAATGCGGATTTATTCTTCATAGAGAAGATATTAATAAGATTAACAAAGGCATTTTATAAGCTATTCAATTTCCTCAAGCCCGAGTCTTTTCATCGCCTTCAAATCTTTTTGCCAATTCTTTTGCACTTTTACAAAAAGCTCTAAGAAAATTTTTGTCTCGGCTATTTTTTCAAGCTCAAGTCTTGCTTCCATACCTATTTTTTTAAGTAAACTTCCTTTTGAGCCTATCACAATTCCTTTTTGACTTTCAGTTGAAACATAAATTGTTGCGGAAATTCTGTCAATATTTTCATCTGACTTATAAGAATCAATCATAACCGCAACGCTGTGCGGAACTTCATCTCTTGTATTTAATATGATTTTTTCTCTTATAACTTCAGATGCTATCATTCTCATATTTTGGTCGGTAATTTCATCATCAGGATATAATTTTTCGCCTGCGGGCAAAAATTTCTCTATATGTTCTAAAAGTTGGTTAATATTTTTACCTGTTTTTGCGCTAATTCTAACCGTTTGTATGTTGTTTGAAAACATTTGCTTATAGCTGTAAACATTTTCTTCTATAATGTCGGGCTTTTTAACCGTATCAATCTTATTAAATACCAATAAAACAGGTTTTTTAGTGTCTTTAAGATAATTCTCGTATATCCATTTATCTCCTGCCATACAAGGGGAAGACACATCCGTTAAAAACAAAATTAAATCAGTATCTTTAATTGCACTTGCGGTTTGAGATGATAAAAATTCTCCAAGCTTATTTAAAGGTTTATGAATGCCGGGGGTATCTATAAAAATGATTTGAGAGGTATTTGTTGTTACAATACCTTTTATTTTTTTTCTTGTTGTTTGAGCTGTATTTGTGGTAATTGCAACTTTTTGTCCGACTAAATTATTCAGCAGAGTAGATTTACCTACGTTAGGACGGGCTATAATTGTTACAAAACCTGTTTTGAATTCGTTTTCCATATATAAAGTTTGAGTTTTTATAGTATAATTAAAGTATAATCATTATACCACAAATGGGGAGGTCAAATGAAGAAAATACTGCTTATATTGCTGGTTTTCATAAGCTTAACCACTGTGGGTTTTTCTATTGATAATGAATTTAAAAATGAACTTACAAAAGTAGATATTGTAAAAGTTTCAGACGGTAATTACAGAATTGACCTATATACAAAAAACCCTTACATGGGTTCCGTAAAAGCAATTAAAAAAGGTAAAAACAGCTATAATATTTTACTTCCCGAAACGGATAATTCAATTACCGCATCAGCTTCAAATTCTGACATTAAAAGCGTTGATATTAAGCTTTATCCTTATGCAGGGCAGGATATTAAAAACGGATACACAAAAATTGTCATTACAACCGCAAAAGATATAAATATCACAACAAGCGTTAAGGCAGAAAGCGGTGCGTCAGGAAGTGACAAAATTGCAAAAATTAATAAAGAACTCGAACAAATTAAAAAAGGAGAAATTAAAGCTCAGCCTTCTCAAAAAACGGTTCAGGAAGCTCAAAATAAGCTTAAACCTGCAATAAAAACGGCGAACGAGAAAGAAGAAAAGATTGCGCTTAATAAAATTTCCAAAAGTGACGTAGAAAAACAAGCAAAAAAGGTCAAGACAAAAACCGCAGACGGTACTGTTGCCGTTAACAGCAACGATAAAGTAAAAAAAGCCATAGACAAAAAACAAGAAACGGCAAAGACCGCAAAAGAAAAAGAAACTGTTAAAATTGCAAAAGAAAAAGAAACTGTTAAAACCGCAAAAAAAGAAAATGCGAAAACAACAAAACCTGATAAACCTAAAAAGCAAGCAGAAATTGTTGAACCCAAAGCACCCGAAAGCATAAAAGCTGCGCAAAATGACTCACCCGCCTCCGTTAAAGACGAGGGAAGGGCTGAGCAAAATCAAAATAACCCCGTAAAACCGGAAGCAATAGATGAAAATACATCTAATATCGAAGAAATTAATAATTCTGAATTAAATGACTCCTTTGATACGGATAGTATTGTAAAAGAACCGGTACCAACACCTTATGGCTCGGGTAATGCCGCAAAAACAGCCTTACTTTCTTTTTTGGCTTTAATTATTGTTCTTGTATTATTTAAATTCGTATTCAGACGTCCAAAAAGAGAAAGGCTTAAAGATATACTTTTAGATAAAGAAGAAGAAACGCAAGATTCAGATATTCCCGATTTTACTGCAATTGTAAAAGAGGCGGAAGAAAATGCGCCCGTTCAGGATGAACTTGAATTAATTGAAAAAGAACCCGCAAAAGAACAGGTTGAAGAAGATGCTGATAAGGTAGCCGATGAGGCTTACGAAGTCCAAACAAAAGAAGAAGTAACGGAACAGAAAGAACAAACACCTGTTACAAATCAGCAGGAATTTGAAGAAATTGTTCAAAATAAAGTTGAAGAAACTAAAGAGGAAATTAAAGAAGAAATCAAAGAGGCTGTGGCTGAAACAAGCGATGCCGGAATGAATGAAGAAGAAGCGCAGAAAGCAATTTCAGCTACTGCTCATGAATTTTTCGATTTATCAATCAAAAAGTTAAAAGAATTAAGAGAGCTTAAACGTCTTGAAAAAGAAGAAAAACGTAAAAGACGCGAGGAAGCTTTAAAAGAAAAAGAAAGACAAGAGGCTGTCGAAGCCGAAAAACAAAGAAAAATCGAAGAAGCTGAAATTATTCAAAGACGCGAGCAACAAAAATTTGCCGCTCAGCGTCAATATATAGACATACGCGAGCAAGAAAGAAATGAAAATGAAAAAGCACGTCTTGAAGCTTTAAGACTTGAGCAGGAAATGGTTGACAGAGCAAGAATAAAACGTGAAGAAGAAAAACGTAAACAGGAAGCTCTCAAAGCCGAACAAATACGTATAGAAAAAGAAAGAAAAGAGCAAGAAATGATTGAACAGGAAAAACAAAGAAAACAACAAGAAATGATTGAAAAAGAAAAACAAAGACAAAAAGCTCTTAAACTTGAACAAGAAATGATGAACAGAGCAAGAATGCAGCAAATTCAAGAAAGACGCGAGTTATCTCGTCGAGAACAAACGGGTCATACGCCTGTTATTAAGCCCACTCCGATAAAACAAGGGCAGCCTGATATCATAACAAATGATGAGGGAATTGATATAATTAACCTTCAAATTGATGAGCCTGAAAGAATTGACATAAAACCTGAAAAAGGACATGATATTGCGGCTTATGCTCGGGAAGAAATTATTGTCAAATCCGATGAAAGAAAAGAAACGAATAAAGCTCGTCAAAAAGAGCCTGTTGCAAATACCGTTAAACAAAGTGACGACGAGGCAAAAATTCTTACATCCGTTAAAATAGAATCTGACAGAGGTTTCTACTTGGCAGAGTTTATGGGCAAATATTCTCTAATCGGATTTATCAATAACGATATTTATGTAATCCATACATTTAAAGACGGAATAAAAGATTTAAACATCAAATATCGCCTTGTTGACAGCGGCATGGATAAAGACTTCTATATAATAAGAGTCGACAAAATGAAGTTCTTAATCAGGTCAACAAAGAGTGAATTAAAGCTTGAACTTGCAGTTTAATTATTCAAAACTGCACATTTCAATATAGCTTACAGCCTCCTCAATTGTGTCGTAGCTTGATATAGTGTCGCTTAAAAATACATATTCAAGAGCATTTACGACATCTTTTGAAGGTCTTACAAGAACAAATTGTCCTTTATGTTCCGTAACTATTTCATATATTTCAACAAATATGCTTGCAAAATTATCAGAGAATATTTTTACATATTCCATATTTAAAATGATATTGTTTTTGCCCGATAATACGGATGTGTTTACTTCTTTAAACAAATTCTTGATATATTTTTCGTTGTTGATTTTATAGATTGTAAATACGCTTATATTGTTGTTTATGACGTATTGATTAAATTCTCCTTCATTTGTTTTGCTTGTGTTCAACGAGATAAACTTCATTACTTTTTCATGCCATTTTGGCTGTTTAGAAATAAATTCGTCAACACCTTTTCCATAAACCTCTTGTATTAAATTTGCATCATCCGTTCCCGAAATAACCATTATTTTATAATCGGCTTTATCTATGTTTTCCTGTCTGTAATGATTTGCAAATTCAACAAGGTCTAAGCCGTCTTTAGCATCAGGTAAAAATAAATCCACAATAATATAATCAAAATGCTTTTTCTTAATTTCTGTCACTGCTTCCTCTTTGTTTCTCGAAACAAAAACGTTAACACCGATTTTCTTAAGCATTGATGTTAATTGGTAGATTGATAACTCCATATCATCTACAATCAATACGTTAATATTTTCCGCAGTGAAGAAGCTTAAAGGATAATTAAAGAAATTAAGCTTATTTTCAATGGCAATCAGAGCTCTTGAGATGTCATCACTTTGAACATTGTCAGGGTTTACCTCAACATCTGCCATCCTTAAAAGATCAATCACCTGTTCTCTATTAAGCTTTACCTCATTATCCATATCTTTATTATACATTATTTTTGTACAAAAATCTATACTATCTGTACTATTTTTGCATTCGACGCTTTCTTCTGTATAACATATCACAAAAAGCTTCAACACGAGTTACAAAACCGGCCTCACCCGTGTGCTCGTCTATTGTCAAATTCAAAATAGGTTTTTTAAATTTCTTGGATTTATGAATAATTCTCTCTATCATAAGTGAATCAGGTCCGCATCCAAAGGATGTAATTGTGATAATGCCGTCTATATTTTTGTTGCTTAAAAAATATCCGGCGCATCCTGTCATTTCAAGTTCATTTGCCCAATAAATATTATCGTCTAAATTTTTAACGCCTTCCGTTAATTGTTCATCGGTAAGTTCAAAAGCAGAGTGGACTTCAACATTTAATTTTTCTAATTTTTTAAATACATCCATGCTTATTTTTTTATCATAAATATTGTATGCATGAGACGCAATAGCAATGCTTACAGGTTTTTTCTCCTTTGGCGGTGCAATAACAACATTTCCTTCCACCGCATTTTTAAGAGCTTCTTCATAGCTTAGCCCGTTTTGAATCATTGTTCTGAAATTATTGTAAACAACCCAGCCGGCTTTTGAAGCTTGATATATTTGTTTTTTGTTTGTTATTTTGAATTTTGCGGCAGCCTGACTTAAAAATGTATACAATCCGCCGTTTTCTTCCGATTTATCAAGAGTTGCTTCAACTATATTATAGTTGCCCTTGACAACGTTTCTTATTAAATCGGGAAGCCCCCTTATTTTGGAACAATTATAAATTTTAGGAGCAACACTTTGTATGGACGGCACAAATATATTTTTAACACTCTTATTTACAAGATTGACAACATGACCCACATAAACCTTAATTGGCAGGCATGTTTCGCTCACAACAAGGGCAGAACCGTCTGAAACAGTTTGTTTTGTAGTTGGGTCAGACAGAACAACTTTTATTCCGAGTTTTGAAAAAAACCCGTACCAGAAAGGATAGTGATTATAGTATGATAATGCCCTTGGTATACCTAAAATTTTTTCTTTTGGTGCAATAAATTCCACTTGACTCTCCTTAAACCACAAAAATTATATCATAAAATACAATCTTATATTTATAGCTTTTCTTTTTTGTAATAAAATCAATATATGAAGAAAATTACGATTTTGGGCTCAACGGGTTCAATAGGAACACAGGCATTAGAGGTTATAGATAAACTTCAAAATTTTGAAGTTTTGGCTCTCAGTGCAGGTAAAAATATAAAACTTCTTCTTGAACAGATTAAAAAATATGAGCCGAAATGTGTTTGTATCCAGGATATGAAAGACAAAGACAAAGTTAAATCCGAATTCCCGAACATTAAGGTTTTATCGGGTGAGGAGGGGCTTATTGAACTATGCTCAAATAAAGAAAATGACATCATTCTTGCTTCAACATCCGGAAAAATAGGACTTCGTCCGACACTTAAGGCTATTGAATGCGGTATCGATATTGCACTTGCAAATAAAGAAACTCTTGTTATGGCGGGCGATATTGTGATGAAGGAAGTAAAAAAGCATAATGTAAAACTGCTCCCCGTTGACAGCGAACATAGTGCAATTTTTCAATGTGCGCAAGACTTTTCAAAAGTTGAAAAAATTATAATAACCGCATCCGGGGGTCCTTTTTTACATAAAACAATCGAAGAAATGAATAAGTCAACGGCAGCCGATGCCCTTAAGCACCCCAGATGGTCTATGGGTAAAAAAATTACAATAGATAGCGCAACCCTTATGAACAAAGGGCTTGAGGTGATTGAGGCACATCATTTATTTAATATGCCCTACGATAAAATAGATGTCATTATTCATCCGCAAAGCATTATTCACTCTGCTGTTGAATTTAAAGACGGGTCTACAATTGCGCAATTGGGAAACCCGAGCATGCATATTCCCATTCAATATGCTCTTACATACCCTAATCGTGAATATGGAATTGAATCACATAGTTTTAACTTCCTTGATTGCAACCTAACCTTTGAAAAACCAGATTACAATAAATTCAGATGTTTAAAACTTGCACTTGAAGCAGGTAAAATCGGAGGCTCAATGCCTTGTGTCTTAAGCTGTGCCAACGATATTGCGGTAAATAAATTTTTGCTTGGCGAAATCTCCATATCGGATATTTCAAATATAGTTGAAGAAGCAATGAATAAACACCAAGTCATCACCAATCCGACCATTGATGATTTGATTGAAATAGACAAAAAGCTAAAACAGGATATTATTTAGCGGAAGGTGCCAAGATTGTTACAACGTTTCTGCCTTCAAGAGAAGGTTTCTTTTCAATAACCATTTGAATATCGCTTAAATCTTCCAAAAATTTGTTTGCAAGGTCAATTGCAAGCTGATTATGCTGCATTTCACGACCTCTTAGCATAATAACCGCTTTTACCTTGTTGCCTGCGGATAAAAACTTCTTGGCAGCTTTCAAGCGGACATCGTAATCGTGAGTGTCTATTTTATAGCGCATTTTGACTTCTTTAATTTCAACAACGTGTTGTTTTTTCTTTGCTTCCTTGGCACGCTTTTCGGTTTCATACTTGTATTTACCCCAGTTCATAATCTTTGCAACCGGAGGTGATTGATTAGGAGAAACAACAACTAAATCTAAATCTCTCTCTTGCGCCATTTGCAAGGCCTTTTTTGTGGGAACAAGCCCGTGATTAACACCTTCATTGTCGATAAGTCTGACTTCGCTTGCACGAATTTTTTCATTTAAAAGCTCTTTTGACGCATTAGAATCGTTTCTGATATTTATTCTCCTTCTTATTGCTGCATGATTATTTTAACATAATAAATCTTAATTTGTAAAATAATTTTGAAAAATACACCAAATATGCTAAAAAGACGGGTATTATGCCCGTCTTTTATATATTTATTTTATTTCTTACCAATCAACATCTACATCAGGAGCTTCTTCACAAGAAGGTTGCTGCGTTGTAGTAGCACGGGTTGTTGTTTCCTGTTTTCTTGTTGTAGTTTCTTTTATAGGTTTTGTAACAGGTGTATTAGGATCCGCTACCACTTCGCCGCCGCCTGTTGATGGTCTTGTTGTTTCACCCGGTCTTGTTTCAGGTTCAACATCAGGTGCAGGTTCACAAGTTGTCGGCTCCGGTTTTGTCGGTTGTGGTTTTGTCGGCTCCGGATCTGTCGGTTGTGGTTTTGTCGGTTGTGGTTTTGTCGGTTGTGGTTTTGTCGGCTCCGGTTTTGATGGTTTTTTTGTTGTCGTCGTTGTTGTTGAAGTTGGTTTTTTAGACGGTAATGTAGTGTTTGGAACTTTTGGAGCTTCACCCTTTATTGAAGGTTTCTGTTTTTGAGGTGCTTCCTCTTGTTCTTGCTTAGTATGACCGCATACATCGCCTGATTCAAAGTTTAATACTACATCAGGAAGAATTATATGTGATACGGCTTCTGAAATGTCGGCACTAAGTGCATCATTGTACTCAAGGTTTTCAAACAATTGAGGGTATGATGCAATAATAGTTTTCATTATTGCTTCTCTGTATTTTTCAACTTCTTCATCATACATTTCTTGGTCTGCAAGAGCCTCACCGGTATGAGGATGATTATAGAATTGTGTTAAATCTTCAATAGTTTTAACCCCTTCACCTTTAACATCAATTTCTCTGGCTTCAGGTAATAGGTTTGAATAGTATACGCTGTCACCGTTTTTAACTACATCTTCTGATGTTGTAATATCTCCGCCCTTTACAATCAATGTTAGGTTTTTAGGCATGTGTACATAGTAATCGCCTTTTCTGTCTTCAAGAATTTGTGCTCTGTTAGCATCACATATCTTACCTTTGATATCTTCGAATAAACCTTCGTTTTCTCTAATATTTGCAATCATATTTAAGATGAAGTAATATTCATGAGAATCGGGTTTAACACCATAGTTCTCAACAATTGCATCTTTAAGAGTTTTTTCTTTCTGGTCTGATACTTTGTCTTTATCTAATGACGGGTCAATAAGAACAACTTCATTTTTTGTATCTAAGTAAACTACGCTTTCTTGTGCCTTGCAAGATTCGCAATCTGTTTCACCTTCATCATAGAATTCAAATGAAACTTTAGGTGTATTAACCGATAGGATATTCAAGTCGGAAAATCTTAAACCTGCATCATCTAATACTTCGTCAAGATTTGTGTTAATCAAAACATCAAAAGGAACATCTTTCCATGTTTCGTATTTGCCGCTTGAAGCTACTTGGAATATGTTATCAATAACACCGGGGTTTGCTTGGTCTAATTCTGATACAATTTTTTCATATGCAGCTTCATGACCTTCTTCACCTCCAAAATAATGGTTTTTAATAATGTTTGAAAGTGTTAAGCCTTCTTCTTTATAGTCAGCTAATACTTTGGGGTTTGAGAAATCAATTGTGCTACTTGCAGGTTTGTAAACAGTTTCATCATATTCGTTGTTAAAATCCAAAATACCGACATGAGAATATGGTGTGTAATCTTGCGGTTTAGGACCTGAACAGCTTTTCATGCAAACGCCGAGAATTGTTGCCAGTCCGACTGCACCTACAGGTATTAAAATTGCCCTTGCTGTTTTCTTTTTGCCTGCTTTGTCTTCTTCTTCTTCATTTAATTCTGCTTTTTCTTGTTTTGTTGGTCCGCCTACACCTTTTTCCAAATCGCCAAAAGATGGACCTTGAACCTTTGTGCCTAATGGTAAAATTTTCATATTCATGCTTTTATCTCCATTACTTTTTTATTTATAAAACGCATGTGAATAAAAATAATTGCCTTTTTTAAAATTTTTCTTAAAAAAAATTCACATAAGTTTATAATTATTATACCTATAATATTATTTTATTATAAAATAGCGATATGTTAACAGAATTTTTGTACGCAAAAATACACAGAGCCACAGTTACCGAAGCAAATTTAAACTATGTAGGCTCAATCACAATAGATAAAGCACTTTTAGATGCCGCAAATTTAAAGGCGGGTCAAAAAGTTGACATCTTAAATGTTGACAATGGTGAACGCTTTCATACATATATTATAGAAGGCAGAGAAAATTCAGGCGTTATTTGTATAAACGGTGCAGCCGCGCATAAAGCAAATGTCGGGGATAAAGTAATTATTGTTGCTTATGCTCTTTTAAGTGAAGGTGAAACAGTAGAACCAAAAATTGTTCACGTAGATGAAAAAAATAAAATTATAACTTTGCCTTAATTACTCTTTTAATTCCTGATAAATCCTTCGTGATTTCTATATCATGAAATTCTTTTTCAAGCATGCTTTTAACTGTATCTGCTTGATTTATCCCAAGCTCGAATAAAATATATCCGCCTTTATTTAAGTGAGTTGGCGCTTCATCTATTATTTTTTTGTAAAAATAATATCCGTCATCTTTTGCAAACAAAGCTTCTTTTGGTTCAAATTCCAATTCTTTTTGCAGTTTTTCGCCTTCTTTTATATAAGGAGGATTTGAGAGAATAATATCAAACTTTTCTTTAACATTTGAAAAAACGTCTGATTTTCTGATAACAAGTCTGTTTGCTTCAACATATTTTGCCATATTATCCAATGAAACTTTAAGTGCATTTGTTGAGATATCAACACCTAATATTTGCAGGGGCTTATTTTCAAGAAGTTTTGAAATCATACAGGAAACACAGCCCGAACCTGCACCTATTTCAAGTATTTGCGGGTTATTGAGTTTTTTTGCGATATTCACTGTTTCTCTGACTAAAATTTCCGTTTCATCTCTCGGAATTAAGACATGCTCGTTTACTTTAAATTTTTCACCCATAAAATAAGCACATCCGAGTATTTGCTGGATTGGTTTTTTTGTTTCTGCTCTTTTTTTGGCAGCCTGAATTATTTCTTCTTCATTGTTTACCTTATTATCTGTAATCATTTGGGATAAGGTTTGTCCGCTTAAGGTTTCAATTATCAATTTTGCCTCTGCTTCAGGCTCCTCGCTCACCTCTTTTAATATGTTTTCTACTATATTATTTATTCGCATTATCTAAAATTTCTCCAATCCACACTTTAAGGTCATATTTTGACGCATTTTCTAAATTTTTTAGTTCAAGATTATATTTTTTGCTTAAATTTTTATAGTATTTCAGCTGTTTTGGTGTCGGTTTTTCCTTTTTTAATTTGAAATCTTGAGCGCGTTTTCTTTCTTCTTTTAGTTTCTTTTTCTGTTCTTCGATATAGGGTTTTTGTTTTTCCTTATATTTTATATCTGTCATAAGGGCTTCAATATATTTTTTCAGGTCACGAACAAAATCATCGTCTTCAAGATTTTCCGCAACAAAATATAAATGAGGACTATTTATATTATAGTAATAAGTCTCATCTTCTATAAACTTATTTAAAAGCTCATCTTCATTGAGTGTTTTATTGTTTTTGGCAAAAGATTTTAAGAATGTGCACAATGATGCCTTTTGCTTTTTTGTTAATTGCAAAAAAACTTGGCTTTTAATATTTAGCATCAAAACATTCTGCTTTCTTTAACGGCTTCAATAAATTCTCTGGTTAAAGCTTCATTATATTTTCTGCCTGCAGATTTTTTTATCTCATCAAGAGCTTTTTCTACGGTGTATGCTTTTCTGTACGGCCTATCCGATGTCATTGCAAAGAATGAGTCCACAATTAATATTATTTGAGAAATGACGGGTATTTCTTCGCCTTTTTTCTTTGACGGATAACCGCTTCCGTCCCAGTTTTCATGATGCTGTTCAATAATAGGGATGATATCTGCAACTTTTGCAATAGGTTTTAATATCTTTTGAGCTGCAATAATCGGATGTTTATTAATCTTTTCTTTGTCTTCGTCAGATAACGGAGAAGTTTTGTTTAAAATCTCGGGAGGTATCATTGTGTTTCCGATATCATACAACAGTATCGCCAATTTTAATTTATCAATATCCGCTGAATTTAATTCCATTCTTTTTGCCACAAGCGTTGCAAGATATACTTTATCTTTCGTCATATCTTCTCTTGTATTTGGGGCATAGGATTGTGAGATTGTGTCAACAACACTGTATAACAGCTCTTTTGTGCTTTTACCCTGTTTGGCGGTTCCTTTGTTTTGAAGCTTGCTGACAAGGTTCTTTGCCGTTTTTGTATCAAACGGGATTTTATGCTTATCCAATATTTCTATAAATGTTTCAATTGCTGTATCTTGCCAAGAAATAGTATCTGCGGATGCGGCAAAAACAATTTTATTTTTTCCGTCTTTTTTGGCATTATACATTGCCCTGTCTGCCATTTCAGCAAGCTTATCAACATCCAGAGTTTGCTCAATAAAAGTTGCAACACCAATACTTGCGGTTACTTTGCCGACATCTTCCACTTCAATTTTTCTTATTGTTTGAAGAAGCCTTTCAGCTGCAACTTTTGCACCTTTTGAATCAATACCCGGTAAAATTATACTGAATTCTTCTCCGCCTATACGTGATGCAATATCTACGCTGCGGGCATTTTTAATAATGGCTTGCGCAACAGATTTGATTGCGTTATCACCTGCGCTGTGTCCAAAGGTATCATTTATTTTCTTTAAGTCATCCAAGTCAAGCGAAATAAGTGAAAACGGCTGATTTAATCTTAAAGAACGCGTTGCTTCACGATTTAGTGCATCTTCATAAAAGCGTCTGTTAAATAATTCCGTGAGCCCGTCCGTAACAGCCTGTTTCTTAACCGTTTCAAATAAGCTTGCAATTGTAATTGCAAGTTCAATTTGTCTTGCAAACAGATTAAGAAAATTTAATTCACTCTCTTTTGCTTCAGTTCTCGGAGAAAATACGCATAAATAGCCGAAAAATTTATCAATTGTCTTTAAGGGCAATACAATAATTGATTGCGTTAAGGCATTTTTTGTAATGTCCGCTATGCTTATGCTGTCTATATTGGGGTATAATTCTCTAATCACTTGAGCTATATCATTAAAACAGGCAATTTTATTTTCTTTCATAACACTGTCTAAAATACCGTTTTGCCTGTAATGAATTCTTATATCATAGAGGCTGCCTTGCAAGACTTTGCTCAGTCTTTCAGAAATTTCATTTTCCAGAAAGGTTTTAAAGGATAAGAATTCACCGTTCTTGTCAATGCTTTTTTGCACGATACAGCTATAAAGATAGCCAAATTCACCATGTAAACTCTTTACAATAGCATCCAGAACGCTTGACAAAGGTCTTGAAGAATTCATCATATCCCAAACGTTTTCCAGAGTAATTAACGTCTGATTTGCTTTATGCAGTTCTTCTGTTCTTTGTTCTATTTCTTTTTCAAGCGCCAAGTTTCTTTGATAAATTTCAACAACTTGAGCTTTATCATTATATATTTTTTCTTCAACCGATTTGACTTTATCAATTGATTTTTTAATTACTTCAAAAAAGCGCATATACTTATTATAACCAATTTCTTACGAGTTTTCAATATAGTAATAACGGTTATTATAATATGTTGGATGTAACCGTGAAGTGTACTCTGCAGTTAGAGTATCCGTCAGGTTTGTTTCCGATTGGAACACCTACATATACGTTTCCTGATAAATATTTTGTAAGTTTTAATACGACACCGCCGCCGACAGACATTAAGTATTTTGTATCGGTTGACCATGAATCTGAAATCCAGCCGACATCATAGAACCCTGCCAACCTTATAGAATCGTCAATAAATTTAAGTTTTTCAGGTAATATCATTCCTAAGAACGGTATGGGAAATCTGACTTCCGCAGAAGCCGTGATACCTGTATCGCCAAGCAGGAAGCCTTCTTGGTAACCTCTAACTGAAGAAATACCACCAAATTGCTTTTGATCTGCTGCCCACAAACCTCTTGTAGCCCATTGACCGTTGGCTTGTAAAATCGCCATAGATCTCAAAGGTAAAAGTTGAAGTCTTGTAATGTTAGCACTGAATTTAGTGTAGTTGTTACCGGGACGATCTTTATAATATCCGCTGTGGTCTTCTGATGCGTCAAACCATGGCAGACCAAAGTCAACACCAATGTTTCCGAACCATTTACCATAGAAGTCGTCTTTTATGTGAGTCGTGCTAAGTTTAATAGAACGTGTTTTGTAGTAGTAATCAAAGAAGTTCCAATAATTAAATCTCGTATTTGAGTCATAACTTTTAGTATCAGTGTTCCTGATATCAATAGAGATATCACCGTACATTTTATAATTTTCAGTTCTTATAAATCTTCTTGAAAGGTTAACGAAGAAATCATGTGATTTACCTTTCATATCAAGGTTCAAACCGCTGACTATAGGATAATCATTAACTGAAGTACCTGAATATGAATAACCCAAGTTCAATTTTGTTTCATTTTGTGTAAGAGGAATTGAATAAAATACACCCTGACCGATAGAATGTCTTGCAATTGATGTTGTTGATAACAATTTATCGCCCCAACCGGTTAGGTTATACATACCTGCGAATAACACAACACGTGTCAAACCGACTTCGGTACGACCTTGGTTGTCGACTCTGACATCAAAGTCAAACGGGAATCGGTCTTTAATATTTAATTTGATATCGGAATATGCGTAGTTTTCTTCGTTGTCTGATAATTCAACGGAACCTTGCATATAACCTGATGAATTAATTTCTCTTAAAGCGTCTTGAACATCTTTGATGTTGATAAGTTTTTCTGTTTCAATGTTATTATCTTTTAAAAATTGTGTTCTTATAAATTTTGGTCTTGTCCATTTGTTACCTTCAATTGTTACGTTACCGTAACGACCTTCGGTAATAATAATTTCCACGTTACCGTCTATAATCTTTTGAGGAGGCATATAAGCAATTGATGAAAGATAGCCTCTTTGTTGATAGTAATCGGTAATTAAGTTGCAGTATTGAATTAAATCTCCGACTGTTACTTCCGTGTTAATTTTGTCGCATATAAGGTGAAGAAGTTCTTCATCGGTGTATGCGGTATTGCCTTTAAAAGAAACTGAATGAAGAATAAAACTTACTTCTTTGTTTGGAAGTTTGTTGATTTCTTCCATTTTCTTTTTTTCAATTTCAATACGCTCAGGATCTTCCTCACCGTCAAGACGCTGTTTTTGTTCGTATTCTTTAATTTGCATCAAGTTTGTTTGGTCAATAACACCGGGGTCAAAGTTACCAACGTTAAGATATGGTGTTATACCAAACGAGTAAGACTGCATTGTGAATAGCGTTATAAATGCCGCTAAATAGTATTTTTTTGTTTTTATTAAGTTATACATGTATCCCCTATTCTTAATTTAATAATTAAATTATTTATATTAATATACGGTACAATTAAATATTAAACCAAAATAAAGTTTAAGGCAATATATTATATAATTGATTTTTCTAATTATTAAATTATAAGATTTAAGTCCTGACATGGATAATATTTTAAAAACAATAATTTTTCAACAACATATTAACTTATATAAATTTTTATAAATATTTATGTAAAAATATACTTTTTTTTTCGCTCGTGTTAAAATAAATGTAACATTGTGAATATTTGTAAAAATTTTAGGCAATTTTTTTATTCAGGTGTTTTTTATAAATAGAAAAAGTCACATATTTGAAAGGAGCAATATGAAAAGGTCAGTATTATCAACAATTTTAACACTTTTGTTCGTTCTTTCGACGGCATGTGACCATGCCTGTGCGATTGATGCGAATGCATTACCTGGCATTGTTGGTTCAGTTAACGTTGAAAACTCTGTCAACAACAGTACTAATACGTTAACGTCAAAAGTTACGGGCGGAAACGGGGCCGTTGGACAAAACGACATGGTAGGTGGTCTCGGAAGTAACGCTAATTGGGATATTCAAGCAACAGGCCATTCACAAACATTTTTAGGAAGATTCTTAGACGGTAAGTTAACAGAATTAAACGGCAGAATAACAACAAGTTGTGCTGCCAGCGGATGCAGTTACGGCGATACGATGAAAGTTATCTTAGTTAACCCGTACGGTATCACCTTCGGTAACGGCTCAACAGTTAACGCAAACTCATTTACCGTTTCAACATTTGATGCGGTAGGAGCAAAAAATATTAAAAATATGTCAGCAGCTGAATTAGAAGCTTACAAAGCATCTCTTGCTTCTAAATTTGGTCCGAATGTTGATATTAAATTTGAAGGCGGCAGCTCAACAAACGGCGCTGCTGTTACTTTAAACGGTTCAACATGGAATATTGACAAAACTGCAGCAATTGTTGCTAAAGACATTAATATTTATAAAGGCTCCAAAATTTCAACAAACTTAAATTATAACTATGGTACACCGGCAAATAAAAACTTCAGTAACTTGAAATTAGTTACATCTGACGGTGTTACTTTTAAATACGCAGCAAACGGATACATGAACAATAACGATGTAAAAGTTGCTAACGCTAAATCAGGCGTTGATTACAATATTAATATCGGTGATGCTAAATCATCAAATTCAGTTGACGCAACTTTATCATCAGGCAGCATTGACATTATTAACAAAGGTACAACAAACAACTCAGCAGTTAATTTAAACAAAGCTGCCGTTAAAGGTTACAAACTTATAAATAACGCTTACGGCGATATTTACTTGGTTGGTAACGAAGTTAATATTAATGATTCTAATATAGAAACATTCAACACACATGAAGTTTCAACTCCGTCAAACAACACATATGATAAAACCGGCGGTTCAATCACGGTTGAAGCTAACAAAGGATTGAATGTTAAAAACTCTAATATCGCTTCTGCTTATTCAACAACTAAAGATGGCGCAGGCGATATCAACTTGAGCACTAAAAGCGGAAACTTGACTATTACTAACGGTTCAATCATCAACAGTAAAGGTGCGGTTAATGCAGTTGCAGATAACGGCAAAGTAATCGTTGATGATGCAGTTCTTTCTGCAAGAAACGAAGCAAAATCAGGTCAAGTTGAAGACTTATTGGTATCAGGCTCTAAAGGTGTTGACATCACAGATACTTACGTTGATGCCAGCAACAATGTAACAATTAAATCATCAAACGGCGATATCAACCTTGTTAAAAACGGAAAGGTTAATGCCGATAAAAAATTAACAATCGTTGGTAAAAATACTTTGATTGAAGATTCAACGGTAAGCTATAACAGCATCGCTCTTCATGACGGTAAAAATGATAACAACGTAACCGTTAAAGGTAAAACTACATTAAAAGATACAGGTTCTAATAAAGGTTTAGTACTTGATGTTAAAGGTAACTTGACTATAGATAACAGCTCTTTGAAATCAAATACGGCAGGTCAAGATTACTCAAAAGCTGTTGATCAAGATAACATCACATTAACGGCAACAGGTGATATCACAACTAAAAACAACTCAAATATTAAATCTAAATCTGATATCAAAATGACAGCCAATAAAAATGTATATGTTGAAAACTCAAGCTTAACGGCAGTAAACAATACACTCACAGCTACAACAGGCAAAATCAGCTTAAACAAAGCTAAAGTTGATGCAACATCTAAAAATACTTTAAAAGCTAACACAGATGTTGATGTTGAATGCTCTGACGTAAAAGGCGAAAATAATGACATTACAGCAACAAACGGTGCTATTGCGGTTAAAAACTCAGCATTAACTGCTAAATCAAATAACAATCTAAATGCAAAAACAAACGTTAAAACTTCAAACGCAAGAGTTAAAGGCGGAAATAACACAATTAAAGCTCAAACAGGCAATATTGAAGTTGTAAACACTGAAATTGCAGCTGACAAAACAAACACAATTGTTGCAAACAAAGGTAACGTTACATTTAAATTTGATAAAAACCTTCAAAAAACTTGCACAGGCAACGGATGTATTGAAGTTGTTGAAGGAAACACGGTTAAAGGTAACGATAACGTTATCAGAGCTGATGAAGGTGATGTAACTGTCTCTGATGTTGCAATCACTGCAGAAAACAGCAACTCCATCACTTCTCCGAAAGGCAGCGTAAGACTTGAAAAAGTTAAAGTTACAGCTAAGAAAGATAACACAATCACAGCTTATGAAAACGTTGACACAGAATGTGCTGAACTTGAAGCAGAAAACAACATCATAACTGCTCAAACAGGAAATGTTACGATGTCTAACACTGAAGCTAAAGCAACTAATGATAACACAATTACAGCTAACAACAACGTTAAAACAGCTAACGTAAGAATTAAAGGTAACAACAACAAAGTTACTTCTAAAGTTGGCAACATCGATGTTGTAAACACTGAAATCGTTGCTGACAAAACAAACTCAATCGTTGCAAACAAAGGTAAAATCTCATTCAAATTCGATAAAGAACTTAAAGAAGTTTGCACAGGCAACGGATGCTTAGATGCTGTTGAAGAAAACGTTGTTAAAGGTACTGATAACAACATCAAAGCAAACGAAGGCGATATTGAAATTAAAGATGCAAAAATTACTGCAGAAAATGATAACAATATCACTTCTCCAAAAGGTAGCGTAAGACTTGAAAAAGTTAAAGTTACAGCCAAGAAAGACAACAATATCGTTGCAGCAGACGATGTAGACACAGAATGTGCCGAACTTGAAGCAGAAAACAACATCATAACTGCTCAAAACGGAAACATCACAATGTCTAACACTGAAGCTAAAGCAACTAAAGACAATAAAATTACAGCTAACAAAAACATCAAAACATCAAACGTTAGAATTACAGCTAACAACAATAACGAATTAAATGCAAAAACAGGCAACATTGATATTGTAAACACTGAATTTGTTGCAAAAGCTAAAAACTCAATCAAAGCTGACAAAGGCAATGTTACATTCAAATTCGATAAAGAACTTAAAGAAGTTTGCACAGGCAACGGCTGCTTAGATGCCGTTGAAGACACAAGCATCCAAGGTCCTAAAAACGATGTAGTTGCAGGCGGCGACATTGTAGCTGATGTAACAATCAAACCGGTTGATCCTAAAAAACCCGAAGATACAGTTACAACCTTCAAAGGTGAAAATGTTACAACAGGTGCAAAAGTTGTTTACGATGACTTATATGACCAAGTTGGTACTATCGTTGGCGAAGGCGAACTTGATGCAAACGGAACAAAAGTTAAAATTGAATCTGAAGGCAATGTAAACCTAGTTCTTAAAAATGCAGGAAACAAAAATGCCGGTCTTGAAGCTTCAGGTAAAAAAGTAGAAATCAAGACCAGAGATGGCAAACTATCAATCTCTAAACTATATGCAGATGAATTATACTTATCAAAAGATGAAAAATTCATCGCAGGTAAGACAACAATCACTGATGAAGAAAAAGCGATTGATTCATTCGCTCCGTCAAACCCTGATTCAGTAGCTAACCAACAAGGTTATGAAGCTGAACTACCCGGACGTGCATATATCGAAGTAGGCAGCGGCTTCAACTTCGACTACGAACCATCACAAGTTGCAGTAGGCGGTATGTACCAAGGCAGCTTCAATGAAATCAGAGATGCTGAAGGCAACGTTATCGGATACGGTAAACACTTTGTCACACTTGACGGTGATTCAACTGAAGGACAATTCTTACTATCATACAAAAAACCGTTCGCTTGTGAACCGGAACCGGATGTAGAACCTGATACTTCACTTCCGAACACAGGCTACTTGACAGATCAAACAGCTATTTCAAGATTGCCATTACAATCTGATATGATTGGTCAAGTTGGTAATATCCAAAACGGAATTACAGATCCTTCTTCAGGTATGATTGCAGCAGCAGCAGCAATTGATGTTGAAGACGACGATGAATAATCATAAAGATTATATAAACTAAAGAGGCTCCCAAAGAGCCTCTTTTTTTTAACCTTTTTTTGTGTAATTATGTTGATTATGAAGAAGATATTTTTATCAGCTATTATAATGCTTGTTCTTTCAAGCGCAGCTTATGCTCAAATTGCACTTAATAACACGGAACCCGCCGAGCCTTTTGAAAAAAGGGTTAACGGTGTTAAAAATGAGCTTATAAAAAACCCTGATAATGCAAATCTTACAGACAGATATATAAAAGCGCTTTTAGTTAGGGCTGACTATTATAAAAAATCCAAGAAAAACTACGCAAAAGCGGCTGACGATTTACGAAGCGCGTTATATTTTTTAAGCCGCGATAAAAATTCCGATAAATATTCAATGGCGTCTGCAAAACTGGCAGAAAATTTAACAGCCATGGATTATTTTCCAAGTAATGCGGAAAGGCTTGAACTTGCCAAGAATTTATATTGGGAAGACCAATATTTTGCCGCCGCTTATGAACTTGAACAGCTTGCAGGAATTGGATATGACGAAAAAACGACTTACGAATTTTTAGGTGATATTTATCAAAAGATAAACAAAGAAGACCAAGCAATAAAATACTATAATAAATCTTTAGAGGCGTATTCAAAAAACGGCAGTGTGGCTTATAAGCTTGCGGAAATATATTATAAAAGGGCAGACTTTGCGCTTGCGGACGAAAAATATAAACAAACTATACAAAATACGGATGATGTTAATATTTTAAGTGAAATTATAAAGAAGTACGAATTAAGGCTTCAGCAAAATTCCTCAGATACTTCTGTTTATGAGGTTTTGGCTCTTGCTTATAAAAAAGAAGGTAATTATCAGAAATCATACAACCTTTTAAAAAAAGCACTTCAAATTAATCCTGAAGATATAACCTTAAAATATGAGCTTGGCAACACTCTTTATGAAATGAAAGAATATCAGCTTGCGGTGGATACTTACGAATCTATTCTTGCTAAAAATCCTTATGATTCACAAATTAGAATTGCAAAAGCAAAATCTCTTTCAACGCTCGGGAAAAATGATGATGCACTCAAAGAGTACCAAATGGCGCTTGTTGTCTACCCTGATTCAAGACAGGCGCAATATGGTATTTACAGAATGTTTTACGGTTTACCATTGGATACTATTGCTCAAAAATTTTATCCCCTAAAGCATGATTATAAACCTGATGCTAATCTGTATGAAGGTCTTGGCGATTTTGCACAAGAGATAAACGAACCTTCCCATGCAATAAGTTTTTACAAACAAGCTCTTTTAAAGAATTCAAAAACGGGCGGCGCATATATTGCTCTATACAATATATATGAGCTTGAAAATAATAAAAAGGAAGCACTTGCCATAATTGAGAAAGGATACAAAAATCTTCCTTCAAATGCTGAGATTATAAAAATACTTGAAGGGTTAAATAAAGAAGATACCGTCCGTAAGAAAGAAATTGCACTTTCATATTTGACTAATAACGAATATAAAAAGGCGCTTACAATATACCAACAAATAAATCCAAAAAATTCAGACGTATATCTTTCAATTGCGAATTGTCAAACACTTTTAAATCAATACAAGGAAGCAAACGAGAGCCTTCAAAATGCCATTAAAATCGATCCCGCAAACTCAGACTTATATTATATGCTTGCGCTTAATTACATCAATCAAAACTCAATACAAAGCGCTAAGAGAGAGCTTAGAAAATCTATTGCCTTAAATAAAAATAACTTAAAGTCAAATAAACTTCTAAATTCCATCCTAAGAAATGAAATTAATGAAGTTCTGTCGGATGCTGAAAAATACTATTACAAAAAAGACTACGCAAAAACACTTGAAATTTTGAACGCAGGTCTTCAAAAACTGGGCGCACAGCTTCAACTTTTTTATTACAGAGGAATTGTGTATCATGACCAGAAAAAATACTTAGAATCTTTGTCTGATTTTAAAAAAGTCGTAGAGCTTGATAATTCTTATGACCCTGTATATTTTTCACTGGGTGAATTGTTTGAAGACATAGGTCAAGAAAGAGAAGCATTAAGTGCGTATGAAAGATATCTTTCAGGAAGCCCCGATGACAAAAATAATATTAAAAAAGCTCAAGAAAGAGTCTTGAAATTAGAAGAAAAATATTACTAAAAAAGCCCTTTTTCAAGATCTTTCTTAGTGGTCTTTATTAATTTTGTTTTTGAATTTGGTTGTTGCACCGTGGAATATAAGCTCGAAATCCCCGACGGGGCCGTTTCTTTGTTTTGCGACAATAATTCTTGCTTTATTTTTAAACTCAGGGTTTTCTTTGTCGTAATATTCTTCCCTGTATATAAACATTACGATATCTGCGTCTTGCTCTATCGCGCCTGATTCTCTAAGGTCTGATAGCATAGGGCGTTTATCGTTTCTTTGTTCTGTTGCACGGGATAACTGTGACAGGCAAATAATCGGTATTTCAAGTTCACGTGCAAGATATTTCAATCCTCTTGAAATAGATGAAATTTGTTGAATTCTGTCTTTTGATGTCTTATCTTCAATAAGTTGAAGATAATCTATTACAATCAATGATAAATCAGGATGTTCAAGTTTTAACCTTCTTGAAATTGCTCTGATTTCAGAAACACTAAGACCGGGTCTGTCAATGATAAACAATGGAACATCGTTTAACATATTCATAGTGTTTGTAAGTTTCTCCCATTCCTGCATTTGAAGTTCACCGGTTCTTACTTTTTGAGCATTAACCTCAGCTTCTGCACATAACACCCTCTGTGCAAGCTGTGTCTTTGACATTTCAAGAGAGAATATACCGACAGGTTTTTTTTGTCTGATTGCAACATTCTGTGCAATATTTAAGGCAAATGCCGTTTTACCCATTGAAGGACGTGCGGCAAGTATTATTAAATCTGAATTTTGAAAGCCTGCAGTTAAAGTATCAAGTTCATAATAACCGCTTGGAACACCAACATAAGTGCCTTTATTTTCCCATCTGTATTCAATCTGTTCAACTGTTTGAATAAGAACATCCGTCAAGGATGACATTTCTTGTTTGCTTTTCTTTTGTGCAATTTGGAAAATTAATTTTTCGGCGTTTTCAATTGATTCTTGCGCAGTTTGATTTTCGTATGTTGTTTCAATAATTGTGCTTCCTGCGTTTATCAACTCTCTTTTTGTGGCATTTTCTTGGATAATATTTGCGTAATATTCAATATTTGATGTTAAAACGGTATCCATCATTAAATCATTTAAATATTCTCTGCCGCCGACTATTTCAAGTTGATGCTTAGAATTCAAATACTCGCCAACGGTTAAAGCGTCAATCGGTTTGCTCTGATTGTAAAGAGCAATGATTGCCTCATATAAAATTTTATTTGCGGGACTATAAAAATAATCAGGAGAAAGGATTTCAACAACTCTGTTTAAACCGTTTGAGTTCATAAGAATTGAACCTAAAACAGCACTTTCTGCTTCAAGGTTTTGCGGAGGAAGTTTCCTTGATAGAACTTCTTTCACTGCCATCCTTTTAATTTCCTTTCTTGATGAACTACATTATAATTTAGAAAAGTATTGTTTACAACATATTATTTTGTTTTGTAACGATACTTATTTTTTCAACAAAAAACAGGCTTTTCATTATATGAAAGGCCTGTTTTATACTTTTTGTCAAAAAACTACTTAACAAGTTCTTTGAATTTTTTACCTGCTGAGAATGCGGGAACTGTTTTTGCAGCAATTTTAATTGTTGCACCTGTTTGCGGGTTACGACCTGTTCTTGCAGCTCTTTTTCTTGCTTCAAATGTACCAAAACCAACTAAAGTTACCTTTTTGCCTTTAGCAACTGTTTTTTGGATAGTTTCTAAAGTTGCTGCGATAACTTCTGTTGCTTGTTTTTGAGATAATTTAGCTTTTTCAGCTACTGCTTTTACCAATTCTTCTTTGTTCATCATGAACTCCTTTCTGTTTATTTCTCTATTATACTTATTTTGTTGAGTTTTGCAAGCCTTTTTTTAAAAAAGCTTACAAAATTAACATATACAGAGAATATACTCGGGAAAATCCTTGTGTTTACAGGGTTTTACTTTATTAAGTATTTTTAAAGCGGACTTTTTATGACTGCAAAATGAATATTTTTGTAAAAATAATTTAATATTTGATAAGAACTATATCCTTTTTTTGCAAGATTATTGGCCCCATGCTGGCTCATGCCAACGCCATGGCCGCTCTTTTTTATGCCGGAATCATATCCGTAAACCGAATGTATATAGGGTAAATCTTTCATCCATACGTCTTTTGCGTTTTTTGTCTGTCCGCCCGATGCGGCATGATAATATGCAGATATTACTTTGTTGTTATAAGTCATGACAATCCCTTTTGTCTGTAAAACCGCCCTTGTGGTATTTGGTTTTTCTGCTGACGCGCCGCCGTATGCTTGGTCTTCCGGAGTATCTTTCAGGTCATATCCTTTAGAAAGTCTTTTTCCCATGTTTGCGACAGCATAACTTCTCGCGGCGATTGCTTGCGCTTTGTGTGCTTCTAAATTCCATCTCGAAGGCATTTCTGACGGTACGACGCCTAAAATGTATTCTTCAAGAGGGAGCCTGTTTATTACCGTAATTTTTTTATTCACGTTATAAACAATAAGTTCGCCCCTGTACCATCTGTGCTTAGTTGCAACAAAGTTTTTTTCTTCTTTTGAGGTGACGATAATATAATTAGTGTTTAGTTTGTAGTTTTTATTATTTATTCTTATGGAAAAAACATTCTTATAGGGCTTTATGGTGTATGCGGTAAGCGGTTTCATTGTAAACAGCGGTTTTCCCGTTTGTCCGTCTATAATTTGCGCCGTTTTTGATGACCCTATATAAGTTGATTTAACACCATTTTGAAGCCCAATCCTAATTGCATGAGACGGATTTTGAAAAATTAAAAATATTAAAAAAATAAATATCAACTTCCTCATTCTATATAAAATTGTAGCTGAAAAATCAATTTTTTGAAACATGCTAAGATTGAATACTAAAAAACCGCCCCACAAGAGGCGGTTTTTCATAAATTTCATTTTATATTTGAAATTATAGTTTAGATGCAACCATTAATGTAGTTTCAGCTAATCTTGTTGAATAACCCATTTCGTTATCGTACCAAGAAACAACCTTAACCATATTGTCGCCCATTGTCATTGTTAATGCAGCGTCAACTGTTGAAGATTGGCTTGTACCGATGAAGTCGGAAGATACCAACGGTTCTTCGCTGTAGCATAAAATGTGGTTATCTGCAGCTTCTTTCAATGCTGCATTAACTGCTTCAACCGTAACAGGTTTTTCTGTTTCAACAACAACGTCTACGACTGAAACGTCAGGAGTAGGAACTCTCATGGCGAAGCCGTTTAATTTGCCTTTCAATTGAGGTAATACAAGAGCAACTGCTTTTGCAGCACCGGTAGTTGTAGGAACGATGTTAAGAGCGCCTGCTCTTGCACGACGAGCGTCTTTGTGACCTGCGTCTAAAATTCTTTGGTCGCCCGTGTAAGAGTGAACTGTTGTCATTAAACCTTTAACGATACCGAATTTTTCATCTAAAACTTTAGCAACAGGTGCTAAACAGTTAGTTGTACAAGATGCCATAGAAATTACATGATGTTTTGTTGTATCGTATTCTTTATCATTTACGCCTAAAACGATTGTAATATCTTCGTTTTTAGCGGGAGCTGAAATGATAACCTTTTTAGCGCCTGCATCAATGTGAGCATGTGCTTTTGTTGCGTCTGTATAGAAGCCTGTAGATTCAACTACAACTTCAACGCCTAAATCTTTCCAAGGTAATTGTGCAGGGTCTTTTTCAGCATAGAATTTAATTTTTTTACCGTTGATGATTAAACCTTCATCATATACTTCAACTGTTCCGTCAAATCTGCCCATAACTGAGTCATATTTGAAAATGTGTGCAGCATTTTGAGGAGTTAAACCCGGGTCATTGATTGCAACATAATCAATTTTATCAAAGATACCTTCTCTGATAGCTGCTCTTAATGTGTTACGGCCAATTCTACCAAAACCGTTAATTGCTACTTTTGTCATATTGTATTCTCCTTTTCTGTAATATAACAAGAGAATTTTATTACAAACAAAAAATAATATCAATTTAATTTATTGCAGCAAAAATTCTTTATTTATGGAATTTTATCTTAATTATTTGTCTTATTATTTCTTTTAGTGAGGGAGAAAAAAGGAGAACAAAAAACGAGGCACAATAAAATAAGTCGTAACAGCCTATTTATTTATGATAAATTTGTCAAGTATTAGGGCGAAGCCCCCCTAAATTAATATCGAGGACTATCTGATTTTAAGATAAATTTGTCAAGTGTTAGGGCGAAGCCCCCCCTAACTTTTGAACTTCGAAGAAGTTTAAAAGTTAAGCTCTAATACTTCATCTC
>CANQDZ010000003.1 GCA_947594025.1 Candidatus Gastranaerophilales bacterium
TTTTGTTTCTTCCATTTTCTTTTCTCCTTTTTTGCTTGATATTCTTATTATGACAGATTTTTGAATTTTTTCAAGGGTAATTTTTTAGTCATAACTCAGCACCTTGCTTGATATTATCCGTCTTTTATATTATAATAAGCCCATAAGTCAAAGAGAGGTTAAGTATGGTAAATTCTGTTGTAATAGTTGGACGTGCGGGACAAGATCCTGAAATGAAATATTTTGAAAGTCAAAAAGTTTTAACAACTTTTTCACTTGCCGTAAACCGCTGGGACAGCAGAACTAAACAAGAAGTAACCGATTGGTTTAACATTGAAGTATGGGATAGACAAGCAGAATTTGCAGGGGAATGGATTAAAAAAGGACGTATGGTTGGAGTTGAAGGCAGACTTATTTCCAATAAATGGAAAGGTGCTGACGGTTCAACTAATGAAAGATTTATTATTCGTGCAACAAATGTTCGTTTAATTGGCGGCAAAAAAGAAGAATAATGCTCACACCAAATACAATAGTTGTAATAGCTGATGATTTAACGGGCGCAAACGATACTGCTTTGCAATTTTTTGCAAAAGGTGCGGTAACTGAAATATTGCTTGATTACAATAAAATGCCCATTAAGAATATGCAGATTGATGTTTGGGCGGTTTCGACGGAAAGCAGAAATAAAGACCCCGAAGAAGCATATATAAGGACAGAAGAAGCATATACTCTTTTTAAAAATAAATTAAATGTCGATTATTTTTATAAAAAATTAGATTCAACCCTTAGAGGAAATATCGGACAGGAAATTATGGCAGCCCTTAAAATAACGGAAAAGGACTGCGCAATTGTCGCACCTGCTTTTGTTCAGGAAGGAAGAATTACAATAGGAGGATATCAGCTTTTAAAAGGTGTTCCTATTGAAAGAACGGAAGCCGCGCGCGACCCTCATGTCCCTGTTTTTGAATCAAGCATTCCAAATATTTTAAAAAAACAAATTCCAAATGGTGAAGAACTGGTAGGCTTAATTGATTTTTCAATAGTTTCAAAAGGTGCCGCGCCTTTGGTTTTAAAGATAAATGAGCTTATTAAACAAGGCAAAAAGCTTATTGTTGTGGATGCCGTGTCGGTTGTTGATATGGAGCAAATTGTGCTTGCGATTAAGAAAAGTAATTATGATATTTTGCCATGCGGTTCTGCCGGTCTTGCACAGGCTTTTGCAAAAGATTGGCTTCAAGAGACAAAACCGCAAAATATCAAAAAAACCGTTCCGCCGCTTCCAAAACTTATTTTATCCGGCTCTGCAACGGAATTAAGCGCACTTCAACTGAAAAAAGTTCAAGAAGATGATGATATTGAAAACACTTATTTTATAAGTCTTAAAACGGAGGATATTTTAGAGGGTGTTTCTAAAAATATTATAAACAGGGTTGTTTCTAATCTTCAAAAGACAAATATTGTTGCAGTTCATGTAAGTGATATAAACGTTGAACTTGAAGATGAACATTCAAGAGCAAATGAACTTTTAATAGACCAAGGTATCACAAAAGATGAACTTGCAAGCAGAATTACAAAATATTTAGCGACTCTTGCCCAAAAAGTTAAACAAGAAAGAGATTTTGCGCTCATCACAATAGGCGGTGAAACATCATATAAATGCTGTGAAGCGCTTTATTATGATAACCTGCAGGTAATTGATATTGTACTTCCTGCAATTCCTTTATGTATGAGCTCAAACGCCCAACTCGTAATTACAAAATCAGGGAACTTAGGCACCCCGACAACACTTTTGGAAATCTTAAAATATTTTGAGCGACATGAATAAAATTGCAATTACAACAGGTGATAAATTAGGAATAGGGAAAGAACTCGTAAAGAAAGCTCTTGATTTTTTAAATCCGAAAAAAGATGAAATTTTAATTATAGGAGAAAAAATCGAGGGGCTTAATTATGAAACACTTGAAATAAATATTGAGGATAACGGAGAATTTTGTTATCAATCTTTAATCAAAGCATGTAAGCTTGCACAAGAAGGTAAAATTCAAGGGATTGTGACGGCACCCGTTTCAAAGGAAGAACTCCATAAATCAGGACATATTTTTAACGGTCAAACGGAAGTTATAGAAAATGCTCTTAAAGAAAATGACGATAAAGCTGAAATGATATTTATCGCTGATGATTTAAGAGTTATGCTGCTTACCCGCCACATTGCGCTTAAAGATATTTTAATTACAAAAGATATGATAATTGATAAGGTTTTAAGATTAAATAAATTTTTAAAAGAAAAGTGCAAAATTAAAAACCCAAAAATAGGCGTCTGCGCTTTAAATCCTCATGCGGGTGAAAATGGCATTTTGGGCAGTGAAGAAATAGAAATTATAAATCCCGCACTTCAAAATTTAAGAGAAAAAGGCATAAATTTAAGTGAGGCAAAACCTGCTGACGCTTTATTTGCAAGGGTTGGAAAAAAATATTTAAACAATCAAAAACAAGATTATGATGCAATAATTTCCATGTATCATGATCAGGCGCTAACCGCAGTTAAAGCAATTGCATTTGATAAAGCGGTAAACACAACAATAGGGCTTAAAGTTATACGTACTTCGCCTTCCGGAGGATGTGCTTACGATATTGCAGGCAAAAATATCGCAGACCCTGCAAGCATGATTGAAGCCGTTAAATTAGCTCTTAAGCTTATCTAAAATCTTTCCCCTTAATTGTCCGCAGGCAGCATCGATATCTGCTCCGCGTTCAAGCCTTACGGTTACTTTTTTGCCTGAACCTTCAAGTATGTATTTAAACATCATCACATCTTTTTTATCGGGCTTTTTATATTTAGTTTCCGAAACACTGTTATACGGGATTAAATTTATATTGCATTTAATGTCTTTTAAAAGCTTTGAAAGTTCAAATGCGCATTCTCTTGTATCATTAAAACCGCCAAGTAATACGTATTCTATGGTTATTCTGTCCCCTGTTTGTTCATTAAAGTATTTCAATGATTTTTTGAGTTCGTCGAGGTTATGTTTCTTTTCAACAGGCATGATTTTTTCGCGCAAATTATGGTTTGGCGCATGCAATGACAGAGCAAGAGTCGGAATTAAATCCCCTTTTGCCATATCATATATTCTTGGCACTATTCCGCAGGTTGAAACCGTTATTCGTCTTATACCGATTTGCAGATATTCATTTATTAATTTTATTGCTTTATTCAGATTTTCAAAATTATAAAAAGGTTCGCCCTGCCCCATAAATACAACGTTTGTAACTTTAAGACCGCTGTCTTTTTGAATTGTTAAAATTTGATTTGCAATTTCAAATGCTGTTAAATTTCTTATAAAGCCTCTCTTCCCCGTTGCACAAAAATCGCACCCGCATGCACATCCTATTTGGGATGACACGCATGCAGTTAAATTAGCACGATTATCAAATCTCATAAGCACGGTTTCAACGCACTCGCCATCACCATATTCAAGAAGATATTTCATTGTGCCGTCTGTGCTAACTTGTTTATTTTTAATTTTTACATCGGATAAAACGGCAATTTCTTTAATCTTTTCTTTAAATACCTTGGATAAATCCGTCATTTCTTCAATAGAATTTGCGGATTTTGTCCAAATCCAATTATGAAGCTGTTTTGCTCTAAATTTTGGCTCATTCAGTTCAAGAGCCAGATTTTCAAGTTCTTCAAGTGTTAGATTTGATAATACCTTCATATAAAAATTTTATCATGTAATTATTTAAAGATTTAAAGAACTTTTAAGTTTTTATCTTTATACCGTATTTTACTTTTAAATTCTATCCAAATAAAAAAATTCATGATAAAATCAAAGAAAAAAAGGAATGTGTCATGACAAAAATATTAGAAGGAAATTTAGTAGCAGATAAGAACGATAAATTTTGCATTGTAGTTTCACGTTTTAACGAATTTATCGGTTCAAAATTATTGGAAGGTGCAAAAGATGCACTAATCAGGCTCGGATGTGACGAAGAAAATATTGAAGTTGTTTATGTCCCCGGTGCTTTTGAAATTCCCGTTGCTTGTTTAAAACTTGCAAACACTAAAAAATATTCTGCAGTGATTACACTTGGCGCAGTTATAAGAGGGGCAACCTCTCATTATGAATATGTTGCGGCAGAGGTTGCAAAAGGCGTTGCACAAGTAAGCGTACAAACAGGTGTTCCTGTTATCTTTGGTGTTCTTACTACAGATAATATTGAACAAGCAATTGAACGTGCAGGCACAAAGGCAGGAAACAAAGGTGCAAGCTGTGCTCAAACTGCCGTTGAAATGGCAAATCTTTTCAAAAAAATATAAATCAATCTTTAGATTGACATATTGATTGTTCAATAGATTGATGTTTTCTTGATTTAGAAGTTCTATCCTTTTAAGCAGGGAGAAAAGTATAAATCATGAAAAACATCTTTAAAGTTTTCATATTAATTATCCTTATATGTACGGCATCAAGAGCTTATGCAAAAGATGCTGTTATATCTGATGTAACAATAAGTGAAAACAGTCAAGGATATAATATAGTATTAGATACAACTCAAAATGTTCGATATAAAAAAGTAAGTGAAAATTCAAAAACAATATATTTTGAAATTAAAGGCGTAAAAGCTAAAGAAGATATTCCCGTCAAATATGAAAATATTAAAACAATAGAAAGCGTTACTCTTCAAAAAGTTTCAAATAATAAAATCAGAATTTATATTAAGGGTGATGTAACAACAAATGGAAGATTATATATCAAGGATAGGGCAGGAAATCCTTATTATATTGAAGCAAACAAATTTGGCGATATTGACGGAAAGAATATAATACTTCTTATCGTAAGTATTTTGGCTTTTTCGATTTTTGTAACATCAGACAAAAAAGATGAAGCTCAAATTTCAAGAGCAGTTTATGATAATAACGTTATGCTTCAAAATATGAGACAAAATAAAATTGTAAGGATAAACGATTTTCTTGCGAAAGAAAATGCGACAAATCCTATACGGGGTGAATTAGCAAGAGAAAACAATTCTGACTTGGAGATGGCAAGAAAGAGTGCATAAGCACATTAAAGACAAGGGGAAAGGAAAATAAAGCAGGCTTAAAGCCTGTTTTTTATTGCTTTGAATTTATGTTTAAGGTAAAATTGGTTCATAAAGTCAGTTTATAAAGAGGTTATGATTATGAAAAAAACAATTAATGATTTAGGTGATGTTCAAGGGAAAAAAGCTCTGGTTAGAGTTGATATCAATGTTCCTTTGGATGAAAACAAGAACGTTACGGATGATACAAGAATTCAAGCAATTGTACCTACTGTTAAAGTTTTAAAAGAAAAAGGCGCAAAAGTTATTCTTATGGCTCACTTAGGACGTCCTAAAGGAGAATGGAAAGAGGAATTTTCTCTTGCTCCGGTTGCAAAACATTTATCAAAAGTTCTGGGCGAAGATGTACTGTTTGTTTCAAAACCGATTGGCAAGGGTGCGGATGAAGAATTAAAAAATATGAAAAATGGCGATGTTGCACTTCTTGAAAATATCAGATTTTATAAAGAAGAAGAAGCAAAAGATGATGATATGACTTTTGCAGAAGAACTTGCAAAACTTGGCGACTTCTACGTAAATGATGCATTTGGCGCAGCACACAGAAAACATACTTCAACCGCAAAAGTTGCAAAATTATTAAGTCCCGCAGTTGCAGGTCTTTTAATGGAAAAAGAATTAACAGCTCTCGGCGGACTTTTAGCTAATCCTGAAAGACCTTTCACTGCAATCGTTGGCGGTGCTAAAATTTCAACAAAAATCGGCGTTTTAGAAAATCTTTTAGACAAAGTTGATAACTTGATTATAGGCGGCGGTATGGCATATACGTTTGTTAAAGCAAACGGCGGCAATATCGGTAATTCAATTTGTGAAGATGACCAAATGGATGTTGCCCGTGCTATCGAAAAGAAAGCAAAAGTTAAATGCGTTAATTTAATCTTAGCAACAGACGTTTTAGTTACTGACGATTTTTCAGGCAACGGAACAAATAAAATTGTCGATGTTAACGAAATTCCTGAGGGATTTGAAGGTGTTGATGCAGGTCCTAACACTCAAAAAGCTTTTGCGGACGTTATTAAATCATCAAAAACAATCTTGATGAACGGTCCTGTAGGCGCGTTTGAAAATCCTAAATTTGCGGAAGGTACAAAAGCTGTCCTTAAAGCAGTTGTTGAAGCTACCGCAAACGGTGCAACATCTGTAATAGGCGGTGGTGATTCTGTTTCAGCAGCTAAGAAATTCCAAAAAGCTGAAGATTTCACTCACGTTTCAACAGGCGGCGGCGCTTCATTAGAATTTATTGAAGGTAAAATTTTACCCGGCGTTGATGCATTAAACGATAAGTAAATTAAAAATAAGGAACCCCGTATTATTTAAATACGGGGTTTTTGTTTGAAAAATTATGAAAAAATTTATTTTAGCTTTTGTCAGCTGCATTTTAAAGCTTCAAGATGAAAAACATGAAAAAAGAAAACAAGAATTTTTAACATCAAATGAACGCGGTGTTAAAACGGTTTTAATGTCCGATGCTCAACTTGAAATCAAAAATAAGGTATTGGACGATATGAAAAGAAAAGTAACGGAAGAAATCGCCCCCATAATTAAAGAAAACATCAAAACACCTGAAAAAATTCTTGATTATATTGAAAAAAACGGAACAAAAGTTTACAGATTAAAAAATGCAAAAAAAATATTAAGTGCCATAGGCGAACAAGAAGGTTTCATAACCCCAATAAGAGGGATGAAAGCAGTATATTTAAATTTTTCACTTAGAGGAAAGTTTTCAACTCGCACGGATGAAATGTTTGTTTTAAATAATTCCGAAATTGATATTTATACAATGGCTCACCAATTCTATAAATGGTGCGGCTGGAAAGCCAAAATGCCAGGTTATGATAATCAAACACAAGAAAATTTTAAAAAAGTTTGGTTATTTAACAAAGATGTAAATATACAAAATCTGACTTACAAAGAGCTTGCAAACCTAAAGGAAGCCATTCACAGAGACATTGAAGCAATCGATTTTGTGATAAAACTTGCTCAGGAAAATGAAGGCATAAAAAAGGGTTTTAACAACATACAAAATGGCGGAGCAGACATTTAACACTTGCCCTAAAGGCTTAATTTCGCTATTATAAAAGAATGGAAACCAAACAAGGTCAAGTTTATAAAATACACTCTGATTTTTATTACGTAAAAATTGAAGGCAAAATTATAGAATGCAAGATTAGAGAAGTCCTCAAAAAACAAAAAAAACAAGTTGTTGTAGGCGACATTGTTGATGTTGAAGAAAATTCAATCACAATAATTGAGCCGAGAAAAAATGCAATTACAAGACCATACGTTGCAAACATTGACCAGCTTGTTGTTGTATGCGCAATTAAAGAGCCTGAGCTTGATTTTGAACAATTAAACAGATATTTAATTTTTGCCAAAATTCATAAAATGGATGCCGTAATCTGCTTCAATAAAGAAGATTTGAATGACGACAGCTCTATTTATGATGAAATTAAGAATATATATGAACCTTTAGGATATAAAATTTTATTTACGTCTGCTCTTAAAAAAACAGGCATTAATGAACTTAAAAAAGTCTTAAAAAATAAGTTATCCACCCTTTGCGGACAGTCCGGAGTGGGTAAAAGCTCTATCTTAAACGCTCTTAATGATAATTTGTCAATAAGAACAGGTGAAGTAAGCAAAAAACAACAAAGGGGGCGCCACACAACAAGACACAGCGAAATTATAGATTTCGACGGCTTTTCAATAATTGATACTCCGGGGTTTTCTCATTTAAAATTTGATTTTATTCTGCCAAATGAGCTTGATAATTATTTTAGCGAAATAAAAAAATATAAAGATAAGTGCAAATTCAAAGATTGTCTTCACACAATTGATTCTAAAGGGTGCAATGTTGTTAAAAACATTGAAAACATCAATATTTCAAGATACGAAAGTTATATTGCATTTTTAAATGAAGCTCTTGAATATAAAGAAAAAATCTCAAGAATAAGTATCAAAAAAGAACATTCCTATAAGGAAAATTTAGGGAAAAATATGGTAAAAATAAATTCTAAAAAAAGAGAAGCTGCAAGAAACGTTAAAAAACAAAGGATTACAGATGATAGAGAAATATAAAACAGAAGTAGAAGAAGTCTTAAAAAGTTATTTTGATATAAATAAATATAATTTACCCAAAAATTTTCCGCACGAAATTATAAATTCTATGGCATACACAACCCTTCTCGGCGGAAAAAGGCTAAGAGCCATATTTTGTCTTGAAGCATGCAAAATCTTTTCTGGAGATTATAAAGCAGCGCTTCCCGTTGCTTGTGCTTATGAGATGCTTCATGCACAAAGTTTAATCCATGATGACCTGCCTTCAATGGATAATGATGATTTAAGGCGGGGAAAACCATCTAATCATAAAGTATACGGGGAAGCAATTGCAATCCTTGCGGGAGACGCCCTGATAAGTTTTGGTGCGCAAATAATTCTTGAGAGTAATATTAAAAATAAGGAAAAAGTTTTAAAAGAATATTTAAAAAGCGCAGGCGTGTTTGGAATTGTAGGAGGTCAAACCCTTGATATTTTATCAGAAGGAAAAAAGGTTGATATCGAAACGCTTCAAACAATTCACAAATATAAAACCGCAGCATTGTTTAAAAGCGCCCTGTTAAGCGGCGCGCTTGTAGGAGGTGCAAGTGATGAACAATTAGAAGCAATAGAAAAATTTTCTGAAAAATTTGGTCTTGCATTTCAAATTTGCGACGATATTCTGGATGTTATATCATCTTCTGAAGTTATGGGCAAAACAATAGGCAAAGATAAAGAAGAACAAAAAGCAACTTACGTTACACTTTTTGGACTTGAAGAAGCAAAATTAAAACTTGTAAAGACAATTGATGAAAGTTATGATATACTAAAGAAAAATAATATTTATTCGGATGTTTTTAATAAGATTTTAAATTTGATTACAGATAAAATAAAGGGGTAATATGGTTTTAAATACCGGATATGAGGTTATACTTGCAGGGGTAGGTGGTGCATGCATCGCACAAATATTAAAGGTTTTGATATATTTTTTAACTCACAAAAAGTTTAATTTTAAAATTTTATCTACTACCGGCGGTATGCCAAGCGCGCACAGTTCAGGGGTTATAGCCCTTACAACCAGTGTCGGAATAATACGGGGTTATGATTCATTATTATTTGCGGTGTCTTTAGGATATGCAGTTATTACAATGTATGACGCTGCAGGCATAAGGCGTGCCGCAGGAAAAACTGCTGCGACTTTAAACAGATTTATAAAAGAAATTCAAGAAAATGGTCAAAAAATAGAGCCTTATGAAACACTTAAAGAGCTTTTAGGTCATACGCCCGTCGAAGTCTTTTGCGGTGCGATTTTAGGCTTTGTTTTTGCATATTCCTGTCACACTTTACTCGCTTTATTAGCCGTTTAAGTGTTTAATATTTGCAATCTTTGGGTCAAGCAACCTTTTACCGATATCTGCAAATTCTATTTGCAAAAGTGTGCGATTTGAATATTCTATAACTTCAAGAACTTTACCTATTCCGTATTTATCATGCTGGACGAGTTCGCCGTTTTTAAATTCGGATTTCATGGGCTTAATCGGTTCTTTTACTTCTTGAACTTCAACAATTTGAGGTTCTTCTATAACATCATAAGTCTTTTTTTCTTCAACTGCTTGGGAAGAAGGTGCGTTTTGTACCTCGGAGGTTTGTTCTTCGGGTTCATTTTCTTCGTTGTTTAAAACATCAAGAAAAGCCTCATCATCGATGTTTATATTATCTGAAATTTCAATATCTTCAATTTCTATGCCGTCCCCATCCGCTTGAATATTATCTTCAGCCTGTTCCTGAACAGGTTCTTGAACAGATTCTTGAATGGGTTCATCTTCACCGAGAAAGGCCTTCAATTGTTCATCATAAAGTTCTTCATCCTCTTGATTTTCTTCAACGGGCTGAGGGGGAGTAAGGATTTCTTCAGAAGGTTCTTCTGCGGGAGTAACAGCGGTTTCTTCAATAGTTTCAGGAGAAATAACTGTTTCTTCGGCAGGTTCTTCTGTATCATCTGCAGGCATGTCATCTTCAATTATTTCTTCGTCGATTATCTCGTCAATTTCTTCTTTAAGCTCATTATCTATCGCGGGTTCTTGAACATAAGGTTCATCGTTTTCTTTAAATTCATCGCCTAAGGCTTGTTCTTCTTCATAAAAATCAAGCTCGTTGTCGCTTAAAAATTCATAATTTTCTTCAATTTCATCTGAAACAGGCGGGTGTTCTTCTTCAACAATTTTTTCTTCGGCTTCTTCTTCGCCCTGTTCTTCTTCAAATAAGTTTTGGAAGTTTTCTTCAAGTTCCTCTTCGTTGTTTAATTCGGGCAGCTTGCCTGTTTCATCATATTCAACATCATCATTCGGAGTTTCTTCTTCATCCTTATATTCAACAATGTTTCTTGATTGATATCTGTTTAAATCAGCTGAAACGTCTTCAAAAACGTAGTCTTCTTCGGGGGTTGAGAAAAGCTCCTCTCTAATATTGTCATCATTCAATTGTTTTTGAAATTCTGACATATCAAAGTCTTCTTCGGGTTCTTCCTGTTTTATTTCTTCAATTAAATCGTCCTCTTTGGCGGCTTCGTTTTTAACGGGAACAATCGGAGTATTTTCAACCGTTAAATTAGGTATAACGTCCCCTTCCGTTTCAAGAACCATATTCGCGGGTTCTTCCTGTTTTATTTCCTTAACTTCTGCTTTTTCTTCAATCTTGTCGTCTATTTTTTGGAAGTTTTCAATCTGAATTTTTCTTACTTTTTTGCGTTTTTTAATTTCTTCGTCAAGATTTACGGTATTTTGAATTTTAAAAATAAGCCCCTTTGTATCTTCACCGTAGAACAAAGCATAATTTGCATCAAGAGTTAAAATTGAAGGGTTTACAATTCCGTAGTTTCTTATAGGATTAAGGGTTGATAAGAAAATATAATTATTGAAGTTTTCCGCAAGGCTTGGAAGCTTCTTGTAGCCGTATGAAACTGAAGGAATAACGTTTATTTTTGTTTTTCCGTATATTTTATTTATGACGCCTTCATTAGAAGTGTTGTCATTTAAGCGCATAAACAAATAAACATCTTGCTGAACGGCACTTAATATAAATTCGCAGAATGTTTTATGCCAAGCAATTTCAACGTTTGAAAAATCAATAATTGTGATTTTATTTTCTTTAATTGTTTCAGACAAAAGTTCAATATCTTTAATATCTTGCGCAAATAACTGTGCTTCAAAATATTTAACAAGCTTGTTTCTTAAAAACCACAATTCCGTGCTTTTTTCTTTTTTATGTTCGTCAATAATTGTTTTTAACAATAAATTGTACGGAATTGGTTTTCCTCTAAGGGTTTTAAGATAGCTTTTTACTTCATTAAAGATGTCTTCACAAGCTGCTTGAACTTCAATTGTTGCATCTTTCATGCTATCTTCCCAAATACTGCCGATTGTTAAGTAATTAAGCGGAAGTTTAAAATCAATGCCCGCCCTTAAACGAGCGGAATCTTCAACATTTAAAGAGCCGGTATAATCAAATATAATAACGTTTTTGTATTCTGATAAAGTGTGAGCCAAATTTGTACTCAACAGATTAAAATCATCCATTTTATCAGCCAAAATAACGGGCTTATTGCTAAAGAAATCAAAGTTAATTTTCAAAGGAAGCATAGTTTTTGGATTTGTTGAAAATTCAACCGTTTCTTTGTCTGTATTAATAAAATCTTCAATTTCTTTTTGATTGCAAACCGTAATTTTTGAAGTGCGGGTGGGAGTAAAACCGTCGTAAGGGACTATTTCATTCTTTTCATTTATCTTATAGATAATTTGAACCCTTGCAAGATTTAAACTTGCATCGTATCTGTCACCTGCAAGAGAAATAACTTGAGCCAGATATTTTTCTTTTCCTTCTTCAACTATAACAAAATCAAGAAGGCAAATGCCCTCAACACTTGGGTCGAAAGTTATATCAATAATATTATTGTTTGTGTTCTCAACTCGCATGTAACTTCCCTGTTGCAATTTACTCTAATTATACAACACACAAGATAAATATGTAAATAATTATAAAAACTTGCCGAAAAAGACTATCTAAAAATTAAACAAAAGGATATTTTTTTAATAAATAATTGCGTTTAATATTAAAATAACCATTTAGATATGGAGTGGTAATGTTGATAGAAAAAATCTCTGATAACGCAAATAATTCAGTCAAAATGGAGTTTAAAAATGTATTGAGGGAAACCGTCCCTTGGCTTGAAGAAATTGTATCCGAATACAGATGCAAAATCGAAAAAAAAGAGTGGAAAAGCAAGTACAATCACTACGTTGTATATGATTATGAGCCTTTTTGTTCTGACGGATTTGAAATAAACATAACAATTTCTTCAAAAGAAGCAGAATTCTTAAATTTTGTAAGATATCTGTATGAAATGAAAATGCAAACAATCAAACATTTGAATAATTGTATATTGATATAAAATTATGCTAAAATATTTGCATAATGAATTTGACTAAAAGAAACAGGCTGATTATTATATTTCTGTTACTTGTATCCGGAGTTCTTGTTTTTTGTACAGGGCGTTTAACAGTACAAAAAATACAAGAAAAAATGTATGCGGATTATTCAAATTTTGGTCAATTAATTACAAGAACATTATTGGTTCAAAACAGAGATACTTTTAATAAAGATAATCTTAAATTATATACCGATAATTTGCTTGAAAACAGCAGTGATATTTCATTTGTAACGTTTAAAAACTCTTTGGGGGAAGTAATCTATTCATCAGGAGTTAACGAAACAACAAACGATACAAAAATAAATGTCACATCACCTGTTGTAAGAAACGGTGAAACCATTGGTTCTATTGAAATCGGGCTGTACACAAAAAATGTAAATGACATTGAAGCCGCAATAAGAAATTCCATATTCTTGGTGTTTGCCTTAGGCTGGTTTATCTTTGCAATAATTATTATTTTGAACACAATCTGGGCAACAAAAGAGCTGTCAATATTGCACAGAGCCGTTAAAGAAATTGAGGACGGCAAGTTTGGCACAAAAATTGTAAATTCAAGATTTAAAGGTGAACTCGGCAGATTATTCAATGCTTTTAATGATATGTCGCAAAAACTTCACACTTATGAAGAACAAAATATTGATTCTTTAACTATTGAAAAGAATAAATTGGAATCTGTTCTTATGAGTATTGCAAACGGCGTTGTTGTGGTTGACAGTACAGATAAGGTCACCATTTTAAACACGGCCGCAAAAAATATCCTTAACGTGGAAGAAGAAAACATCATAAATACAAAAATCCAAGAATATTGCGATAATGACGGTGAAAATTCTTTTATAGAAAAAATTGAAGAATTTAAAAACACTCCTTTAAACATTATGGAGAAAAAGCCTCTTGAATTTAGCATAAATATAAATAATAGAGTGATTAAAACACTTATGTCGCCTGTTTACAGCAAAATGCATGACTATTTGGGATATATCATTATTCTTATAGATATGACAAGAGAAGCGGAAGCAGACAGATTAAAAAGCGATTTTATCTCAAATGTATCTCACGAGTTAAGAACACCCGTCACGGTTTTAAGAACCTATGCAGACACATTGTATTCTCTCGGGGAAGAATTCAGCTATGAAGAACAAAAGGAATTTATAGGTACAATAAATCAAGAAGTAATAAGATTAAATAACATGGTAAATGACATTTTGGATTTTTCAAAATTCCAAAATAATGTGCTTGAAAAAGAAATTCAAGATATCATGCCTGTTATTGAAGAAGCGGTAAATTCACTAAAAGTTTTGGCAGATGAAAAAGAATTAAGTATCTCTATTCAAAAAAAGGATGAAATACCTGATATACCATTCAATAAAGAGGCGATTTCAAGAGCGATTATAAATCTTATAAGCAATGCCATTAAGTATTCCGATAAAGGGGGTTCAATAAAAATAAAAACATCACTCTATAACAACGACTATGTCCAAGTTGAAGTGGAAGATACGGGCATGGGAATTGCCCCTGAACATTTAGATAAAATATTTGACAGATTTTACAGAGTTGAAAACAAAACCCATTCTATTAAAGGTACGGGGCTTGGATTAAACTTGGTTAAAGTCACAATAGAAAAACGCCACCAAGGCGAAGTTTACGTTACATCAACAGTCGGAGTCGGTTCAACATTCGGTTTCAGATTGCCTGTTAAACCCGTTGAAGAAAACAGCTTAGAAGAAGAAAGTATAAGTGTTTAATGGAAAATGATTTTGATTTAAAAATTCATAATATTAAAACAAAAGCACTTCAAACGCTTGAAAATACTGAACTTTACAAATATAAAGGCGCAGTATCAAAACTTTTGGGCTTAACGGTTGAAGTTAAGCTTCCGGGACTTAAAATCGGCGATTTATGCTACATAGAAAACTATCGCGGCGACAAAAAAGCTGCGGAAGTCGTAGCATTTAAAGGTGATGCCGCCCAGCTTTTACTTTTGTATGACGGCGAGGGAATAGGTCAAGGAAGCCTTGTTGAATCAACGGGAGGTCCGATTTTACTTCCTGTGGGCGACTTTTTGCTTGGACGTTTAATTAACCCCTTAGGTGAACCGATAGACGGAAAACCTTTAGATACAACAAATGCGCAGTTTGTAAATATAAACGGTTCGGTTCCTGACGCATTTAAAAGACCGATTATTAAAAAACCTATATCAACCGGAATAAGGGCAATTGATTCTTTGCTTACTATGGGCGGAGGTCAGCGTATGGGACTTTTTGCAGGTTCCGGAGTCGGTAAAAGCACCATGCTTGGAATGATTGCAAGAAACTCTGAAGCCGACGTTAACGTGCTTGCACTAATCGGAGAACGTGGGCGTGAAGTAAAAGAATTTATTGAAGATTCGCTTGGACCCGAGGGTATGAAAAAATCGGTTATAGTCTGTTCCACAGGCGACCAGCCTCCGCTTATCAGACAGAAGTGTTTACTTTCTGCAACAAGCGTTTGCGAATATTTTAGAGATCAAGGCAAAAAAGTATTTTTGATGACAGATACAATAACCCGTTGCGCTATGGCAGGGCGTGAAGTAGGACTTTCAACAGGGGAACCGCCCACCATGAAAGGTTATCCGCCTTCAATTTTTACTTGGCTTCAAAGAGCATTGGAACGTACGGGAAACAGTGAAAGAGGTTCAATTACAGCATTATATACCGTTCTTATGGAAGGTGATGACATCACAGACCCTATTGTTGATACGGTAAGAGGTATTGTTGACGGTCACATATTCCTATCAAGAAAAGTGGCAGAGATGAACCATTATCCTGCAATTGATACTTTGGGTTCAATATCAAGGCTTATGACTGCAATAACAGATAAAGAACATCAGGAAGCAGCAAGTAAAATGAGAAGAATACTTGCGTTGTACAGAGAAAATAAAGATTTGATTGACGTTGGTATGTATCAAGCAGGAACAAACCCAAAACTTGATATTGCAATTGAGCTTATGCCTCAGATAAATGCATTTTTACAACAAAAAGTATCTGATACGGTATCTTATGATAATACCGTTACCACTCTAAAAAATATGATGAGAAACGTTGATATTTAAGTTTATTTAAGAGCTGTTTTTATTCTGTCAACAATTTCATCTTTACCTAAAAGGTATACAATAGCGCCCATATCAGCACCTCTCGTTCTGCCTGTAACAGCAGCTCTGAATGACCACATTGTTTCTTTCGGTTTAATACCTTGCGCTTTAAAATATTCTCTGTAATTTGCCATATCTTCATGAAGTTTTTCTTCTGAATCAAAACCCCAGGAATTAATTACATCAAGTGCATAAGGTAAAACTTTTTTAGATGTTTCACTTTCCAAAAGTTCTTTTACTTCGCTTAAATCAGGTTTTTCAAAGAAATATTGAGTATCAAATTCAAGTTCGGATAAAGTTGTAATAGGTTCTCTTGTTACTTCAAGAATTCTTATAAGTTGTTCTTTAGTATATTTTGATGTGTCGTATTTCTTTAAAAACGGCATTGCATAATCGTATAGTTTGGTTAAATCCATTTTTTTAATATATTGACCGTTCATCCAGTTCAATTTATCATATTCAAAAATTGAGTTTGATGATGAAATCTTTGTAATATCAAAGTCTTGTGCAATTTCATCAACCGTTTTAATTTCTTCGCTATCTGACGGAGACCAGCCAAGAAGCGCTACGAAGTTAACTAAGGCATCTGTTAAATACCCTTTTTCAACAAATTCCGAAACCGCGGTTGCGCCATGTCTTTTTGATAATTTACTTCTGTCAGGCGCCAAAATCATACCTAAGTGGCCAAATCTCGGAACGTCAGCGCCAAGTGCTTCATAAATCAAAATTTGTTTAAATGTATTTGAAATGTGGTCTTCACCTCTTATAATGTGTGAAATTTTCATCAACATATCATCGATTACAACCGCAAAGTTATATGTTGGTGTACCGTTTGATTTCATAATAACAAAATCGCCGATTAAGCTTGTGTCTTGGTGAAGATTACCTTTTACTAAATCATCAAAAGCCAAGATATTGGAGTCATGAAAAGCTTTTTGAGCCTTTGAAATTGAAAATCTGATAGCGGGCTTTCTGCCTTCTTTTCTCAAGCTTTCTTTCTGTTTTTCCGTTAAATTTTCACATTTTTTTGAGTAAACGTAAGGTTGTTTATTTTTGCCCGCTTCTTCTTTTTCGGCTTCAAGTTCTTCCGGAGTGCAGAAGCATTCATATGCAAAACCCTTTTCTACAAGCATTTGTGCATATTTTGGATATAAATCAAATCTTTCCGATTGAGTATAAGGTCCGTATTCCCCTCCAACGTCGGGACCTTCATCCCAATTAAGACCGAGCGCTTTTAAACTGTCAAAAATATTATCTATATACTCTTGAGATGTTCTTTCCGCGTCTGTGTCTTCAATTCTTAAAATGAATTTGCCGTTATTTTTCTTCGCAAATAAATAATTAAAAAGCGCCGTTCTTGCAGTACCTATATGTAAATTCCCGCTTGGAGAAGGTGCTATTCTTACTCTAATATCTGTCATATTTATATCCTCTTAACTGTTTTTATTTTAATACAAATATTAAAAGAAAACATCGGTTTTGTATAGCTTTTTTGTTTTTTAAATAAGATTAGTTGTGGTTTTAGTTATTTTTTGTGTCATTGTCCAACATTATTTCGTTGATAATGTTAATAAGAACATCTTGATTAAACTGATTTTTTTGAATATATGCCTTCACATTATATAGAGAAAATTGTTCTTCAAGAAATGATTTTTCGTATGAAGTCAAAACAATAATTGGAATATCATTTTTTTCTTTATCTCTAATAACCCTTGTAAGCTCAATACCGCTCATTTTTGGCATATCGTAATCAGTTATTAAAATATCAAAGTGTTCGTTTTTTAATTTTTCAAGTGCTTCAAGTCCGTCGCAAGCTGTGGTTACGTTATAACCATGACTTTTCAATATGCTTTGTTCGAGAGCTCTTGTTGTAAGTGAATCATCGGTTACAAGAATTTTGCATTTTGCCTTTCTTGTTTCTTCTAACAGTTTGCCTTGTGTTGAAATATTCAAAAGAAGTTTTTTGGAAAGGTATGAAAAAATATCTTTAATATTTAAAACAAGACAGGTTTCACCGTTTGCAAGAGTTGTAACGCCTGAAACGCTTTTAACGTTTAAGAAAGGTGAAAATAATTTTTTCTGTATTATTTCTTGGTCGCCGATTAGTTTATCAACTGCGATAGCTATATTATTTCCTTCGTATTTAAGTATCATAACGGTATTTTTTTCAGTTTCGTGTTTTGATTTTTCAATCCCCAGTATTTGAGAAAGAGAAAATATCGGAATTATTTTTTTGTTATGCACAAAATAGCTTTGACCGTCTTGAGCGTAGATATCACTTGATGAAATTCTTGTAACTATGTTGATATATGAGGTATCAATTGCATAGTATTCTTTGTTTTCACGAATGACAAATACGTTAATTGTGGACATTTGAATAGGAAGTTCTATTCTGATACATGTTCCTTCATTGAATTTTGAAAAGATATTAATTTTACCGTCGAGTTCTGAGACTTTTTCTTTTACAATATCAAGTCCTAATCCTCTGCCTGATAATTCGGTTATGTTTTCTTCCGTTGAAAATCCGGGATAAAAAATAAAGTCGATTATGTCTTCCGTTGTATATTCTTTTTGATTATCCTTAATAAGTCCTTTTTTTACGGCGACAGAGCGAATTTTTTCAATATCAAGACCTCTGCCGTCATCTTTTATGTCTATAAAAATCTTATTTCCTTCAACCCAGGCTTTTATTCCGATTTTTCCAATCGGAGATTTTCCTTTTTTAATTCTTTCTTCAGGCGTTTCAATCCCATGGTCTACAGAATTTCTCAAAATATGAATTAAGGGCATTTTAATTTCTTCGAGGATTTTTTTATCTGCGCTTACTTCGCTTCCTTCAATTACAAAATCTATCTGTTTATTCCAATCGGATGCGATATTTTGCACCATTCTCGGGAACAGATGAAATATGGTTGCAAGAGGCAAAATCCTAAGTGTTTTAGACATGGCTTCAAGTTCATTTGAAAGAGATACAAGCTTCGAATCTTCTTCTTGAAGCTGTTTTGAGATTATATAAATAAGGTCAAGCATTTTAGAACAACCTTCGCTGTGCATTTCATAAAGAGAAATGAGTTGTTTATTGTGCATAATGACGCTTTGAATATCCAAACTTATGTTTGAGCCTGAAAGATATCTCTTTTCATAATATTTAAGATAATAACCGATTTTATGCCAGCTTTTACTCCATTCTTCAAAATCGTTTTGAAGTTTCCTAAAAAGAGCAATGTGTTCGGTATTTTTAATTCTATACATGATAAGTTCATTTACTTGATTTGCAAGCTTATCAAGTTTTGATGAATCAACTCTTAAAGTCTTAATTTCTCTGTTGTCAATACTGTTAAGCCAATCGTTGCCTTTAAATGTTTGGGCTTTTGGTTCTTTTTCTTTCTTTTCTATATACGTTTTTTGTGAATGAATAAAATCGTTTTCAAAAGATTCCTCAAGAATATTGACCCTGTCTTCTATAAGTTTAAAATCATGGCAAGAAGCATTTGCATCTTCCGCTATATCTGTTGAATCCGTTATAAGCTGTTTTAAAATATCGATATTATTTTGAGGAAATATATTTTTTGAAACACACACTCCCATTACTCTTTTGACGGATTTTGCAAGCTTTTTTATTTCAAAAAATTTTGTTTCTTTAATAATTTTATCTAATTTGGTGTTAAATTCGTTTAAATAATCCGGATTTGATTTTATTTCGTCAATATCATTGTTCAATTCTTTGAGCAAAAGGAGAACTTCTTGATTTATGTCGCTTCTGATTTTTTTTATTTCAGGATTTTTAACCGTTTCTTCTTCTTTCTTCGGCTGATTTAGCTCATCAAACTGTTTTTTGGCGGTTTCTAAAAAGTCAATTGCTTCTGCATTATTTTTAGAAAAAAGTTCTTTAATCGCTTCTAAAAATTCTAACAATTTACCGTCAAATTGGACTTGATTTTTGAAATTAGCTTCATTCCTGCATATAACCCCGAGGGTATTATTTAAAGATGTTATTTCATCTTCAAAATTATTGGCTCTTAAGACATTTTTAAGTTCAATCAGCTTAATTCTAAAATCATGAATACAATTTAAATCGCCGTCGTTTTTATATTTTAAATAGTATAAAACAAGCTCGGTAACTAAAGCTTTTATTTGAATAAAAGTTTTGTTTTCAGCATTTTCATCTTTGGGTAATTCTTTATTATTCTCAATAACGGATTGAAGACCGCTTATATAGGTATTTAATTCGTCTGTATAATATTCTTGCTTGTTTTCTACGGTTTTATTTATCAAAAAAGAAATATATTCTACTGTTTGCGATAAGAGGTTTAAAACATTATTTGTCGGCTGAATTTTTTTCTCTTTCAAACATCCTATGACGTCTTCCATTTTGTGTGCAAGAGATTGGATATTATTAAAGCCCATCATTCTTGCAGACCCTTTAAGGCTGTGTGCAAGTCTGGATAAATTTAAAAAAAGCTCGTCATTTTGGTTATCTTCAGACAGTGCGCCTATACAGCCGTTTATAGACTGGATGATTTCGGAACTTTCCTGTTGAAAAATATTCAAGACATTATTGAGCTCATCATCAAAAAATTCCAAGATTATTCCTCATCAATAAATGTTCTGTATGTATTTGCAAGATTGTTTAAGGATTCAATGTTTTTGTAATTTTCATCGAATGTTTTGCCGTAATTATCAAAAATTACATCAAGCTCGTTTGTATAAGATTCAAGATTTGTTCTGTCTTGTTCAACTTTTTGCCAATTTTGCATTATTGATGAGATATTGTTTGATATCTCGCTCGTAAAACCTATAAGCTGTTCAACGCTTTCACCTATATTATTTGCAAGGTTTAAACCTGTTTCAATTTCTTTTGTTCCTTCTTCTGTTGCCATAACGGTTGAATTTGTTGTTTGCTGAATATCTGCAACTAAAGATGTGATTTTAGCCGTTGCTTTTTTAGATTCATCCGCAAGTTTTCTGATTTCACCTGCAACAACCGCAAAACCTTTACCGTGTTCACCTGCACGCGCAGCTTCAACTGCTGCATTTAAGGCAAGCAGGTTTGTTTGTTCTGAAATATCATCAACTATATCAATCATTGAAGATATTGATTGAATAAATTCTGAAAGCTCTAAGATATGTTCTGCAATTGTTTGGATTTTACGTCTTAGGGCAAACATTTTATCAATGTTAGCTTTTACCGCTAAATTTTCAGTATTCGCAAAGTCAAGGGATTGTTCAGTTTTACTTTTTGTAGATACCATAAGTTCGTTAAGAAACTCAAAGCTTTCTTTTAAGTGGTCTAAAAGACCTTTGACATTTGTAAGTTTTAAAACGGATGTGTTAACATTATCTTTTTGAGCGCTTATGACATTTTCAATGCTCTTTGTGCCTTCCGACGTTTCTTGCATAATTTCATCCACCGTTTTTTGGATTGAATTTCTTACAAGTCTTCTGGTGCTTTCGAGAATGACCGCAAGAATAATAAAAATAAGGATAAATATTATCGCCATAATGATATCCGATAATTGAGTACGGCGGGTAATAAAATATGTTATAACAAGCACAAAAACAATGAACGCATAGTCAATTGCCTGTTTTTTGTTCAAAGTTTTATACATTAATATATTTTTGTCATTTTTACCTGCTGCCATATTTCCTCATTTCTTAAAATAGTGTATAATTATACCAAAATTATTATATAAAATTTTTTTGATAAAGGCAAAAAAAACTTTTAAAATAGATATTATGAACGATATAATTCTAAATTCAAAGAATAAAACATATCTTTTTATTCAAACAAATAACAATCAGTATATGATTGATTCCGAATATGTAAAAAAAATAATTTTCATTCAAAATCTTGAACGCCCCAATGTTTTGCCTAAACATGTCATAGGTTTGTTAGAATATGAAGATGAATTTATAAATGTATTGGATTTAAAAAGTCTTTTGGGACTTGATGTTACACCATATCCATTAAACAGCAAGATTATTATTATGGATTATAATGGTTTAAAATTTGCCCTTATTGCAGAAAATGTATCAGATATAAAAAGGATAAAAGCAAGCCTAATCAAAGATGCGCCTTATAATAATTCTGAAATTATACAGCAAATTTATTCACCCAAAAATGAACTAAGCACAACGATTATAAGCTTGAGTTCAATCTATGGCATATTAAAAAAATCATTGGATGAAGAAATATTTGTTGAAAACAGAGCAAATATTTTACCTGAAAATGAAAACGCTCTTGTGGTTTTAAAGGAAAGGAGCCTTAACACAAAACAAAAAGAAGAAGATAAAAACTATCTTCCGATAAGCTCCGATAACCAATATACAACCTTTAAGATTGATAGAGCCGTTTATTGTATTAAAAACACACACATAAAAGAGTTTTTTAAATTAAATAAAACAAAAATCACTCCCGTTCCTTCAACGCCGGATTTTATAAAAGGAATACTCAATATAAAAGGCGATTTTATATGTGTTTTAGATATTCAAAAATATTTTAACAGAGGTGAAGTTCTAATCGGGGATAAATCTAACGTTATTGTGCTTACCTCGGATAAAGCAAAAATAGGAATTCTCACAAACGGTATAAGCAAAAATATAACCCTTAATGACAATGTCGGTGAAACCTTAAATGATTATACGGACATTGTTCAAGATGATGAAGTTTATTGCGTTTTAAATATTGAAAATATTTTAAACAATGAAAAACTTTATGTAAAATAAGCTTTTCTTTATTAAATTTTTTATTAAATAAATCATATAAATACATCATTTATATGACTAAAAATTTTGCAAAATTCCCTATAATTTAAGTGTGAGGAAGTATTAACCTCGGGGAGAAGAATTTGTATAACACAACGATAAATCCTATTAATATTGTTTATCGTAAGCCTCCAAAATCGGATGAGGCAAAAAATTCTCATGCTCAAAAAGAGCAAGAACAAAGCACATTAGAAAGTAATAGGAGAGAAAGTGTTTATACTGAGATTAGCCCGCGTCCTCAAAGCGCTCACATTGATTTTTCAAAAGTCAACAACACCGTAAATATCGCACAGATTATTACAGACTTTAGAAATACAAACATTGCAATCAACGCACCTAAAGAAATCCAAGAAGAAGTTGATATGTATTTAGCGCTTGTTGAAAAAGAATCTCTCAAAGAAAATCCCCAAAGAAGCATTATTTTATCTAACTTAAAAAATGCATCAAGAATATCCGATAAATACATAACAGATGCTCTTAAAAAACCTTCAAACGTTGTTGAAGGCTGGATAGACGCTTTATTTGCTCAAAATGTTGTTTTAAAATCTGACCCGACTCAGATAAATGAAGTTTTCCAAATTAAATTTCAAGATAAAAACACCAAAACAACAACGGAAAAAGAAGAAGAACCCGTCAAACAAGAAGAAGTTCAAAAGGTAAAAGAACAGCCTTCACCTTTCAAAAAAAGCAGTGATTACTATCTAAATGCAACGGATGAATTGAAACAAACTTTCGGCAAGGCAAAAAAATTCGCAAAAAATAGTCCGGCAGATGCACTAAAACAATATGATGAAGCATTAAAAATTGCAAGCAGTGATAATAACCAAGCATTTTTAGGTGCAATACATTTTGAAAAAGCCAGAATTTTTGACCAATATGATTACATTCCAAACGCACTTGATGAATACAATAAAGCCACTTTATCACCTGATGATAATTTAAAAAGCAGGGCTCATCTTAATATGGCAAAAATTTACGATGAATATGTAAAATACGAGCCTGCGCTTAACCATTATCATCAAGCTATTGCATATTTTGGTGAAGCAAATAATCCAAAAGGACAAACAATTGCAGTTAAAAATTTAAGCGGAATGTTTGCGCAAAAATATGATAAAAAAAATACCGAAATATTTAACAGACTTTCAATTGACAGCGCAAAAGAATGCAATGATAATAAAACTCTTGCGGATGCCTTAAGCGATGCTGCAAAAAATTATGAATACATCGGCGAAAATAAAAAAGCGCTTCAACATTACAGAGAAGCCGCAAAAACGTACAGTGCGGATGAAGAATCAATCCAAGAAGTCGCACAAAACTATCTTGACGCTTCAAAATTAATGAGAAAACTCGGCAATTATGCTAAAGCAGACTCTCTTTTAGAGAAAGCTCATCAATATTATGCACTAATTCCACAAGCGCAAAATCAACCGGCATAACAAAATTTAATTTGCCGTATTTAACCTTTTTGTCGCTGTATAATGCCTTTATAACTTCATCGTAATTATATTTTTTATCAAGTTGAAGTTGAAGATTAAATTTTGACAGAAATTCAATTGATTTTTTGTAATAGTCCTCTTTTATGTATCCTTTAATAAAAGCCAATTTCAATATACATTTCATTCCGATTGCAACCGCTTCACCGTGAGTGTAAACCGTATAATTTGTAATCTTTTCTATTGCATGGGCAAAAGTGTGCCCGAAGTTTAAAACAGCTCTTAATCCGCCCTCTTTTTCGTCTTTTTCAACAACTTTTGCTTTCATTAAACAGCATTTATAAATAATTTCTTCAAAACTGTCTTCCAAATTGCAATTTGAAAGGTAATCAAAAAATGTTTCACCCTCTTTGTCAATACAATTTCTTTCTATAAATGCGTATTTCAAAACCTCGGAAAGTCCTGTTTTAATTTGCCTTTCAGGAAGTGTTTTTAAGGTATTAGGATCAATTATTACTTTTTTTGGCTGATAAAATGTGCCGACTAAATTTTTTCCAAATTTAGTATCAATTGCCGTTTTTCCACCGACCGATGAGTCAACTTGCGCTAAAAGTGTCGTTGGAATTTGGATTAAATCAACTCCGCGAAGGCAAGTTGAAGCTGTAAAACCCGCCACATCGCCAACTACACCGCCGCCAAGTGCTATGATTAAATCCGTTCTTTGAATACCTGAGCTTAAAAGTTTTTCTAAAAGAGCTTTGTAGGTATCAAAATTTTTATATTCTTCCCCGTCCCCCATTAAAAAAACGTTATAGCCGTCAAAATATTTGCCATAAATATCAAAAACTGTTTTGTTGCTTATTACAAATACATTTTTATTAGGGTCAATGTAATTTTTGACATCTTTTAAAATGTCATTTTGTATGATAATTTCATAGCTTCTTTCTTTTAAATCAACCGTTAATTTTTTCATTTATTTCCTTTATTATTTCTTCAATACTTTTATTTTCAGTTTCTATTATAATATCTGCAAGCTCATAGTTTGCTTTTCTTTGTTTAAATATATTTTCAAGCTCTAAAAGCGGATTTGCGCATTTTAAAAGAGGTCTTTCATCGTTATTTTTAATGCGTTCATATATTACTTTTACAGGTGCTTTTAAATAGATAACTTTGCCGATTTTTTTAAGATTATCAATATTTTCTTTATCTTTTACAATCCCTCCGCCCGTTGAAATTATAAAATTATTGCAATCCATAAATCTTTGGATTGTAACTTTTTCCATTTGTCTGAAATATTTTTCCCCTTTTTGGGCAAAAATTTCACTTACGGACATTTTTTCCTGTTTCGCGATTTCTTTGTCGAAATCTGCAAAATTCATTGCCCAAAGATTAGCCAAATATCTTCCGACCGTTGTTTTTCCTGCCCCCATAAGACCGATAAAAACAATGTTATTTTTCATAATTTGCCTTTATTTGTTCAAAATTATCAGAGCCGTATCTTTTTTGAAATTCGCTAAATAATACAATTGCAATCATATTTAAAGCGACAATTGAACATGCTTCAACCGCTGAAACATCAGAACGTTCAAAATGCGCGTCATGTTCTTTTTTTGTTTCAATATTCACTGATTTTAAAGGTGTTTTCATTGTAGGAATTGGTTTCATATAACCTCTGACTACAAGTTCTTCACCATTTGTCATGCCGCCTTCAAGACCGCCTGCATTATTGGTTTTTCTTGTATATTTATCATTTTCGTAAAATATTTCATCATGAAAATCTAAACCGTATGCTTCAGACGCTTTTATACCCTCACCGATTTCAACGGCTTTAACTGCGGGAATACTCATCACGGCTTGAGCAATAATACCGTCAAGTCTTCTGTCCCATTGGGTGTGAGAACCAAGCCCGACGGGCAGATTTTTAAATCTTATTTCAAAAACTCCGCCAAGTGTTGTTCCTTTTTCTTTTGCGCTGTCAATTTTATCTTTTATATCATCTCCGACTGCTCCGCCAACGGATAAAACCTTTGTAGAGCCTGTTATATTAAATTTTGACAAGAAATTTTGCGCCAGAGCACCTGCTGCAACACGTGCCGCAGTTTCCCTTGCGGATGACCTTTCTAAAATATTTCTTATGTCTTGTTGATTGTATTTTATGGCACCTGCAAGGTCAGCGTGACCCGGTCTTGGGACAAGAATTTTTTCAAATTCTTTATCAGTTGGAGAGGATGACATTCTTTCAGTCCAATTTTCAAAATCTTTATTTTTTATTTCAAGACAAATGGGGCTTCCTAAAGTTTTGCCAAATCTGATACCTGATTTAACTTCGACTTTATCGGTTTCGATAAGCATTCTGCCGCCTCTGCCATATCCTTGTTGTCTTTTGGCAAGCTCATCGTTTATAAAATCAATATCTGCTTCAAAATTAGCAGGTACGTCATCAATAATTACGGTTAAACATTTTCCATGGCTTTCACCTGCGGTTAAAAATCTCATTCCAACTCCTTATACGTATGTCCATGGGACATGTTCTGCTGCTATAATAACTTCTGCACCCGATTTTGCAATTAAACCTTGCAGCGTTGGTAAAATTGGTCTTTCGCTTTCAAAATGACCAACGTCTAAAACTGCAAAATTTTGAGCTTCTATTGCGCTATGGAATTTAACATCCCCCGTTATAAAGATGTCAACGTCATAATTTGCTATCTTCTTAACCGAACTTCCACCGGCACCTGCAAGAATTGCCACTTTTTTAACACTTTCAATTCCTGAAGGATTAATGAGTTTTAATCTTTGACATCCAAGTGATGATTTAACTTGTTCAACAAATTCATCAAGTCCTATTTCATCTTTAAGATGTGCCATTTTTATATATTCATCAAGAGATACAAGGTTTTTAAGCCCTAAAACACCGGCTAAAACATCGGTTGTCGAGCCGTAAGTTTTATCTAAATTCGTATGTGCGCTATATACACAAATATTATGCTTAATTGCTTGAATTATAAGGTTATTTTCAATTCTTTTAAGCTTGTCAAAAATCAGAGGATGATGAGTTACAACCAAATCGCAGTCATTTGTAATTGCTTGTTCTAAAACTTCTTGTGTAAAACTTAAGGCAACAATTACCTTATTTGTATAATCATGATGAAGATTTATCTGCCAGCCTGAATTATCCCAATCTTCCGCCAAATCAAGAGAGGCATAATTTTCAATCATAGAAATGACATTTTCAGTTTTAATCATAAATCAACTCCAAAATTTTCTTTGCAATGTTTGTCTTTGAATTTTTGTCTATTTTCTTTATTTCAAGATTTTTGTCTATTATCCAAACTTCGTTTTCGTCTGTTCCCAGCGCGGTTTTTGCTTCATTTGCAATGATATAATCGCACTTTTTCTTTTGAATTTTTTCACTCGCCTTTTGGATTAAATCCTCAGTTCCCAAACAAAAACCGATTACTGTTTGGCGCTTTTTTTTATTTTTGCAAATTTCTTGCAAAATATCAGGATTTTTCACGAATTCAAGCGTTAGATTTTCGTCCTTGCTTGAAATCTTGTTATTATTATATTCTTTTATTCTGTAATCTGCAACAGCAGATGCCATAATTAAACAATCGCAATTATTAAAGTCTTTATCAAGTTCTTCTTTTAATTCAAGTGCTGTTTGAACTTTTGTTACTTTATAATTTTTATCTGTGTCGAATGTACAAATCAAATGAACGTCAGCCCCTAAGTTATATGCTGTATCCGCAAGTGCAAGCCCCATTTTACCCGATGAAAAATTGGAGATAAATCTCACGGGGTCAATTTTTTCTTTTGTACCGCCTGCCGTTATTATTATTTTTTTATCTTTTAAAGGCTTATTTTTATCAAGAATTTCTTTTGTTTTTTCAAATATGGTTTTAGGTTCCGTAAGTCTGCCTTTGCCGTTATCTCCGCATGCCAGATATCCGCAGTCAGGTTCTATTATGGTGCATCTTTCACTAAGTTTTTTTATATTTTCTTGCAGATACTTATTGTTCCACATATTAACATTCATCGACGGTGCAATAATGACCGGAGTTTTAGTTCCTAAAATTGCGCAAGAAACAGATGTTAAAAGATTGTCCGCAATAGAATTTGCAATCTTTGAAATTGTATTTGCGCTAACGGGTGCCAAAACAAAAACATCCGCCCAATCTTCAAGAGAGATATGAACTGTGGTTTGCGCTTCTTTAAATTGATTAACATAAACATCATTTTGAGTTAAAGTTTCAAGAGTTTTAATTGTTATAAACTGTAGAGCATTTTGGGTTAAAAGAGCTTTGACATTTGCACCTTCTTTTTTGAACATACGGACAAGTTCAGCAATTTTGTATGCTGCAATACCGCCTGTTATACCTATTAATATGTTTTTATTTTTAATGCTCAAGATTTTTTTCCTTGTTATAGATTTCATTTAATTTTTCTATTGCAAGTTCTATTTTATCATTTACAACATTATATTTAAACTTACCTGCCTGTTTTATTTCATCTTTTGCAATATTTAATCTGTTTACAACCGTTTCTTTATCTTCCGTATTTCTGCCTGTAAGCCTTTTTTCAAGTTCTTCGGCACTTGGTGGAAGAATAAAAATACTCACACAATTTTTGCACTTTTGCATGACATTTAAAGCGCCTTTTACTTCAATTTCAAGCAAAATATCATGTCCTTCATTAAGTGCTTTATTTACTGTTTCAACGCTTGTGCCGTAATAGTTTTCGTTATATTTTGTCCATTCTAAAAATTTATTGTTTTTTATATCTTCTTCAAATTTTTCTTTTGAAATAAAGAAATAGCTGATACCGTTTATTTCACCTTGACGGGGTTTTCTTGTTGTAGATGAAACGGAATATTCCAGGTTTGGATTTTGCTTTAAAAATTCAGCTAAAAGCGTTCCTTTCCCGACACCTGAAGGACCCGTAAAGACAAATAGTTTTGGAGATTTTTTTACCATAGAAGAATTTTATCACGTTATAAAAAAACATGAAAGAATTTTGCCAAAAAACCATTAATTTATAGTATAAATAGTTCTTTAGTACTTCATCTCCCAGCCTTCTGCCATTATACGTCCCGCGCAGCCTGTACCTTCGGAACTCGAAACTGCTGCGCAATCCCAGGCTGGATTTTGGCAGTACCAGATGTGAGGACAAGAATTTAAGTTTTTATATTCGCATCCTGAAAATATGGCAAAATCTTCCCCGCCCCATGGGTATAACATACCGTCATTTCCAAGTTCAAAAAGGAAAAAATCACGCCCCCAGGTGTTTGGCGGTTTTGGTCCGTTAACATCAATGTTAAACCAGCCTATACTTTCCCATAGTTTTGTGGGTGTTTGATACTCCAGTTGAAATTCTTTTAACGTTCTGCAATTTTTAGATCCGCAGTGGGTATTATTTTGCGGTCCGGAGCCAAAATCAAAAAATATAATGGTGCCGTCTGCTAAAACAACCGGATTAGAGTTTGAATAAGAATCGTCTTTGTTATTTAAAAGCTTATATTTATAGTCATATTTTTCAGGTCTGTTATTATTATATACCGCTATAACTTTAAAGATTTTTTCAAATTCTTTTTTAAATTCAGGGTTTTTAGTTAAAAGTTCCGGTGCGGGTGTATCATAATTATTCGCCAACATGCTAAATAACCTTGTATATTCAAGTTTTGTGACTCCTTCGTTTGCCATATATGTTCTAAAACCGTTATTTATACTTGTGTATGTTTTTTTTAGCTGAGTAACATACATTTTCTTTTGGTAGTTGGTGATAATGGCAGGGATTGTAAGTGCTGCAACAACACCAATGATAGCAAGAGTAATTAGAACCTCCGCTAATGTAAAAGCCTTTGCTTTTCCTTTATTCTTCAAAATAAAACCTCCGTCAAAACTTTTACAGCACGTCTTCGTTCAACGGCTGTTCAAGAAAAACTCCGTCTCCTCCAATGTATTCAACTTGTTTTCCGTCGACTTGTAAATATATAGGCTTTTTACCACTCTGACTGTCTACAGTTCTTTTTAACTGCTTAATTCTGTTTATAATGGTTGTTGTGCCGCCGCCTTTAATAAATTTTGAATTAAGGTTAATTACAATTTTGTTAGAATACGTTGAAATGCCTATTAGTTTAGCATCTGACGGAATTTCGCTATAAATACCTTGTTGTTGTTCTTCCTTAGTTGTTCCTTTTAAAAGCTCGCTTATTGTTTTCTCTAAACTTGGATTTTTTATATCTCTTTTAACTTCAACTATTTCATTTTTGGAATTTAAAAAGTATATGCTTGTTGTTTTAACTATTGTATGTTCGTTATCCGTTTCAGGTTCATGCAAAGGTGTTGTATCGGATTTTGAGTAAACTTCCGTTCTCACTTTTTCAACATCTTCAAAACCGTCACCTTCAAACATAGTCCAGATTGTCCATCCAAAAAGTATGACAACGCAAACTATGAATGTTTTAATAAAAACTTTTAACATACTTATCCTTTTAAATTCTTTTCAACAACTATTATATTATCAGATATTCTTGAAATTGACACTACCTTTTTATTGAATATTAACATTAAAAATTTGTCTTCTTGTTTAATTTTTGATTTTATTTTCATTCCGTTTTTTATTTTATTATATTCATCTTCGTCAAGATAATATTTATCAAATGGTAAAACATCTTCCATATTAATAAGTTTAAGCTCATCTTCAAGATTATTTGAGTCTTTAATATCAAAACATCCCGCTTTTGTTCTTTGAAGTTCTTTTATATATCCGCCGCACCCCAGAACCTCACCTATATCACGGGCAAATGACCTTATATAGGTGCCCTTTGAACAATGTATTTCAAAAGTTGTGTAAGGGAGATTAAAATCTAAAATTCTAATTTCGAATATTTTAATTTCTCTTTCCGGAATTTCAACGCTTTCCCCTTTTCTTGCAATGTCGCAGAGTTTTTTGCCGCCTATTTTAATTGCGCTGTATATCGGGGGTTTTTGCTTTATTTTTCCAATGAATTGAGGAAGAATTTTTTCTAAATCCCGATATGTAAAATCAGGCTCTTTAATAAAAGTTTTTTCGCCCTCGTCATCGCAGGTTGTTGAAGTTTCACCAAATTTTACTTTCGCAATATAGGTTTTATCATCTTTTAAATATTCAATAAGCCTTGTGCATTCACCTACCCCAATTGGCAAGACTCCTTCCGCTAAAGGGTCAAGTGTTCCTGCATGACCTATTTTTTTGGTGTTTAATATTTTGCGCAGTTTAGAGATAACATCAAATGATGTTATACCTTTTGGTTTATTGATATTTAAGAAAAAAGAATTATTCAAAATTATATTTCGCCGCGTGAAATTTTTTCAATAAGTTCCGTAACTCTCACTCCTCGTTCAAGTGAGTTGTCTTCTAAAAATAAAAGCTCAGGAGTAACTCTTAATCTAATTCTTTTACCTACTTCATGACGAATTCTCGGAGTATTTTTTGCAAGGGCTTCTTTTGTTTTTTCTTTTGTTTTTTCATCTCCAAAAACGCTGAAAAACACCTTTGCATAAGAGTTATCATGACTTACTTCAACATCGGTTATAGACACAATTCCTGAAATGTTAGGGTCTTTAATTTCTCTTAAAAGAATATCGGATATTTCTCTCATTAACGCTTTGCGTACTCTATCATTTCTAAGTGTCATATAAAACCCTCTGATTACAATGAAACACGTTCAATTTCTTTTGTAGTTGAAACTTCAATAATATCACCTTCTTGAATATCATTGAATTTAGCAAAAGACAAACCGCATTCAAAACCTTGTGCGACTTCCTTAACATCATCTTTAAAGCGTTTAAGCTGGTTAATTTCACCTTTAAAGATTTCTTCTCCGTTCCTTGTAACACTTGCGGTTGTATTTCTAACGATTTTGCCTTCAAGAACGTAACATCCTGCAATTTTGTTGGTTTTACCAATAGTAAATACTTGGCGGACTTCCGCACGTCCGAGTTCAACTTCTTCAATTTCAGGATCAAGTAAAGAAAGCATTATTTTTTCAATATCTTCAAGTACCTGATAGATAATATCATATTTTTTAATTGTTACTTTTCCGTATTCGGAAGAATTTAAGCAGTTTGCATCCTCTTTAACGCTGAAGCCTAAAATTGTAGCGTCTGATGCAGATGCCAAAAGTAAATCTGCTTCCGAAATATCACCCACGCCCACGTGAATAATTTTTGGAATGACTTCTTTAGATTTAACGCGTCCGATTGCTTGTGAAACAGCTTCCGCAGAACCGTTTGTATTTGCCTTAATAATTAGATTTAAAATCTTAATATCATCGTTTGTGATGACATCTTTTTTAACATGAGCTGCAGTTATAGCTTCAAGTCTTGTAGAACGAGCTTTTTGTTGTTTAGCTTCAACAATTGCTCTCATTTCTTTTTCATTTTTAACAACTTCAAAGTTGTCGCCTGCTTGAGGAACATCGTCAAGACCTAAAATCTCAACAGGAGTAGAAGGACCTACTTTTTTAACGCTCTTTCCGGAATCGTCTATTAAAGCTCTTATTTTACCGCCGACCGTGCCAACTACAACAGAATCTCCTATCTTAAGCGTTCCGTTTTGAACAAGTATGGAAGCCACGGGTCCTTTTCCTTTATCGAGATTTGCTTCAATTACAACGCCTGTTGCAGGGCATTTTTCAACCGTTTGAAGATTTTGCATTTCCGCAACAAGCAAAATGTATTCGAGAAGTTCATCAATACCTGTTTTTTGAAGAGCTGAAACATAAACACAAATTGTTTCTCCTCCCCATTTTTCAGGTGTAAGTCCTTGTTCCGTAAGCTGTTGAAGTACTCTATCGGGATTTGCTTCGGGTTTATCCATTTTGTTTACCGCAACAATAATTGGAACATTTGCCGCTTTTGCATGGTTAATAGCCTCAATTGTTTGAGGCATAATACCGTCATCTGCGGCAACGACTAAAATCGCAATATCCGTTGATTGAGCGCCTCTTGCTCTCATTTGAGTAAAGGCTTCGTGACCCGGAGTATCAATAAATACGATTTTCTTTTTATCAATATAAACCGTATAAGCACCTATTGATTGAGTGATACCGCCAACTTCAGTTGAAACGATTTTATGTTTTGAAGCTCTTATTGAATCAAGAAGGGTTGTTTTACCATGGTCAACGTGTCCCATAATTGTAACAACGGGAGCCCTTGGAATAATAAGTTTCGGGTCAAATTTGGATAAAAAGTTTTCTTTTTCTTCTTTTTCCGTTTCTTCTTCAATATACGCTTCTAAATCTTCTTCTAAAACTTCGATTTCAAAGTTTTCAGCGACTTTTCTTGCAGTATCAACGTCTATCGGTGAATTTACCGTAACTAATATTTTTTGCATCATCAAAAATTTAATGATTTCTGCAGGTGTGTGTCCTGTTTTTTCTGCAAGTTCATTAACCGTCATCGGTTTGTCAATGACAATTTGTTTAATTTCTATTTTCGGACCTTGGTCTTGAGTATGTTTTTTGTGTTTTCCGAGAGTAGTTTTTTCAAGACTAATGCGTTCTTGCTGTTCTTCTTTACTCATTCTGCGGTCTTTTGCATTATTTTTCTTCTTTCCTCTTGAATCTTTATTATAAATATCTTGAGAAATAATGTGTCTTTTTATCGGACCTCTCGAAACATCTTGATAAGGAGCGGGCTGTTGGGGTTTTTCCTGTTCTTTTTTAGGTTTTTCCTCAATTAAAGAACGTTTTTGCACACGAGTCGGGAAATTTTTCTGCGGAATAGAAGCAGGCTTTGCCTTCTCCTGTTTACTTTCTTCCTTTTTAACTTCAACTCTTGGAGTTGCCTTTGGTGCCGGTTTTACTATTTCAAGTCTTGATTTAACCTTGCGAACCTCAGGAACAACGGGGGTTGCAGGTTTTTCTTCTTTCTTTTCTTCAACAGACGTTTTATCGGGATTAGCTGACGCTTCCTCCTTTTTTTCTTCAACGGGAGCGGCAGGAACAACTTCAACCGGTTTTTGCTTTTTAACTATGAATGCCTTTGGTTTTGCTTTTACTTCTTCTTTTGGTTTATAGAGAGCTTTTATCTCATCAACAGTTTTGGGGGTCAAAGTAATACTGTGTGATTTTATGTTTAAATTCAACTCGCTGTTTGCTTTGTCTATAAGCTCTTTAGCGGTTATATTCAATTCTTTTGCCAGTTCGTGTACTCTCATAATATAAATTTATCATAAATATGAATATTAGTACAGTTTTTATTTTTCATGCTAAAATAAGCGCTATGCAGCAGGGTTCAAGAAAAATCATAGCAACAAATAAGAAGGCGTTTCACGAATATTTGATTTTTGATAGATATCAAGCAGGAATTGTGTTGACGGGAACTGAAATTAAATCAATCAGAATGGGAAACGTCAATTTGAAAGACAGTTTTGTAAAAATACTGGACGGAGAAGTATATTTGCTTAATTGTCATATTGGCTTGTACGATAAGGGAAACCGCTTTAATCATGAAGAAAAAAGACAAAGAAAACTGCTTTTAAACAAAAAAGAAATCTTAAAAATTTTTGGGAAAGTAAAGCAGGATAACTATGCAATTGTTCCTGTTGAAATGTTTTTTGCGGGCAGTCTTGCAAAAATTGAAATTGCGCTTGCTAAAGGCAAAAAACTTCATGATAAAAGAGAATCAATCAAGAAAAGAGAGCTTGAAAGAGACATTAAAAAGTTGAAATAATTTGACAACACTGAGTTTAAAGGGGATAATCAGTATATGTGGAAACGTTATTTAGCATTATCTTTTATAGGAATTTTGCTTGGTTCATCTCAAATAACAGATGCCAAAATGACAAATGAGGCAATGACTTTATACCGTCAGGCAATAACTTTTGAAGAACAAGGAAGAACAAAAGATGCTATCGATATGCTTGAAAAAGCAATTTATTCAAGCCCCGATGATTTTGCGCTTATCACAAAACTTGCAGGCTTATATTCAACAAACGGGGATTTGGATAATGCTTTGAAATATTATAGGCAGGCTCTAACTATCAGACCGAATGACGGTTTTTTATATATCAGCGTAGGAAACATATTGCAGCAGCAAAATAAATATTCAAAAGCTTACGAAGCTTATGCCGAAGCTCAGCTTTTAATGCCTGATTACAAATATAATTATCTTAATTTAGGTAATGTTGAATATTTTGATAATAATTTTCAAGATGCAATTAAAAACTATAAAATATTCTTAAAAAGTTATCCAAACAATTTAACTGCAAGAACAAACATGGCAAATTCTTATCTTCAGCTTAAAAATCCAAAAGCCGCAATTCAAGAATTTGAAGAAGCATATGAAATAAACCCCGACTCTTTCCGTGATTATTCCGCACTTGGTCTTGCATACATAAGAACCGAGGAATATGAAAAAGCAAAAGAAACGCTTAAAATGGCTATATTAAAAGACCCTTATGATTATTCCGCATTCGCAAACCTTGCAATAACCGAAACTAAACTTAAAAATTATAATGAAGCTTACGATTATTTCCAAAAAGCTTTTAAAATAAATCCTGATATCCCAAATATCAAATTTGATTATGCTTGTCTTTTAGTTGAAATGGGTAAAGATGAAGAAGCAATCCAAGCATACAGAGAATATTTAACGGAAAATCCGAATGACTATAATGCATATTTAAATCTAGGCATACTTTATCAAAAAATAAATGAAAATGAAAATGCGATAAGTGTTTTAAGCAAAGGTTTAAGCATAAATGAGGAAGATATAGCTTTAAAAGGCGAGCTTGTAAGAAGCTATTACAATAATGAAGAATATGATAAAGCACTTGAACTTTGTCAGGAAATTTTAAAACAAGATATAACTAACTTAAGAGCTCAATATTTTAAGGGCTTAATTTTATATTCACAAAAGAAATTTAAAGATGCGCAAAACATCTTTAAAAATTTGTATCTTGTGGATGAAGAAAATCTGAATAAGTTTGCCCTAAATAAAACCATGACAAAGCAGGCGCTATACAATTCCTACATAGGACAAGCGAATGAGTTAATTAACAATAAAGAATATAAAAGCGCAAAACTTATTTATTCAAGAGCTCTTGAAATTAATCCCGAAGATTCAAATGCTTATGTGGGACTTGCAAAATCCTATGAGGGACTCGGACAAAAATCAAAAGTTATTGAAAGTTTTGAAAGAGCAATTCAGGTTGACCCTGAAAATAGCGGAATATTTATAGAATATGGGGATAGTTTATCAAATATTAATGAAGATACAAGTGCAAAAGTCGCATTTGAAAAAGCAATAGAGCTGGACAAAGAAAGTGCCGTTCCTTTGGTTAAAATGGGAGACAGTTACTTTAAAGAAAAAGACTATAAAAATGCTCTTTCAAATTATGAAAAAGCCTTCACTCTTGAGGCAAGCGATGACGGAATAGCAATTAAAATAGGTAATTGCTATAAATATTTAGAAAATAATGAAAAAGCGGAAAAATATTATCAAAAAGCACTTGAATTAAATCCCGGTAACTTTGACGGATACTTTAATATCGGACTTATTAAGTATGAAAACAGTGATTTAGAAGGGGCAATCAAAGATTTTAACAAAGCGGTTGAACTCAATCCCGAATTTTCTTATGCGTATTATGCACTGGGTATTTGTTTAGAAGAAAAACATGACTTTAAAAACGCAATTTATGCTTACGAAAACTTTATAAAATACGACAAAGAAAGCGTTTTATCTAAAGCTACACAAGAAAAAATTGAAATTCTTTATAAAGAGTTAATGGGTGAAACCACAAATACAAATAAAGATGAAGAACAAGTTGAATTTGAAACAGAGGAAGAAAATGAATAAAATTTTAAAATTATTATTTCTTTCTCTTTGCCCTTTAATTATACTCACCGGATGCAAGAGCGAAGAAAGAAAACCATTTGTTGCATTCAGCAATCGTCCGATTACGGAAAATACGGTTCCTGAAAGTACATTTTTAACCGGAAGCAGGGTTTATTACGCTGCCATAAATCCGAAAGGGTTCTCCGATAAAGTTATAAGAGTTCAAATATTTAAAGCAGGCGAAAAGGTTAATATGCTTGGTTATAGCTTTCATTCAAATAATGATTATCGCCTTGAAAATGAAAAATATTACACTGACTATTTTGTAATACACAGCCCCGGGCATTATTATATGCAAGTTTTTGAAATCACGGACTTGCAAAAACCTGTAATACTTGGAGATTTTTGGATTGTTGAAAGATAATGCTTGGATTTTTAAAACATCAATAAAGGATTGGCTCAAATATTTTTTTAATAAATTTTCTTCATCAAAATATGTTGTAAAAGGAAAATGCAAAAAGTGCGGGGTCTGCTGCAGGACAATTCTTTTGAGCGACGAGAACGGCTACATTAAGGATGAAGAGCATTTTAAAAAAATACAAAGTGAAAATAAAAAATACAGAATTTTTGAAATTTCAGGGAAAATGGAAGAAACAGGCGCCCTGATGTTTAAGTGCAAAGCTCTTAAAAATAATAATCTTTGCGGATTATATTTTTTCCGTTCCCTTTATTGCAGGAACTACCCCGCAGTTAACTATGATTTTATAAAAAACGGGGGTACAACACTTGATGAGTGTGGTTTTTACTTTGACGTAAATAAGAAATTTAAAGAATATATTAAATGAAAAAAGTAGTTATTTTATTATCAATAATATTTCTTTTACTTTTATCTTATAAGCTTTTAAGCTTTACGGATAAAAGTTATGAGGTAATAGAGGTTGTTGAGGGCGATTTAATCTACATTGATTTAAACAGAAATAAAATTTCGGATAAAAATGAGCTGTTTCATTTAAGCGGGGTTAATTCTTTCCCTTTGAAACTTAATAACAAAACTAAGATTTATATGGATAAATTTGGTTTGAGTCTTGAAGAAGTGTTCATGCTCGGCAATCTCGGCATTGAATTTACTAAGAATAATCTATTGAATAAAGAAGTAAAATTTATTGAAAAACCAAAAGAGTATGACCCTGATTATAAGTATCGATTTGGAAAAATAAGCCGCAACAAAGAAGATTGGGGAATAACTCTTTTAAAAAACGGGCTTGGTGCCGCCTATTGGGGCAAGGAAGGTATTCCTTATTTATCTTTTGAAAACAAAGAAAAAGTAAAAGAAAATATAGCTAAAATAATCAATGCCGATAATAAGATTTCAGAAAAAGTTAAAAACAATAATATTTCAGAAGAAAAATACAAAGAAATTATAAAAATCGAAAATTTAAGTCTTTATTTATCTAATCCGAATAAATATAAGAAACCTCAAAATGCCTGTGTCACACCTTCTTGCAAAAATCTTTTATCTGAAATTCAAAACGCGGAAGAAACTATTGATATTGCGATATACGGAATTGAAAACGAAAATGAAATATTAAACGCACTAAAAACTGCAAAAGATAGGGGAGTTAAGATAAGATGTGCTGCGGATTCTGACGCAAATGGCGAATTTACATACGCAGATACGAAAGAACTTGAAAAGGTGTGCGAGAGCGTAAAATATGACAATAAATATAATATTATGCACAACAAGTTTTTTATTTTTGATAACAAAAAGGTTATAACGGGTTCAACAAATATGTCGCCGACAGGAATTGGAGGCTATAATTCAAATTCTATTGTTGTGATTGAAAATAAAGATATTTCAAGCACATACAAGAAAGAGTTTGATGAAATGTTTAAGGGATTATTCCAAATTAAAAAGGAAAATAACAATAGCAGACGAAATATCAAAATAAATAATGATACATATGTTGATGTTTTCTTTTCGCCTAAAGGGGATATGTATAAAAACCTTTTTCATCCTTTAATCACAAATGCAAAAAGCTTAATTTATATAGATGTTTTCTATCTCACTCACAAAGAAATTGCGCAAGATTTAATTAATGCACACAAAAGAGGAGTTGAAATTAAAATTATAATTGATGCAACATCTGCAAAAAATCCTAAAAGCAGGCTTAAAGAATTAAGGAACGAAGGAATTAAGGTAAAAGTTGAAAATTGGGGCGGTAAAGCACATGAAAAAACAATGAGTATTGATAATAAAATTTTGATTTTAGGAAGTGCAAATTTTACCCAAAGTGCTATGAACTATAATGACGAAAACACAATTGCTATCTATAATTCCTATGTTACAAAAGAATATAACAAATTCTTTATTGCCCTTTATAATTCAATAGATGATAAATATCTTCTTAAAATCCCGAATGCTGAAGGTTTTGCTTCGAAAAATTCTTGTTATGACGGAATTGATAATGATTTTGACGGCAAAAAGGATAAAGAGGACAGCGGATGTATTAATCGTTAAACAAATTTATATTCTTGAATAAATTTAATTGCTTCTTCTTTATTATTTACGGTTTTTAAAAGCTGCGCTTCTTTTAAGGCATCGATTATTTCTCTCAATTTTGGACCTTGGGGTATATCTTTTATTTTCATGATTTCTTTTCCGTCCAGAAGTTTTGGCAAATCTATAAGAGTGGGTTTAATTTCCTCATAAAAATTAAGAAGTTCTTTTAAATTACTCAGGTTGTTTTTAACCATAAGGTCTGAAACGGCTTCCCCCCTTGCGCTTAATCTGTCCGCACGTGCAAGTTCTATCACGTCTTCTATATCAGGGTAAAGCCTTTTTACAAAACGTATCATGGCAGATTTTGTTCTGTCCTCGCTTGACATAAGCTGAGAGGGGTAAATATGATTTTGTATCATTTTAACAATATAATCAGTTTGTTTTTTTGAAAATTTTAATTCCTGAAGAATGGGACGGGCAAGCTCGGCTCCAACTTTTTCATGTCCTATAAACCTGTGTCTTCCCGTTTCTTCTTCAATTTTCCAAGTTTGAGGTTTTCCTATGTCATGTAAAAGTGCCGCAATTTTAAGATATGGATTTTTAATTCTGATATTATTTACCGTTTCTATTAAGTGAAAGACTAAAGGCAAGTGATGATGAGTGTTTGGAGGAATTTTTTCAACCTCTTTAAATATCGGAAATATCACGTTTAAAAATCCGATTTTTTGCATATCTAAAAGACTATCAACTATAAAATCGCCTGAAAACATTTTCACAAGCTCATAATTTATTCTTTCTTTTGCGGATTTATTTAAAAGTTCACCGTTTTCTTTTATAAAATCTTTAACGTTATTTTCTATATCAAATCCTAAAAGCGCTTTAAATCTGTATGCTCTGAGTAATCTTAAGGGGTCATCCGAAAGATTTTTCAGGTCATATGTTCTTATTTTTTTATTTTTAATATCATCTGAGAAGTTATGAGGGTCATAAAATTCTTCTTTATTTAAATCAAAAAATAATGAATTTATTGTAAAATCACGTCTTTCAATATCTTTTAAGAGGTCATTTTCAACAGGTTTTGTGATATCTAAATAATTTATTTTATCTTTTAAAACAACTCTGTATATCTCGTTTTCATTGTCTAACAGTACTTTTGTTCCCCCAATCATATTTATAATTTCATCAGCAAGGCTTGAGGGAGAAATATCCGATACAATTAAATCTCTGTCGTTTGAAGATTTATTTAATATTAAATCACGCAAAAAACCGCCCGCCAAATACACTTTATGTTTTTGGAAAACGGGTTTTAAAGTTTTAATTATACTGTCATTTAATATTTTATTTTTCATCATTTAGCTCGTATATAACATTTGAAATGCCTGCAGTAATAGCATTTGGTGCTTTGTAAATAAGCTTTCCAAGACTCACGAGAGGATAATTTTGTTTATTGAAAAATTCAAATTCGTCTTTTGAAAAACCACCCTCAGGTCCAATCACGATAAGGAGTTCTTCATTTTTATCATAATTTTTTAGAGCGGTTTTTAAAGTTGTATTCTCGTTTTTTTCGGCAAAAATAATGATATTTTTAAATTCAGCTAAAATATCCTTTAATTTTTTTTCTTTTACAACTTCCATTTTATCTGCTCTTTCGCATTGCTTAAAGCTTTCATCAGATATTTTTTGAAGTTTTTCGATATTTTTTAAATTTTTTATTGCACAGTTATCGGTTATCGCAAGATATAGTTTTTTAATCCCCGTCTGAGTTGCATTTGCTGCTGCAAAACTCATCCCATCCCCTTTTAAAATGGCTTGGGCGACATTTAATTTTAAATTTAATTTTCTTTCTGATTTATATTGTTTTTTAATTTTGCCTTCCACATTTTTTTTGCTTACGGATGTAATTTCGACTTCGTAAACTATTTCATCTTCATCAATGAATTTAACTGTTTCACCTGTTTTTAGGCGCATAGCAGATACAAGATGCTTTAATAAAGAAGCATCTTGTATGTTTACAATTTTACCGTTTATATTATTTTTTGTAATTGAAAAATGCGGCATAACAATTTACTGATTAGTAGGCATCAAACCTTTTTTGATTTTCGATTTGGCGTTGTTTAACATTTTCTCTGTTAAATAACTGTTTGGTTTCGTACCAGGTGCCATGGTCTGCATTAACCCAGTCAAACCAGCCAAAATGATTTGCACCATACCATATAATTGCACAAAAAATTGCAACACCGAGCCAAAATTTCATCTTTTTCTCCTTATGTATCAATATTTGTTGCGTAAACAGCGTTTTTCTCAATAAATTCACGTCTTGGACCAACATTATCACCCATTAAGACATCAAACAGCTCGTCACATAACATCGCATCTTCTAAGTTTACTTTTAAAAGAGTTCTGTTAGCAGGATCCATAGTTGTTTCCCAAAGTTGTTGAGGCATCATTTCGCCAAGACCTTTAAACCTTTGAAGTGTAATACCTTTTTGCCCTCTTTCGTCAACTATTCTTTGAAGGGTGTTGAATGATGTAATTTCTTTTTCCCCTGTTTCCGTTTCAAGGTAAAGAGTTTTTTCTTCCTCAATTAAATAAGGTCTGATACTTGGGTATGCACTTTTTAAGCGGGCAAATTCATTTGATTTGATAAGGTTCTGAGTAATTGTCACAGGGTCAATATCTTCGCCTAAATCAATTCTGATACAGTATTTACCCGTTTCAGGGTTATCTTTTAAGCTGACCTTATAATTTTTAGCTTCAGTAATACCGTAGTTTTCGGCATGGTCTTTGATATAGTGTTCAAGATATGAATAGATTTTTTCAATTTTTTCATATTCATCAAAGTCCATAGGCTCAACATTTGAACGTATTAAACCACGGACAACAACTGACGGCATTTGATTTAAAATCGGTGTGTTGAATGAATGATAGTATGTTGACATTGCATGCAGCAAGATTTCAAGACTGTCTTCTCCGACACTTTGGTCTTTCTTATTGTTGTATAATCTTAACCCCTTAACCCCTCTATCTCTGATTTTCTTTTCAAGGCTTCTGTCATCATATAAATATTCAACGTTTTTACCTATTGTAAGTTTATACAAAGGAGGTTGAGCAATATATACGTGACCGTTTTCAATTAACGGTTTTGCATATCTAAAGAAGAAGGTAAGCATAAGAGTTCTTATGTGCGCACCGTCAACATCAGCATCCGTCATAATGATAATTTTATGATAACGAAGTTTTTCAAGTTCAACTTCATCTTCATTTTTTGAAATATTAATACCCATTGCCTGAATCATGGATTTAATTTCATTATTGTTATAAATTCTGTCAAGGCGGGCTTTTTCAACGTTTAAAATTTTACCTCTTAATGGTAAAATGGCTTGAAACATGCGGTTTCTGCCTTGTTTTGCGGAACCGCCCGCAGAATCACCCTCAACTATGAATAATTCGCATTTGTCTGCTTCTCTTGAAGAACAATCTGCAAGTTTACCCGGAAGTGTTGAGTTTTCAAGAGCTGATTTTCTTCTTGTAAGTTCTCTTGCTTTTCTTGCAGCCTCTCTTGCACGTTGTGCTTGGAGAGTTTTTTCAATAATTGTTTTACCGTATTTTGGATTAAATTCAAGCCATTCTTGGAATTTATCTCTCATAACATCTTGAACAATCGGGGTAACTTCTGCGGAACCCAATTTTTCTTTTGTTTGTCCTTCAAATTCAGGGTTTGGAAGTTTAACTGAAATAATCGCCGTTAAGCCTTCTCTCACGTCCTCACCTGCAAGATTTTGTTCGGAATCTTTTAAGATATTATTCTTTCTTGCATAGTCGTTTAAAACACGGGTAATGGCGTTTTTAAAACCTGTTAAGTGAGTACCGCCGTTATGTGTATTGATGTTATTTGCAAAAGTTAAAACGTTTTCCGTGTATGCGTCCGTATATTGCATAGCAATTTCAACTCTGACGTTATCAATTGTTTTATCTATATAAATAGGAGGGTCAAACATAGGAACTTTGTTTTTATTTAACAGTTCAACATAACTTGCAATACCGCCTTCGTAGTGGAATGTTTCTTCTTTTCCTGACTTTTTGTCCGTAAAAATAATTTTAAGTCCTTTGTTTAAAAACGCCATTTCACGAAATCTGCTTGCGATAACCTCACAGTCAATTTCTGTAGTTTCTGTGAATATTTCAGGGTCAGCCCAGAAAGTTGTTTTTGTACCTGTTTTGTCTGTTTCTCTGATTTTTTCAACAGGAGTTGTGGGTTCCCCTCTCAAATATTCTTGACGATGCACCCAGCCGTTTCTTGCAACTTCAACAATAAATTTTTCGGACAAAGCGTTTACAACGCTGGCACCTACGCCGTGCAAACCGCCTGATACCTTGTAACCTCCGTCACCAAATTTACCTCCTGCGTGAAGAACGGTATGCACAATTTCAAGGGCAGATTTACCGCTTTCAGGTTTAATATCAACAGGGATACCACGTCCGTTATCTTGTACCGTTACTGAATTATCGGTGTTTACCGTTACATATATTGTGTCACAATATCCTGCGAGGCTTTCATCGATTGAGTTATCAACGATTTCATATATACAGTGGTGTAAACCTCTTTGAGAAGTTGACCCAATGTACATGCCCGGTCTCAATCTAACCGCTTCTAATCCCTCTAAAACCCTAATATTACTGGCATTATATTGCTCTTGAGTAGCCTCTGTCATTTTTCTCCCCTTATGTGTTATTTATAATTATATTGTACTACAAAAACGGCATGTGGCAAGTTTTTAAAGGTATTTTAAGTATTTTTTTTAATAATTTTACTCGCTTACAACTTGGTTTCTGCCATTTTCTTTAGCAACATATAATCTTTTATCACAAGCTTGGATTAAATCCTTTGGAGTAAGCCCATCTTCGGGCATTGTAGCAACACCTACACTTATGGTTACGTTTACAATATCGCCGGTTGCAAGAGTAACCTTCGTGTTTCTTACTGTTTCGCAAATTTTATTTGCAGTTGAAATAGCATCTTTTTTATTTGTGTTGGTTAAAATAACAGCCATTTCCTCACCGCCGTAACGACATGGAATATCTGTCGACCTTACGCATGATTTCATAACATGAGCTACCTGTTTTAAAACCGCATCTCCGCTTTGATGACCGTATGTATCATTAAACTTTTTAAAAAAGTCGATATCTGTCATAATAAGTGAAAATTCTGTTTGATAACGATTATAATTTTGTGTATTTAAAGTCATTTGTTCTTGGAAGTATCTGTGATTATAAAGCTGAGTCATAACATCAGTTACCGCAAGATAATAAGTTTGCTCATAATCTTTTTCTTTTAGGATGTATTTTAAAATGTATGATGTAATAAAGAAAATTGTGACACCTGTAAAAGGAAGTATAATTCCGACCCATATATCAAATATGCTCATCAAAGCGTATGCGGTAATGCAGTAAATACCAAATATGCCTAAAGTATAGAGCAAAGATTTTACAATGTTATTTATTTTATTTACAAAAATAACGGCAATAAATCCAAGTATAAAAGCAATCAACACATCAACAAACAGAGGAACATGATAAATAAAATCGTTGTTGATAAAGTTTGCAAAATATGTTGCATGCACTTCAACCCCAGGAATTAAAGATGAAATGGGGGATGACTTAATATCGTTTAATAATGAGGCAGTTGCGCCTATATAGATAACTTTATCTTTTATATTTTTTTCTAAAAATTCTTTATCGTTTTTAGAAATTGCCTTATGAATATCACTTAAAGAAATATTTTGAAATGCATCTTCCTTATACCAATTCATGATAGCTCTTGCCGTATCATTTATTGGTATTTTATGTTTCAAATCAATATTTATGAAATTATTTTTAACTTCAAAAGAGTTAGTATCTTTACCCAAATATTTAAGCGCAGATAAAGTTGACATATTTTTGTAAAAACTGCCTTTATAATATACAAAAACAGGCATGTAGCGGATAATACCGTCTGATTCTCGTGTAAAGTTCACGGAACCCGTGTTTGTAGATTTCTCTAATATTTCATTTAAAATAGGCTGGCAATTTTTAAAATTTATTTGCGAATTATTTTGAATAATTTCTCCGTTTTTTACATTGTTTTGAAGTGCAAGCGGAAGGTTTTTCGGGGTTCTGTTTTCTTCTTTTTCAAAATCAAACAGCATGCCTGTAATCAAATTATTGTTAGAGTTTACGGCATTTATAAATTTAATATCCGATTTACTGCCGCCTTTATTGCTTTTTTTGGGAAACATAAAATCTATTACAATAAGTTTTGGATTATATTTTTCAATCTCGTTGATTAAATCCGCCCAGTATTCCCTTTTGACAGGCCATTCTCCGTAAGTATCATTTATAAATTCATAGCTTTTAGTATCAAGTGCCAGAATTTTAATCGGATTATCTTTGGGGATTTTATGCTTTGATGTTATTTTTTGTCGTAAATCAAAGGTTTTTCCTTCAAAAGCGGATGAAAATTCATACAAAAAAGAAACCTTTGTGAATACAAAAATTAATAAAACAAAAATTACACTTATCGAAAGATATATAAACAGATTGGTTTTATTCGTTTTCATACGTTTCAATTATATCATATATTGAATTTGTTGAAACATTTTTTATATTAACGTTGAATTTATCAAGCAATTTAACAAATTGTGATTCGCGTCCAAAAGACATATCGTCTTTTTGAGATAAAAATTTTAGAAGCGACTCTTCGTTTAAACTCGTAACCATATGGTTATTTTCTAATATTTTCTATTTTTAAACATCAATCATTTGAACAATATATTTTGTAAAATATTCAATCTTTTATATGATTTGTTTATTGTAAAAACAAAATTTCAAGGATATAATCATTTTATGCATTTTAAAGATTTAAACTTAGACATTGACAAAAAAATCTTTTTTGGAGGAATTTCCCTGTCAAGTTCCGTAAATTATGATTCGGGGATTGCTATCTTAGACAAAAACAAGCAGATAATAATGCTTGATAAATTCTATAATACTGAAGATTTGGACATATTTTTAAAAAACTTTAATTCAATAGGAAGTACCGTTTTTTGTGTATCCATTCCAAGTGATACATCAATGCTTGAAGGAAAATGGAGAATACACTCTAAAAACTATAAAATGTTGAATGATAAATTTAAAATTAACAGAAATAATTGGACAAACAGATTATCTTCAAGAGGATGTGAGGTTTTAGATAAATATAAAGAAAAAGGAATGGTGTATTTAAGGTATGATATAGGGCAATTACGCTTGGCATATAATATTATGCCTACTTATTCTCTAAGGTCATCTCTTGATTGTAAAAGTATGCACACGGCATTAAAACTAAAATATGATTTTAGACAATTGCCTGATAATATGCTCCCTGCGTCAAATTTTGAGGCAATTTTAGGCGCAATGTTTGCTTATGATATAGCACATGGCTCAAAGTTTGAAAAAGTCTCAACATTTAATAATACTGACTTACTTTATAAAACAAATTAATATATTCAAATGTCGAAAAATATGATAAAATCAGATTATGGAATACAATATTTGTGAAGAATATATACACATTATCAGGTCCAAAATTAGAAACAGAGAATATGATAAGGCTATAATCAGTGCTAATAAGGTTATAGAATACAGACCCGAATTTTCAATGGCATATTATTTAAGAGGAATATGTTACTATGCAAAAGGGGAATTTATAAAGTCAATCAGCGATTATTCATATGCAATTGCTTTTTCAAAAGATTTTGCAAAAGCGCATTTCAATATGGGTGTCGCAAAATACAAATTAAAAAAATATGATGACGCAATTGCAGATATTAAATCTGCGCTTAATTTATTCAAAGAAAAAAATGACCAAATTGCAGCAAGAAAATGTGTCGAAAGCCTTCAAATCATTGAACAAGAGAAGATATAATTGTCTATTTTATTATTTATTTTCATATTACTTTCAATATCTTTTTTAATTTGCACAATTTGTTTATTGTTCAAATATTTGATATTAATAAAAAAACTTGAAACCAGAGATTTATTTTTAAAAAAAGCAAAAAATGCCATAAATTCCGTTAGATACGGTAATATTTACGAACGGCTGGAAGATACGAATAATAAAGATATTAAAGAAATTACGGGCATTTTAAATGAACTGTTTGAAAGTATAACGGACAGAGAAAAAATGATTAGGGAAAATATTGAAAGAGAAAATGAAGCCAAAATTTTAAAAAATGATTTTATGGCAACGTTAACTCATGATTTAAAAGTCCCGATTATTGCGCAAGATAACACTTTTGACTTGTTTTTAACTAAAAAATTCGGCGAAATCACACCAATTCAGGAAGAAGTCATTAAAAAAATGAAAATATCAAATATTGATTTAAAATATTTGGTTGATACCCTTCTTGAAACATATAAAATCGAACAAACAAACATTGAAATAAAAAGAACAAATGTTGTTTTAGAAAGTTTCATAAAAGATATTATCTCTCAGCTTGAAAGCATATACAGCCTTCATGGCAAAAACGTTAATTTCAAAAATGAATTACCCTCGGGGGCGAGTGCGGATTTGGATAATTTTTTAATAAAAAGAGTTATACAAAATCTTATTTTAAATGCAATTTCTCATAGCGGACATTCTGAAAATATTGACATTACTTTGAAAAAAAATGATAAAGACTCTTTTAAAATATCTGTTCAGGATTATGGTTTAGGAATTGATAAAAGAGAGGTTGAAAAAATATTTAAAAAGTATTATTCGGGTTCAACAAAATTTTCACGTTCAGGTGTCGGCTTAGGATTATATTTGTGTAATAAAGTCGTAAAACTTCATGGCGGAAAGATAGAGGTTTCAACCAAAGAAAATAAGGGAAGCAAATTTACCGTCACTTTGAATTATAAAGAATAAAAAATCGGCAAACTAATGAGGAGTGCCGATTTTTAAAAACTTATTTTGCCTCAAAACTATTTCTTTTCAGCTAATAATTTTGTAATTGCAATTGTAAGTCTTGATTTTTTTCTTGCAGCTGTATTTTTGTGTAAAACACCTTTAGATACCGCTTTATCGCAAAGTTGATAAACTTTAGATAATGCCTTATCTAATTCTTTTTTGTCACCATCAACCAGTGAAAGAGCTTTTTTAATTGCTGTTTTAATTGATGATTTAAAAGCCGTGTTTTTTAGAGTGTTACGTTCAGCTGTAAGAACTCTTTTTTTAGCAGATTTAATATTTGCCATTTTTCTTTTTCCTTTCACAAAATAAACTGTTTAACGTTTATCTGCAGAGGTTTGAGTAATGTACAAAGATAATATTATAAAAAAAAATAATAAGCAACATGAATTATAAAACTGAATTTAAAATTGATTTTAATCTTACGGCAGGTTCAAATTCAGGGTTTAATTCAATTGCATTTTCAAGATTTTTAATGGCACTGTTTTCTTGTTTTTTATATATGTCAACCAGTGCGCTTGTATAGTAATAGTTATATCCTATATCTCTGCTTAAATAAACGGCTTCCAGAATATTTTGAGTAAGAGATAATTGCCCTTTATCAAGTTCTCTTTTCGCAAATTCAAGCCATGAGATATTCCAAAACGGATTTAAAGATATTGCTTTTTTAATGTATTCATCAGAAAGGCTGACTTTATCTCTTAAAACAAACTTTGATGTTGTTGTTCCGATATTATAGAAATCATAAAAATGAGAATCGGTCTCTTTTGAATATATTTTAGTCATTTTGACTGCGGTTTCAGGTTCTTGTGAGAAAATAGATGCCAAAATAATTTTATTTATCAAAACAGAATTATGTTCATCTTTTTTGTATGCTTTTTGATAATAATTGAGAGCATTTTTGTATCTGTAATTAATAAATTCTATATCTCCCATGCCGGAAAGCGCAAAAGATGAATTCTTTTTAATTTCGTATGATGATTTGAAATTTTCTTCCGCTGAATTAATATCATTTAATTTTAAATTACAAAACCCAAGCAAATTAAGAGCTTTCAGGTTTGTTTTATCTGCTGCAAGAATTTCTTCAAGGATTTTTTTAGCGCCGTAAGTATCATCTTTTAGGATAGCGATTTCCGCTTTATAAAAAAGTTTTTCTTCTTCATTTTTTGCTGTATTTAAAAGGATGTTTTTCTTTTGGATTTCAAAATCGGATAGGAAAGCAATTTTAATTAAATTTGATTTTTCAATTTTTTCCGAATATTTTAGCGCCGTTTTATAATCTTCTTGAAGAGTAAGTATTTTTAATTTTAAAAGTATGTATAAATTATTGTTTTGGTTTATGGAAATTGCTTCATTTATTGAAAACAGGGCTTGTTTATACTGTTTCATCTGAACATAAGCCAAAGACATTACATAATTTGCCCTGTCAGACTTTGCAAGAATATCTTCATGTTTGTTCAAATCAAAAATAGTTTCAGCTGCGGAATTATCATAAAGAATTGAAGACAACGCTTTTCCTAAATAAATTTCATCGTCTTTGCTTAAATATTTGGCTGATGCGGACAATTTTAAATCGTTAGTGAGCTTTGCCATTTCCGTTTTTTGCTCAATTCTGTTCAAAGCATTTTCGCCAAGTGAGAAAAAACCGGTTGTGTAAAGAGTTTTGGCTAAATTTAAAAGACCAAAGTCAGTTTTTGTCATATCAATAAGTTTTGAAAAATCATCGTATGATGCGCTGACATTTCCCTGATTAAATTTCATTACCGCATCGTTAAAAACTTTTGTTTTATCTTCAGCCATAGATGAAGAAATTTTATTTATTTCCGCTTTTAAAAAAGTTTCCGTTAAGTTTGTAATGTCGAAAAATGCAGTTTTTTCGATAGTTTCAGAGTATGCAGGGAGATTAAACAGGGTTATAAGAAGTATAAGTATTATTTTTTTCAATTTTATACCTCGCTTCTTCCCTCATAATATTTTGCAAAAACTTCGATAAATTTCTTCTCGTCCCCCGTATAGTCTTTTTCTTCTTTTTCGGCTAAAAGATTATAAATATTAATTAAAGCGTGCTGATGTAAGATTTTTTTATCCTCATCCGTTAAGGTCATTTTTACATCAACTAAAAATACATTCATAATATAATCTGCAGGAATTGACAAAAAAGCATCAACAATTTTTGAATCAAAATGAGTGCCTTTTCCTTTAATTAAAATGGAAATTGCATCTTCTATGTTCATTTTAGAACGATAGTGCCTTTTTGATGTAATTGCGTCAAAAACATCTCCGACTGCAATAATTCTGCCTCCTAAAGGTATATTTTCGCCTGAAAGTTTTTTATAATATCCGCTTCCGTCATATTTTTCGTGGTGAGAAGATGCAATGTCTGCAACTTCTTGGAAATCTTCCGAGCCGTAAATTCTTGTTAAGATATCATGCGTAATTTTTGCATGTTCTTGAATGTGTTCATATTCTTCGGGAGTAAGTTTTCCTTCCTTTTGAAGAACAGAGTCTCTAATTCCTATTTTGCCTATATCGTGAAGCAAAGATGCTTGTCTTATAATGTCTTTTTCTTTCTCGGACAAATTTAGGTTCTCACAAATAAGTTCCACAAACATAGTTACACGTTTTGAATGACCTGAGGTTATTTTATCTCTTGCATCAATTGAAGCTGAAAGAGTATCTACAAAGCCTGATAACAAGTCTTTTTGCTGCTGGATAAACTTTTCTTGTCTGCTGAATAAATTTGCATTTTCTATCGCAATACCTGCTGATGAACCTATCGCAATAAGTAGGTCTTCGTCTTTGTGTGTAAAATTTCCTTCGTTTTTATTTAAAACCTGAAACACCCCTGTTATTTCGTGGTTCATGTTTCTTATCGGCATACATAAGATGTTTTTTGTTTTATATCCTGTCTGCATGTCAATTTCTTTGTTAAAACGAAAATCAGAATATGCGTCTTGAATGTTTATGGTTTCACCGGTTTGTGCAACGTGCCCTGCAAGTCCTTTTGTTGCATCAAATCTAAGTTCTTGGGTATCAAGACCGAGTGCCACTTTAGACCAAAGCTCATTTTTTTCCTTATCCAAGATAAAAACAGTACATCTGTCTGCATTTAAAACAAGCTTTATCTCTTGTGCAATTATTTTTAAAAGCGCGTCGATATTTGTTTCAACGGCTATTGTTCTGCCTACTTTTAAAAGTGCAAGAAGCGGGTCTTCTTGATTATTTGAGGAAAGTGTTTGCACATCTTTTTGCCTTATCAGCATTTCGATTTTATTTTTTAAATCAATAATTTTTGGATTAATGATTTTATCTTCATCACAAACGGTATTAAGTCCGTATTGTGTAAAATTAAGCGCTGAAGTGTAGTTTTTTTCGCTAATTTCTGCCAAAGATAATATGTACAGATTTATTTTTTTCGCTAAATCGGAAGAACAGGAAGAACTTAAATATTTTGCGTCATTTAATGTGCAAAGCGCTTTATAATATCTTTTCGGCTCTTTTTTAAGCTCAAGATATCCTAAAACAGACATTGAAATCGAAACAAGGTCATAAGCTTTTAATTTAACTGCTTGTTTGTGAATAAGATTTATCTCGTCAAAAGATAATATGTTTTTTTCATCACAAATATTGTTAAACGCATCAAAGAGAAGATTTTTTAAATCTTCATAGCCGATTTCTTCAATATCTTTATCCAATAATTTCATATAGCTTGCGTAATCTTCTTTTTTATAAAAAGTATACACTATTTGACAAAAACTTGCAAAAATAGTTTTATAAAAACCAATAAAAACAAGTTTTTTGCCAAATCTTATTATTTGTTTTTTGTACGCAAAATTGAAAATAAAAGACCAAACGACATCAAAACGGGATAAAACATTCCTTTTAAAATAGTAAATGAACTTACCCCGATTGTTGATGCTAAACTTGTTGCAATAAGAATTTGTGCTCCGTACGGGATAAGCCCTTGGACAACACAAGAAGTTGTATCCAATAAACTTGCCGTTCTTACCAAATCTACTTCATATTTTTTTGATAATTCTTTTGCAATTGAACCTGACGTAATGATTGCAACGGTATTATTTGCGGTAAATAAATTTATAATTCCTACTAAAAAACAAATACCTGCTTCACAAGTTCTTTTATTTTTAATGAGTCCGCCTGTTTTTTGAATTATGTAAGTAATTCCGCCATTATATCTTACAAGAAGCAACAAACCGCCTGCAAGCATAGCAACAATAAGTGTTGTTGCCATACTGACCGTGCCGTCGCCTATATAACCAAAGGCATCAAAAATATTAAACATTTTATATGAAATGCCTATTATAATATTTAAAACCGTACCAAAAAATAGCAGGAACATAACATTTACGCCTGAGATACCTAAAACTAAAAGTAAAATGTAGGGAGTTATTTTAATAAAATTATCAAGCGTTAAAACTGTTTCATTTATATTATGCGTTGAACTTCCAAAAACAGGGAGAGTGTATAATAAAATACATAAAATTGCAGGAATTGTGATAATTCTTAAATTAGAGAGCATTTCATCCCTCATTTCAACGTTTTGTGTCCTGCTTGCAGCAATTTTTGTGTCGGAGATTAAGGACATATTATCCCCAAACATTGCACCCCCGACAGTTGCGCCAAGCACAAATGAGGGATTAATTCCGAATGATTGAGAAATAGAGATTGCAATGGGAACAATGGCTGCGATTGTGCCGCAAGATGTACCTATTGATAATGAAATAAGAGCGGAAATTATAAATAAACCTAAAACCATATATTGAGCAGGGACAAAATGCTGTGCAATTAAAACAGCTGCTTCAACTCCTCCTACCGCAGCGGCACTTGCAGTAAATGCACCTGCGAGTATAAAAACAAGGCACATAATCATAATATCTTTGTTGCCCATACCAAGCGCAAATAATTCTATTTTTTTAGTAAGTTTTTCCTTGTGATTGAGAATTAAGGCAACGGCTGATGAAATTATAAAAGCGACGGTCATGGGTATTCTTGAAAAATCGCTTGTCCAAAGAGAAAAACCAAAATAAAAAATGACAAAAACAATAAAAGGTATTATTGCTTTAAAGCTTGATTCTCTCCACTGTATATTTTCTTTGTTGTATTCCACTAGCTTTCCCCTTTTATGTATTCGGCAAGTTTTTCTGCAATAATTTTATGTGATTTTTTATCATAATGAAGCCCGTCATGCGTTGAAGGGGCTGTAAAATCATTAAAATCAAATATTTCTAAATTGTAAATTTTAGCCAATTTTTTATATATTTTACCTATCTTTTTTGATTTTGAAATACTTGTCTCATCAAATTGAATTTTAAAATATCCGTCGAGTATGCAATCTGAAAGTTTTACAGGCGGAATAAGTATAATTCTTTTTGCTTTTCCTTTTGCCGTTTGTATTAAGTTTTCAAGACCGTTTTTAATTTTATGAAAACTTAAATTGTACTGAAACTGCAAATCATTTGTGCCTATTGCAAGAATTAAAATGTCAATATCTTTTATTTTTGAAATAAGTTTCGGAAAATGTTTTGAGCCTGAATATAAAAACCCGTCTTTATTATTTACAAAACCTGTTCTATTGTTAGCACCTTCCTCAATAACTTTAAAATCATTTCCTAAATTAGCTTGCAAAAGTGCACTCCACCTTGTTTGTTCGTCATATCTCAAACCGTCAAGAGGATTAAATCCAAATGTATTTGAATCGCCATAACATAAAATTTTTTTCAATAGTATTAACCTTAAGAAAAGAAGATTGTTGTTTTTGTTAATGCTTTTTCATACATAAAGTTATCTTCTTTTCGGTTATTATAGCACATGGTTAAAAGAAAATAAAACATTAAAAAAGAGCCCGGAAGGACTCTTTTTTAAATGGCGGGGACGAAGGGGCTCGAACCCTCGACCTTCTGCGTGACAGGCAGACGCTCTAACCAGCTGAGCTACGCCCCCACACCATTAAATCTATTCGGTTTTCAATTTTCCACGGCTTCAGGGCTCAGCTGGTTAGTTTTCTGCTTTCGCAGGTTGACCTCGTAAACTCGGTCAAGTGAGCTACGCCCCCACACCATTAAATCTATTTTTCAATCGCGTAAACGCTTACTTGTTTTCTTGTTCTTCTATATGGTTCAAATTTTACAACACCGTCAATTTTTGCAAATAATGTGTTATCTGAACCCATACCTACATTTACGCCGGGATGAATTTTAGTACCTTTTTGTCTGACTAGGATATTTCCTGCAAGCACATTTTCACTGCCGTATTTCTTTACGCCAAGACGCTTGCTGTTACTGTCTCTACCGTTCTTACTTGAACCTACGCCCTTCTTATGTGCCATTGTTATTCTCCTTCAACTGCTGTTGTTTCTTCTTTTTTAGCAGCCTTTGTATTGATTTTGTTAATCATAACTCTTGTGAAGTCTTGTCTGTGTCCTTGTTTTTTTCTATAGCCTTTTTTTGCTCTTTGTTTATAAACAAGTACTTTTTTTGTTTTATCGTGTTTTAAAACTGTTCCGACAACTGTTGCATTTTTAACATATGGTTGTCCGACTGTTGATTTTTTGCCGTTAACAAGCATTACAACTTTGTCAAAAGTGACTTTTTCATTTTCCTTAGCGTCGATAAGCTCAACATCAAGGTATCTGCCTTCTTCGAGCTTATATTGTTTTCCGCCTGCTTCAACTATAGCGTACATTTTAATGTCCTTTCTTTTAAGGAACCGTAGTTACAAAGTAACATTTAAAACGGTCAACCTATCTTACGTCTCTTAAATATACCCTAGACAAAAATCACTGTCAAGACATGATTTGAAAGGATTTTAAAGATTTTTTATTTTTCCCATCTTCCGCAAGTGCCGCCCCAGCGAGCAATAATATTTCCTTTTATATCTTGGATTTTTCCGCCATTTTTAAAATCCGGGGCAGTATAATCACCTTCCAGAATGGTTACAACTTCGCAATTATTGCTGCATCCGTTGCATGCTGCCGTCACTGAATGGAATTCCATATCTTTAACATTCCAGCCTTTGAACTTAGTTTTTTCATTTGTATATTGGTGATTTTCCATAGCTAAAAGTGCTGCGCCTATCGCACCCATTGTTTGGTGATTTTCAGGAACAACAATTTTTGTATTTAGTGCTTCTTCAAATGCTTTTACCATTCCGACGTTTGCAGCAACACCGCCTTGGAAAGTAACAATAGGCAAAATTTCTTTTCCGAGTGCAAGATTTGATAAATAGTTTCTGACAAGTGCTTGGCACAATCCATACAATAAATCTTCCACACTATAACCTAATTGTTGTTTGTGAATTAAATCTGATTCCGCAAAAACACCACATCTTCCGGCAATTCTTGCAGGTGATTTTGATTGAAGAGCAATTAGCCCGAAATCTTCTATTTTAACATTTAATCTTCCTGCCTGTTGGTCAAGAAAACTTCCCGTTCCTGCGGCGCAGACTGTGTTCATTGCAAAATCGGTTACAATACCGTCTCTTAAAATGATGATTTTGCTGTCTTGTCCGCCTATTTCAAGTATTGTTTGAACTCCCGGAACATAGGTGCTTGCTGCAACTGCGTGAGCCGTAATTTCATTCTTTATAATATCAGCACCTACGAGCGCGCCTGCCAAGTTACGGCCTGAACCTGTTGTGCCCACTGCCATAACTTCCCAATCGTCATTTTTTTTGTTGTATAGCTCTTTAAGTCCGTTTTGCACCGCCCAAGTGGGTTTTCCGGATGTTCTCAGCATGTAGCTGTCTACATATTTACCTTTTTCATCAACAAGTGCAATTTTTGTTGTAACAGAACCAACGTCAATTCCTAAAAAAACTTTCATCTTATACCCTGCCGTATATATCTTTATATCTTACAATGTCTTCTTCAATAAGTTTGTCGCCCTTTTGAACTTCAATGATTTTTAACTCAGTCGGATAAGGATTTGCAAGAGAGTGTTTTGCTTGAATTGGAATATCAATGCTTGAACCTGCTTTCAGCATAAATACTTTATCGTCAAGAGTTATTCTTGCTGTACCTGACAATACAACCCAGTGTTCTGAGCGGAAATTATGAGATTGTAAACTCAATTGTGCATTTGGGTTTACGCTTATCATTTTTGTCAAATATCCTTCACCTTGATTTAGAACCGTATAATATCCCCAAGGACGATATACTGTTGTATGAATTAAGTGTGTATCATCTTTTATTTCTTTTAATTTTTCAAAAACTTTTTTAACATCCTGTGTCATGTCTTTTTTACAAGCAAGAACAGCATCGGGTGTTTCAATCACAATCACATTATCAAGTCCTATTCCTGCAATGAGTCTGTTTGAGCTAAAGAACAAAGAGTTTTTGGATTTTTCCGTAATAACATTTCCTATTTTTACATTGTTTTCTTTATCTTTTTCATTTGTGTCATATATTGCTTCCCAGCATCCGAGGTCATTCCAGTCGCTTTTAAGGGGGACAAGAGCAATATTTTTTGTTTTTTCCATAACTGCATAATCAACGGATATAGAAGGCATATTATCAAATAAAGTATAGTCAATAGTATCATTTCCGCCAAAATTAAATTCTTGGAGATTTCCATATATATCTTCCGCGCATTTTTTAAGTTCATTTAAAAATACTGAGGCTTTGAACATGAATATACCTGAATTCCAGTAATAATTTCCTGACTTAAAATATTCTTCGGCCGTTTTTTCATCCGGTTTTTCTTTAAATTCATCAACCTTAAATCCGTCAAGGGTTTTTGATGTTTTAATGTAACCGTAACCCGTATGAGGTGATTCCGGTTTAATGCCAAATGTGACTAAATATCCTTTTTTTGCAAGTTTTTCACCTTCTTCAACCGTTTTTTTGAAGGCTTTTGTATCTTTTATAAGATGGTCTGAAGGAACAACCAAAATAACATCGTCTTCAAATTTATCTAATATGTACTTAACACTGACTGCAATTGCGGGAGCAGTGTTTTTCGCGGCAGGTTCAGCTAAAATTATTGATTGAGGATACCACTTTGCAAGTTGTGTTTTAACGCTTACTACATGTTTTGTGTTTGTGATGCTTATGATATTTTCGAAAGGCATTATTTCTTTCAGCCTTAAAAAAGTGTTTTCCAAAAGACTTTTTTCGTCATTCAGTTTTAAAAGTTGTTTTGGATATAACTCTCTTGATAAAGGCCAAAGTCTTGAACCGCTGCCGCCTGCTAAAATAATACCGTACATATTAAAATCCTCATTTTCTAAAAGAATTATACACAAAAATGCAAAAGTTTAAAAGTATGTTATATCTTGATTTTGTTTTTTAATTTTTTAATTGTTTATAACCGGTTTTATAATAAAAAGACCCTCACAAAATATGAGGGTCTTTTTATATATTTTTATTTTATTTACGCACAAACACAGTCTTTTGCTTTTTCAACACATTCAATAAGAGTTTTTGCGACTGTTTCTTGTTCTTCTTCCGTTATTTCCGCAAACATGGGAAGGCTGAGTACAAGTTTTGTATCTTTTTCCGTATTAGGAAGCATGCCTTCTTTGAAATTGTATTTTTCATGAACTTTTTGAAGGTGTAAAGGAATAGGGTAATAAATCATAGCTCCAATTCCGTTTTCTTGTAAAAGTTTGTGAACAGCATCTCTGTTTGGAACTTTTACTGTGTATTGATGATAAACACAATATGTATTATTAAGTTCTTTCGGAGTTTCAATGTCAGCATTTGATGCAAACAATTCATTATATTTTTGAGCGTGAGCTCTTCTTTGTTTGTTCCATTCATCAACGTATGGAAGTTTTACTCTTAAAATCGCAGCTTGAATTTCATCAAGTCTTGAATTAACACCGATTTCATCATGATGATAACGAACGGCACCACCGTGGTTTCTAAGTGCGATAATTCTATCTTTAAGTTTTTCATTGTTTAATACGCAAGCACCGCCGTCACCCATTGTACCGAGGTTTTTAGTAGGATAGAAGCTATAACATCCGACATCGCCGAATGTACCTACTTTTTTGCCTTTGTATTCGGCACCGATTGCTTGGCAACAGTCTTCAATTACATATAAATTATGTTTTTTGGCAATTTCCATAATTACATCCATATCGCATGGCTGTCCGTACAAGTGAACAGGGATAATTGCTTTTGTCTTTGGAGTAATTGCCGCTTCAATTTTAGAAGCATCAATGTTAAATGTGTCAGGATTAATATCTACAAAGACAGGTTTTGCGCCAACAATGCCAATTGATTCTGATGTTGCGACAAATGTAAATGCCGTAGATATAACTTCATCATCCGCACCGATATCTAAGGCTCTAAGCGCTAAATGAAGTGCATCGGTTCCTGAGTTTAGAACAACTGCATAATTCGTTCCTATATATTTTGCAAGTTCTTCTTCAAGCGCGTGGCAGTTTTTGCCCATAATGTACGAACCGCTTCTCATAACTTCTAAAACAGCCGGTTCCAATTCGTTTGCTATTTGTTGATATTGTCTTTTTGAATCTAAAATAGGTATCATATTTTTCTCCTCATTTATATATTTTATCATACCATATATTTTATTCTCTTTATATAATCTTTATTTTCGTGGTATTATAAAACCGAAAAAGAAACTTAAAAAAGGAGTAAATTATGGCAAGAAAACCAATTATTGCAGGAAACTGGAAAATGCACAACAATGTGAGTGAAAGCATTGAATTAACAAAAGGAATAATTAAAGGAGTTAAAGATTTAGACAAAAATACTTTACCTGAAATCGTTATAGCTCCTGTGTTTACATCTTTATATCCCGTATCAAAAGAACTTGAAGGATGTGATAAAGTTTCTTTAAGTTCTCAAAACTGCTACTTTGAACCAAAAGGAGCTTTCACGGGTGAAATTTCAATCGATATGTTAAAAGATTTAAATGTATCTTACATAATTATCGGACATAGCGAAAGAAGACAATATTTTAAAGAAGATGATGAACTCATAAACAAAAAAGCAATTGCTATCTTAGAAGCAGGCTTAACTCCAATTATCTGCTGCGGTGAAACATTGGAACAAAGAGAAATGGGCGTTACTGACTCTCACATTTCATCTCAAATTGTAAAAGCTTTAGAAGGTATATCGCCTGAAAATGTTGAAAAAACAGTTATTGCATACGAACCTATCTGGGCAATCGGTACAGGCAAAACTTGTGACAGTAAAGAAGCAAACAGAGTTATACAACAAATAAGAAAAACTGTTGCACAGGTTGCAGGTTCCGCTATTGCTGAAAAAGTAAGAATTTTATACGGCGGTTCTGTTAAACCTGCAACAATTGTTGAACAAATGGCTCAATCAGATATAGACGGTGCGCTTGTAGGAGGTGCAAGTCTTCAGGCTGAAAGTTTTATTGAAATCATTAAAGGTGCAATAAAATAACCTATACAAAAATTAAAAACGTAAAAAACGGTCTTTCTATTTTAAAGACCGTTTTTTATTATTTACTTGCCGTAATTATGTTTTTTAAAAAACCGTGTACTTAATTTTTGTAAAAAAAGGCACGATAAGTCGTGCCTTATAACTTTCCTTTAAGTAATGTAAGTAAAAAATCCTAAGCTATAAAATTATTTCCGTATTTTAAAGAACCGACAAAATAGCTTTCTTCAAGCATTTTTATCATGTCTTTATAAACTTTTTTCTTTGGTGGTTGGCAAGCTTCAAGAATACCGTTAATAGCTTTTTCATATTCGTTAGCTACAACTGAATTTGTCATAAATACATTTTCTTGAAAATTAGCCATCTGTTAATATCCTTTTAAATTTTTAACTCTCTCTTACATTTATATAAAAAATAAGTTCTTAAAAATATTGATATTTTATCTAAGATATATATATTTTTTGTTACATAACTTAACAAATTAAAAGTTATTCAATAAGCATACAGTCGCCATAACTGAAAAAACGGTACTTTTGAGCTATTGCTTCTTTATATGCTTGAAACACAAAATCTTTGCCTGCAAGCGCTGACACAAGCATGATGAGTGTTGATTTTGGAAGATGAAAGTTGGTTATTAATTTGTCTGTCACTTTAAATTCATAAGGCGGATATATAAAAATATCCGTTTCTTCCTTGCAGGGGATAATTTTATTATATTTTTGATATGTAGCTTCGAGGGTTCTTACAACCGTTGTCCCGACTGCTATAATACTTCCTTTTGTATTGTTTATAATATCTGCGTTTTTTTTATTTATTTCATAACTTTCTTTGTGCATTATATGTTCTTTTATATCTTCCGTCTTAACCGGCAAAAATGTGCCAAGACCGACATTTAATGTAATATAAGCTATGTTTACACCTTTTTCTTTTATTTTTTTAAGCGTTTCTTTATCAAAATGAAGACCTGCGGTAGGTGCTGCAACAGAGCCTATGTTTTTTGCAAAAACAGTTTGATAATCTTCTTTATCGTCGGCATTTGCTTCTCTTGTAATATAAGGCGGAAGCGGAGTTTTACCTGTTTTTTCAAGTATTAGGTAAATATCCCCTTTATAAATAAGCTCGACTTCTGTCTTATTTATAATTTTTATTTGAAGATTATCAGAGACGTTTAAAATTTCATTTTCTTTTAACCTTCTTGAATTTTTTATAAGGCAGCTCCAATTAGAATTTTGAAGGGGTTTTAATAAAAATATTTCAACATTTGCACCTGTATTTCTTTTACATAGAATTCTTGCGGGAATAACTTTTGTATCATTTAAAACAAGGGTGTCACCTTTTTTTAAATAATCTAAAATATTATAAAAATGTTTATGCTCAATGGTCTTATTTTTTTTGTTTATAACTTCCATTTTACAGGAAGTTCTGTTTTTTAAGGGAAATTGTGCTATAAGTTCCTTAGGAAGTTCATAATCAAAGTCACTTGTTTGCACTATTTTCTCCTTAAATCAAGGTTTCTTGCGGCATAAACTTCATCTACCTTTTTAACGATTGTTTTTGAAGGATAGTTTTTAAAATTTTCAGGATTATTATCTATTTCTTTTGAAATATTCTTCATAACTTCAATAAAATTATCAAGCGTTTCTTTATTTTCGGATTCGGTAGGTTCTATCATCATTGCTTCATGGACAATTAAAGGAAAATAAATTGTAGGCGGATGAATATCAAAATCCATTAATCTTTTTGCAATCTGCAAAGTTGAAACACCTTTTTCTTTTTTGCTTTCACCTGAAATTACAAATTCATGCATACATTTTGTATTATGAGAAACATCATAATCTTCTTTTAGTTTTTCTTTTATATAGTTTGCATTTAAGACAGCTCGGGCGCTTATTTCCTTAAGTCTTTTACCGTAAGTTAAAATGTAAGTGTAAGCTTTTACCAAGACTGAAAAATTACCAAAGAATGTGCTTATTTTACCTATTGAGTTTGGTCTGTTGTAATTTCTAAAATATTTATTTCCGTCAAATTCAACAGTCGGTTTTGGTATAAATTCTCCGAGTTCTTTGGTTACACAAACAGGGGCAGCACCCGGACCTCCGCCCCCATGCGGAGTGGAAAAGGTTTTGTGTAAATTAAGATGAACTACATCGAAACCCATTTTTCTCGGTGTTGTATAACCCATAATTGCATTTAAATTAGCTCCGTCGTAATAAAGAAGGGAGCCGTTTTTATGCATTAAATTTGATATTTTTAATATATTTTCTTCAAAAATTCCAAGAGTATTCGGGTTTGTCATCATGATTGCCGCAACTGTTTCATCAAGCAACGGTTTCAAATCTTCAATATCTACTTGTCCAAATTCATTTGATTTAACTTGTATAATCTGAAAACCACACATTGAAGCACTCATTGGATTTGTGCCGTGTGCGCTGTCAGGAACTATGACTTTTTTTCTTTTAAAGTCTTTTTTATTTTCAAAATATTTTTTAATTATCATCATCCCTACAAATTCACCATGAGCTCCGGCACAAGGCTGGGTTGTGACATAATCCATTCCTGTTATTTCTTTTAAAGATTCTTGAAGATTATATATAATTTCCAGAGAACCTTGAATATCTTCATCTTTTTGATTTGGATTTATATTTAAAAATTTATCAAGGTTTGCACAATATTCATTTATTCTCGGATTATATTTCATGGTGCAGGAACCGAGAGGATAAAATCCTTTTTCTACGCAGAAGTTTTTATCACTTCTTTTTTTATATTTTCTCATAACATCAAGTTCTGAGTTGTTTTTAAAATTTAATTTTTCTTTTCTTTTATTGTTAAATTTAATTTCTTTTTTTATCATAAAATTATTATATATTATAAATTTTAAAAGGTCATATTTTTATGTTTTTTAAAAATATTTTTTACTACATTTTAAATTCTATTTATAAAAATAATTGTTGTTTATGTAATTCAAATAAAGCAGTTGATTTTTTGTGTAAAAGCTGTGCAAAAACTTTTAATTATTTACCTTATTATTCTTTAAATAAAATAGAGGGAGTAAATATTTATTCTTGTTTTTTATATGAGGATAATATTAAAAAATTAATTCATAATTATAAATTTAAAAATAAAAAGAATTTATCCTTTCATTTTGCATCTTTTTTATATAAATACTTTAATAAATTAGATATAGATAAAAATAATTTAATTATAGTTCCTGTTCCTTCTCATAAAAATAGGATAAATAAAAGAGGATATGACCATATTTTAAATATAGTTAAAGATTTTTCAAAATTATCTTGTTTAAAATACAACGATAAATTACTTATAAAAATAAAAGATACAAAGCCGCAATTTTCTTTAAATAAAAAAGAAAGAAAAGAAAATATAAAAAATTCCTTTAATATAAATTTAAAAGAATATAAAGGTGAAAATATATTAATTATAGATGATATTATAACAACGGGTTCAACTTTAAATGAAATAATAAATGAATTTTATAAAAATAAAATTTATAATATAAATTGTTTAACTTTATCAAAAGCTTAATAAAAAATTATAAACAACCATGCCCCTTCTTACATATAAATAAAAATAATTATAAACAATTTTTTTAATCTTACTTATATTACTATTTTATTTATAATATAATATATTTAATAATAAATTTAAGGAAAAAATAATGAAAATAACATTGAATAAAGAAGCTTTTTCAAACGGAATTAAAATAGTTGAAAAATCAACGGCACAAAGAGGTATTCAACCTGTATTATCAAATATATTAATTGAAACAATATCAGATAATAAAGTCAGATTTTGTGCAACAGACCTTAATCAAACAATAACTCTTGATTTAGATGCAAATGTTGAAGAAGAAGGTAAAATTACATTAAATGCAAAAAAATTAAATGAAATATCTTTAAAATTGCAAGAAAAACCTATTGTTATAAGCAATGATGTTGATACAAACGTAATTAAAATAACATGCGGTAAATCAAAATTTGAAATGAATTCAATTGGAGTTAGTGATTATCTTCAAATATTTAAAGATAATAAAAATGAAGATGAAAATGAAAAAGTATTTGAAATAAATAAAGAAATATTTAATAAAGCAATTAAACAAACAATGTATTGTTGTGCACAATCAGAATCAGCAAGTATTTTAGGTGGTGTTTGTGTAAATATTAAAGAGAATACACTTGAAGTTGCCGCAACCGATGGTAACAGATTAACAAGAGTAATAAAAGCAATAAATTCAAAATCTCAAGAAGAAACATTTATTATTCCTTTAAAAACTCTTCAAGAAATTGCAAGAATTTCATCAATAGTAAATGATAAAGATTTAAAAATTAAAATAAATAAAACAAAAATATATTTTATATTTGATAATATAAAATTTTCTTCTAAATTAATTGAAGGTATTTATCCTAAATATCAACAATTAATTCCGACAACAAATGAAAAAATAGTTAAAATAGATAAAGAAGAACTTATAAATTCAATAGAAAGAGTTTCTATTATGGTTAATGAAAGAACAAACATTATAAAATTTATGTTTGAAAAAAATAATTTAACCCTAAAAGCAGATGCGCCTGAAGCCGGTATCGGATCTGACGAATTAGAAATTGAATATAATTATGATGATATAGTTATAGGTTTTAATTATAAATATATTTTGGAAGCTTTAAAAAATATTGAAAGTAAAAATGTAATTATAGAAATTTCTACAAACTTATCCGCAACAATATTCAAACCCGAAGATAATAATGAGCAAATATGCTTAGTTATGCCTGTTCAAGTGAGGTAAAATGAAAGTTGAAGTAAAAATTCCTGCTACAATTGCAAATTTAGGATGTGGTTTTGATTGTTTTGGACTTGCAATTCCTATATATAATATAATTTCAGTTGAAGAAACAATACTTCCCGGAAGCGGAGTTCAAATTAATATTATAAGTGAAGAAAATCAAATTAATACTGAAAATATACCAAATGATAAATCAAGCATAATTTATAAGGCAATTGAACTTTTTTATAATTATATGGGGCAGGTTCCTGAAGAATTAAAAATTGATATAAAAACAAATATTCCGATTGCAAGAGGATTAGGTTCATCTTCATCCGTCATAGTTGGAACTTTAGTTGCTGCGAATGAATTATTAGGTCATCCTGCCGATCTTGCGGTTTTATTATCAATTGCCTCAGAAATAGAAGGTCACCCGGATAATATTACACCTGCTTTAGTCGGAGGACTTACTATTTCTTCTCAAGAAGAAGACGGAAGTGTAGTATACAGAAAACTTGAATGGCCAAAAGAATGGAAATTAATTGTTTGTATTCCTGATTATGAATTATCAACCGGTATTTCACGTTCAGTATTACCTGAAAAAGTAGATATGAAAAGCGCAGTTTTTAATTTAAAAAGAAGTGCAATGTTTGTTGAATCTGTTTATACAAAAGATGAAGAATTAATGAAATTATCTTTAAAAGATATGCTTCATCAACCGTTTAGAACAAAACTTGTACCTGAATTTGAACAACTAAATCAAAATTTAAAACATATAAAAGGAGTTTTAGGCTGTGTTTTAGCAGGTGCAGGACCTTCAATACTTATTATTACAAACGGACAAAATCAAAACGAAATAAAAGAAATAATTGAAAATACATATAAAAATTTAAATATAAATGCAAAAATACTTATAACACCAATAGAAAATCAAGGTACTGTTACATTGAAAGGAAGAAAATAAATGAAAAAAGGAATTCTTTTAATTTTAATTTTATCTCTGGTAACGCAAATTTCTTTTGCGGTTGAAGTGGGTTATGTTGATATAACAAAAGTTGTTAACAACTATGCACTTGCTCAAAAATACAAAAATGAAGTTAACAATAAATTTAAAAGTGTTAGTGCTTTTATAGACCAACAAAACAAAGAAGTTAACAGCGCAAAAGATGAAAAAACAAGAATAGAAAAAAGAAAAAAAGCAATTGCGGCAGTTGAAGCCAAACAAAAAGAATATCTTGAACTTAGAAGAAAAAGAGAAGCTGAAATTGACTTAAAAATAAAACAAGCTGCCGATAAAGTAAGAATTGAAAAAAAACTTGATATAGTTGTTAAAAAAGACTCTGCTTTAGCAGGCGGTATTGATATAACACAAGATATTATAAACAGGCTGAAATAGATGTTTAAATTTGATGTAATTGTTGTCGGTTCAGGTCATGCAGGAATTGAAGCCGCAGTTTCTTGTGCTAAATTGGGGCATAAAGTTTTATTTACCACTTTAAATACGGATTATATAGGCTTAATGCCTTGTAATCCCGCAATAGGAGGACCTGCTAAATCAAATCTGGTAAGAGAAATTGATGCCTTAGGCGGGGTTATGGCTTATGCTGCAGACAACAACTATATGCAATTAAAAATACTAAATACATCTAAAGGACCTGCAGTTAGGGCTCTTAGAGCGCAAATTGATAAAAAAAACTATATGCGCTTTATGAAAAATTTAATTGAAAGTGAAGAAAATATTACACTTAAGCAAACCCTAATTACGGATTTAATTGTTGAAAATAATATTATAAAAGGTGTTAAAGACGAACTCGGTATGGAATATTTTGCACTGGCTGTTATATTAACAACGGGAACAAGCTTAGAAGGAAAAATATATATAGGTCTTAAATCCTTTGAAGCAGGAAGACTGGGCGAAAGAAGCGCAAAAGGTTTATCTTCATCTTTAGCTAATTTAGGGCTTAAAATTAAAAAATTAAAAACAGGCACCCCCGCAAGAATTGACGGAAGAACACTTGATTATGACAAACTTCTTGTTCAACCGCCTGACGAAATTATAGATGATTGTCCAAATTTATTTTCATTTACGCCAAATTTTAATTTAAGAAAACAATATCCTTGTTATCTTACAAAAACAAATGAAAAAACCCATGAAATTATAAGAAATAATCTTGACAAATCACCTTTATACAGCGGTCTTATCACGGGTAAAGGACCAAGATATTGCCCAAGCATTGAAGATAAAATTGTAAGATTTGCACATAATCCCTCACACCATATTTTTATTGAACCTGAAGGTATTAATACATATGAAATGTATGTTCAAGGATTTTCCACAAGTTTACCTATTGAAGTTCAAATTCAAATGTTAAAAAGTCTTCCGGGGCTTGAAAATGTTTCTGTTATAAAGCCTGCTTATGCTGTTGAATATGATAGTGTATCAGCACTTGAATTAAACCATTCCTTAATGTGTAAAAAAATAAAAGGATTATTTTTGGCAGGACAAATAAACGGAACTTCAGGATATGAAGAAGCCGCTGCACAAGGGCTTATTGCCGGACTTAATGCTTCCATGTATCTTCAAAATAAACCCTTTATCGAACTTGACAGGTCAAATTCTTATATAGGAACTCTTATCGATGATTTAGTTACGAAAGATATTGACGAGCCTTACAGAATGATGACATCAAGAAGTGAATACAGACTTATTTTAAGAGAAGACAATGCAGACATAAGACTTATGGAAATAGGATATGCGGCAGGTCTTATTAAAGAAGAAGCCATAAAAAGACTAAGAGAAAAGAAAGAGTACATTCAAAAAGAAATTGAAAATCTTAAAAATCAAAGAATTAAAGCAAACAAAGAAAATAATAAAATTCTAAATAAAGTTAATCAAAATATAGAAGTTACAACTCCGGCGGACAGACTTTTAAAAAGACCCTTCATAGATTACAAAATTCTTGAAAAATTAGGATACAAATCCGTAATTCCAAAAGATAAAGATAAATTTTTCATAAAAGAAGTAAAAGAACAAGTCGAAATTGAAATTAAATACGAAGGTTATATAAACAGACAAAATATCCAAGCAGAAAATGCAGACAAACTTGAAAAAATAAAAATACCTGAAAATATAAACTATTTTGATATAAAACAAATATCCACAGAATCAAAAGAAAAACTTGATAAAGTTCGTCCTAAAACGCTTGCACAAGCCCTTAGAATAGGCGGAGTAAAGCCTGCCGATATTTCATGCCTTATGGTTTTAATTGAAAGCGGAAAAATAAAAAAATAAATTATTCTTTATATTTTAAAAGCGTTACCGTTTTAATATCTTGGGGAAGTTTTTCTCTCCCTTTAAGAAATTCAAGTTCAACTAAAAATCCTACACCTACAAGCTCACCGCCGGCTTTTTTAATTAAAGTACAAGCAGCTGCAGCAGTTCCGCCTGTTGCAAGTAAATCATCTATAACTAAAACTTTTTTTCCTTTTTCAATAGCATCTTTATGAATTTCTATTTTGTCCGTTCCATATTCAAGAGAATATTCAACACTTATGGTTTCCGCAGGAAGTTTTTTAGGTTTCCTGATAGGAACAAAACCACAATTTAAAAGATAAGCAATGGGCATACCAAATATAAAACCGCGAGATTCAATACCCGCAACGTAATCAATTTTTTCATCTTTAAATTGTTCAACAAAAAAATCAATTATTTTTTTCATAACGGGTGCGTCTTTTATCGCAGTTGTAATATCAATAAAATTAATACCTTTTTTTGGAAAATCGGGTACTTCTCTTATTTTTTGTTTAATTTCATCTTCTATACTTAATGCTGCCATTCTTGTCCTTCCGGTTTACATGTTGTAGATATTATTTATTAAATCATCTTCCAAAGATTTTATAACAGATGATTTTTTATTGAAATTTTGAATGATAATAACAAATGCAAAATATTTTTTATCCTTAGTTATTATATATCCTTCAATTGAGCTTATACCGTTCAATGTTCCTGTTTTTGCCCATAAAGAGCCCTTCATGTGTCTTAAGCGCTTAGACAGACTTCCCACATCAGGAGTTGCCATGTAACTTTTAATACCCGTATTTTCTATTTTAACTAAAGCGTCCGTCATCCAATCCGCATAAAGTAAATTATATCTTGAAACTCCGCTTCCGTCCGTAACATTTACATCTTTTAAATTAAGTCCTAAATTTGAATAATAATCACCAAACATTTTAAGACCGTCAGCTGTTGAGCCAAAATCACGGTTTCTGAATTTTCCGCCTGCAATTTTAAAGACAATTTCGCTTGCAAAATTATCACTGTTTTGTAAAATTCTTGAACCGACTTCTTCTATATTATGTGAAACATGGCCAAGCTCATTAATATTGTTTGGGGTTTTTTCAAAATAATACCGGTCAAAATATTTAATATTTTGAGCCCTTAAAGCTTCTTCAAGATTTGCAATGAAGTAAAATTTAGGATTATAGACAGGTATATCCAAGCTGGTATCTTCAACGATGGTTCCTTCAATATTTATGATTTCATTATCATCATTATAATTTTTTGAAATTTTCACATTTTGCTCAGAGCCTATGGTCAAATTATTAATAAAAGAAAATTTATAAGCATTAGGCTGATAAATTTCCACACCTTTTGAAGGGTTTATTTTGATTTTTACCTTTACCATGTTTCTATCTAAAGTATATGGACTTATTTTCGGTATATTAGGCCATAAATCATCCGTAAGCCAGCCGTCAGGATATGGCACTTTATCAATTATAGTGTCATCTATGTATATTTTATTAAATTCTTGACCCTTGATAATGTTGGCAATTTTTTTTATATCAGAGGCGGAAAGTAAAGGGTCTGCGCCAAGTTTTATGTAAATATTATTTTTTAAATCTTTAAACACACTTGTTTTAAATTCATAATCTTTACCTAAAGTATTTAAAGATGACGCAAAGGTAAACATTTTAAGTGATGATGCGGGAACTACAAGCTGTTTTTCTTTCTTTTTATAAACGGTTTTTTGATTTTTTAAATTTTTGACAGAAATTGAGACAACGGACGTTCTGTTAACTTCAGCACTTCTTATAATTGAATTAATACTCTTTTTAAATAAAGTAAAAGCTTGTGATTGAGTTTGAGTTAACAAAACAGAAAATAAAAGTAAAGAAAATACCTTTAAAAGTTTTATTTTCATTATAATTCCTCGGGAGAAGAAATTTTGCCGGTTATAGCACTTGCTGCAGCTATTGCGGGAGATGCCAAATAAACTTCACTTTCAGGATGTCCCATACGTCCTACAAAGTTACGGTTTGTTGTGGAAATTGACCTTTCACCTTTTGCCAAAATACCGCAGTGTCCGCCAAGACATGGCCCGCAAGTTGGTGTAGATACTGCACCTTGAGCTTCAATAATTGTTTGGATATATCCAAGTTCAATTGCTTTTAAGTAAATGTCTTGAGTTCCGGGGAACACTACAAGACGAACATTTTTATTTACTTTTTTTCCTTTTAAAATATCTGCCGCAACTTTTAAGTCGCTTAGTCTGCCGTTTGTGCAAGAACCTATTACAACCTGATCAATTTTCACATCACCTACTTGTGAAATTGGTCTTGTGTTTTCAGGTAAATGAGGAAATGCGACAGTGGGTTCAATTTTAGAAGCATCGTATTCAATAATTCTTTCATAATTTGCGCCCTCGTCGCTTTGATAGAATTTATAAGGTCTGATACTTCTGCCTTTTAAATATTCTTCCGTTATTTTATCAGGAGGGATTATACCGTTTTTAGCACCTGCTTCAATTGCCATATTGCAGATAGTAAATCTTCCGTCCATTGAAAGATTAGAAATTGTGCTTCCAGTAATTTCAAGTGTTTTATATAATGCACCGTCAACTCCGATATCACCAATCAAGTGTAATATTAAATCTTTAGCGCTAACCCATTTTTGAAGCTCGCCTTCAAAAACAACTTTAATTGCAGAGGGAACTTTAAACCAAGTTTCACCTGATGCCATGGCGCAAGCAAGGTCTGTTGAACCTACACCGGTTGAAAATGCACCAAGTGCACCGTATGTACAGGTATGTGAATCGGCACCTATTATAAGGTCACCTGCAGTTACAATGCCTGAATCAGGTAAAAGGGCATGTTCTATCCCCATTCTTCCGACTTCAAAGAAATTTGTTAAATCTTGTTCGCGGGCAAATTCTCTAATCATTTTAACTTGTTCCGCAGATTTAATGTCTTTATTTGGTACAAAGTGGTCAGGTACAAAAACAACTCTGTCTTTATCAAAAACTTTATCAACACCGATTTTTTTGAATTCTTTAATTGCGACAGGACCCGTAATATCATTTGCAAGAGTAATGTCAACTTTTGCCGTGATAAGTTCTCCCGCAGTCACATATTCACGACCTGAGTGCGCCGCAAATATCTTTTCGGTAATTGTCATTGGTTTTTGCATTTATAGAGGTTCCTTTCAGCTAGTTGTGTTTTGTCTGTTTCTCTTTGATGTTTAAGATTGCATTGTGCGCCATAATATACATCGCACAAGTTTTAGTGCTGTTCATATACCAAGCGCAATCTTCCTGAAGACACACTTTCTCATTCGTACTTCCAATACTCATCAAAGGACAAGTTAAAATTCTTGATTTAGCCATATCACTCCTTATAAAGTTTGTGCTTGTTTAAGCAGGTTGCATTTTGTTTCGTCGCAATGTCTTTCTTGGTCTTTGTAAATTTTGCATCTGTTTATAACTTCATCAAAATCAATTTGGTGTGCATCAAAATCAGGACCGTCAACACAAGCAAATTTAACTTTGCCGCCAACCGTAACTCTGCATGCACCGCACATGCCTGTTCCGTCAACCATAATAGGGTTCATTGAAGCTTCCGTTTTAATTTTATGCGGTCTTGTCATTTCGGCGCAAGCTCTCATCATAGGCATTGGGCCGACTGCAATTGCGTAGTCAATTTTTTCTCTGCCGATGATTTCTTCAAGAACGTTTGTCACAAAGCCTTTTCTGCCGTAAGTTCCGTCATCTGTTGTGATATATAATTCAGTGCAAGCTTCCTTCATTTTATCTTCCCAGAAAATTAAGTCTTTATTTCTTGCACCCATAATCATATAAACTTTATTGCCCGCATCCTTAAAAGCTTTTGCAATAAGGTAACAGGGAGCTGCTCCGTATCCGCCTGCAAGGCAAACAACTGTTCCGTATTTTTCTATGTGTGTCGGAACACCTAAAGGTCCCACGATATCTTCAATTTCATCTCCGACTTCAAGAGAAGCGAGTTTTTTGGTTGTGTAACCAACTGCCATATAAACCATAGTCAATTCTTCTTTTTCTCTGTCATAGTCAGCGATTGTTAAAGGAATTCTTTCGGAATTTTTGTCAGTCCTTAAAATAATAAATTGGCCTGCTTTGGCGTTTTTGGTTATGAAAGGAGCTTTAACTCTTATTTCATATTGATTTGTGCAAAGTTCCTTTTTATATATTATCTCATACCCCATTGTATTTGTCCCCTTTAAACTAAATTACAGGAAACATTATACAATAAACAAAATCAAATAATCAACCAAAAAGATAAAAAAGAGAAGCAAGGGCTTGGGCTGATAAAATAGCACCTTTGCTTTGTTCTTTTTGAAGCCATATTTTTATTTTATCGATAGGAACTTTTATTCTGTCAACTATAATTCCGCCGTCGCTTACAGGAGTTTTATATATCGTGTCATCATCTATATATGCACAAGTGATAGTGCATACTTCAGATGAAAGTCCTGAAGAAGATGCAATATTTTTAGAAACAATTTTAAAATCATAGCAAAGCATACCTGTTTCTTCCAAAAGTTCTCGCTTTAGAGCTTCTTCTATTGTTTCATTTTTGTATTTATCGCCGATAAGCCCTGCAGGCAATTCGATACAATATTGACCTATACCTTCATTTAAAATGGGAGGTCTGTTTGTTTTTAAAAATAAAACATATTTATCTTGAATTACGGGAACAATAACAACTACATTTTTTGCATTCGGTCGATGAGCATAAATCCAATCAACCCCCTCTATAGGAGATGTTGTGGCTTTAAGTTCAAGAAATTTTGTACTGCATAAAACTTTGTTCATAGTCTTCCCATTTACCTCATTTTATGATATTTTAACACATAACGGCAAAATTTTAGCGAATACTACAACTTTAGTATTAGAAATCTGTTAACAAAATTTACAAAAGGGCGGGGATATGTTTGAAACTTATGAAACCGAGTCGGGATTTGAAAAGAATATATTTTTTGAAAAAATAATTAGCGAAAACATTAAAAGTCAAAATCTGGGCAATTTTGCAGGTCTTTTTGAACACCCCTATATACCGAAATATTATTTGGTAGGTTGTGCAGAATGTGTTGGAACAAAAATTGTTCCTATGGCAGAGAGAAAAATGTGGAGAGAAATTGCACATGAGCTTGTTGCCATGTGTTTAAACGATATATCTTGTACAGGCGCAAGACCTATGTTTTTCTTGGATTATCTTGCAGTAAATGTTGTAAATATTGATAATGCCTCTCAGTTTATTTCAACTTTAAGAGAAGAACTTGAAAAACATAACTGCACTCTTTTATGCGGAAAGACAGCGGAATTTGGTTCTCTAATTGAAGAAAACCATTTTGATGTAGGCGGCTTTATGGTTGGAATTTTAAAGAAAGAAAAACTTCTTTCAAAAATGTCTGTTGCGGAAGGTGATATTGTTATAGGTTTTAAATCATCAGGTATACACACGGCAGGTTTTTCTTTAGTTAAAAATTTATACGGCAAAAAACTTATTGATAATGAGTTTTATGAAAAATTTCTTCAAACATCTTATATTTATTCGGATGTTGTTGAAAAATTATGCTCAAAAAATTTGATTAAAACAGCCGCTCATATATCTAGCGGCGGAATAGGCAAAAATCTACTAAGAGCAATACCAAACGGATATTGCGCAAGAATAAATTTTAACGAAGTGCCAAAACAAGAAATATTTGAAAAATTAATTGATATTTTCGGATTTGAAAAAACATATAAAAATTTTAATATGGGTGTCGGCTATTGCGTTATCGCAAATGAAGAAAACTGTTCTGAAATATTCGAAATTGCATCTGAATTTGAACCTTTTACTTTAGGTGTTATAAAAACGGCATTAACAAAAGAAGAAAAAAATACAAAAATTTCTTTTAAAAATTATGATTAATTCTTAATTTTTTTGTGATAATATTACAAAAACAAAATTTTAGGAGAATACTATGCCCGATATTAAACAAGGATTAACATTTGATGACGTTTTGCTTATTCCGCAAGAATCAAACATTCTGCCAAGCAGTGTCGACCTTACAACAAGACTGACAAACAAAATTAAACTAAATATCCCGATTATAAGCGCTGCTATGGATTCAGTTACGGAATCCGCAATGGCAATTGCAATGGCAAGAGAAGGCGGAATTGGCATAATACATAAAAATTTGAGTATTGAAGAACAGGCAAGCGAGGTTGAAATCGTTAAAAAATCTCAAAGCGGAATGATTGCAAAACCTATATGTTTAAATCCCGAACAAAATCTTTATGAAGTTTATGAAATTATGAAAAAATACAACATTTCAGGACTTCCTGTTACCGTTAACAACAAACTTGTCGGCATTTTAACAAACAGAGATTTAAGATTTGAAGAAAATCTCAGCTTAAAAGTTAAAGATATAATGACAACAAATCTTGTAACCGCAAAACAAGGAACAACTTTAGAAGAAGCTAAAGAGCTTTTACATAAAAACAGAATTGAAAAACTCCCCATTGTAGATGATAATTTCAATTTAGCAGGTCTTATTACCATAAAAGATATTCAAAAGGCATCACAATATCCCCTTTCAAGCAAAGACGAAAAAGGAAGACTCATAGTAGGCGCCGCACTCGGTGTGACAAATGATAAAATGCAAAGACTCGAAGCTCTTTTAAATGCAGGGGTTGATGTTGTTACAATAGACACGGCGCATGGTCATTCTAAAAATGTCCTAAATGCAATTGAAGAAATTAAATCAGCTTATCCTAATCTTCAACTTATTGCAGGCAACATCGCAACGGCAGAAGCCTGCGAGGCTCTTATTAAAGCGGGGGCTGATGCGGTAAAGGTAGGTATAGGGCCGGGTTCAATCTGTACAACAAGAATTGTAACGGGTATTGGTGTTCCTCAGGTGAGTGCGATTGAAGATGTTGTTAAAGTTGCATCTAAAAAAGACATTCCCGTAATTGCAGACGGCGGAATTAAATTCTCAGGTGATATGGTAAAAGCACTGGCAATAGGTGCAAATACCGTTATGCTCGGTTCTTTGCTTGCAGGTGTTGAAGAAAGCCCCGGTGAAACAATTTTATATCAGGGAAGAACATACAAAATGTATCGCGGAATGGGTTCAATCGGTGCTATGAAGTGCGGTTCAAAAGACAGATATTTCCAATCAGATGTCACAAATGACCAAAAATTTGTACCCGAAGGTATTGAGGGCAAGGTTCCGTACAGAGGTTCTTTAGCAGGTAATATCTATCAAATGGTTGGCGGTATTAAATCAGGATTTGGATATATCGGCGCAAAAAATATTGATGAACTCCATAAACGTGCAAAATTTGTTCAAATATCAGCTGCAGGTCTTAAAGAAAGCCATGTGCACGATGTAATTATAACAAAAGAAGCACCAAACTACAGAATAGGTTAAAAATGGAAAATTTAGATAAAGTATTAATACTTGATTTTGGTTCACAATACACTAAGCTTATTGCAAGAAGAATAAGAGAATTAAATGTTTATTGCGAAATTTACCCTTTTAATGTTCCGTTTGAAAAAATAAAAAATTACGGCGCAAAAGCAATAATTTTATCGGGCGGTCCAAACAGTGTTTATGAAGATAAAACACCTACCATAGATGATGAAGTATTCAATTTGAATTTGCCCGTTCTCGGAATTTGCTACGGTATGCAGCTTATTGCACATAAACTCGGCGGTGTTGTTAAAAGCGGCACTAAAAAAGAATACGGTCAGCATAAAATGAATGTTTTAAAAGAAAGTATTCTATTTGAAAACTTAAATGATTTAACTGTTTTGATGAGCCATGGCGACAGTGTTTCCAAACTTCCTCAAGGGTTTGATGCAATTGCAAAATCAGATAATACTCCGTTTTGTGCAATTGAAAATCTTGAAAGAAAAATTTGGGGAATTCAATTTCACCCTGAAGTAAAGCACACCCCTCAAGGTATTGAAATAATAAAAAACTTTCTTTTTAAAATTTCAAATATTACTCCAAATTGGGATATGGAAAACTTTATTAAATCTAAAATTGAAGAAATAAAAGAAACGGTTAAAGATGATAAAGTAATTTTGGGGCTTTCAGGCGGAGTTGACTCGTCTGTTGCGGCGGTATTAATCCATAAAGCTATAGGGAAAAATTTAAAATGCATTTTTGTAAATAATGGAGTTTTAAGATTAAACGAGGGCGAAAAAGTCCAAAAACTATTCAAAGATTATTACGATATTGATTTAACCTACATTGATGCATCGGATAAATTTCTAAAAAAACTCAAAAACGTAAAAGACCCTGAGAAAAAAAGAAAAATCATAGGTCATACATTTATAGAGGTATTTGACCATGAGGCAAAGAAAATCAAAGGGGCAAAATATCTGGCTCAAGGCACACTTTATCCTGACGTTATTGAAAGCGTTTCATCTAAAGGACCTTCCGATGTTATTAAATCTCATCATAACGTTGGCGGTTTGCCCAAAAAAATGAATTTAAAATTGTTGGAACCGTTTAGAGAACTATTTAAAGATGAAGTCAGAATAATAGGCAAAAAGCTTGATATGCCGAATTCTATAGTTTATCGTCAACCATTTCCCGGTCCCGGTCTTGCAGTTAGAATTTTAGGTGATATCACAAAAGAAAAAGTAAATATTCTTCAAAAGGCTGATGATATAGTGGTTACGGAAATTAAAAATGCAGGGCTTTATAACAAATTATGGCAGGCATTTGCGGTTTTACTTCCCGTTAAAACGGTTGGAGTTATGGGTGATAAAAGAACATATGAAAATGTATGCGTTTTGCGTGCGGTTGAAAGTACGGATGCAATGACTGCCAATTGGGCAAAAATTCCCTATGAAGTTTTAGATAAAATTTCTTCAAGAATAATAAATGAAGTAAAAGGAATAAATCGTGTGGTTTATGATATTTCTTCCAAGCCGCCTTCAACTATAGAATGGGAATAAAATACTTTTTTGTAAATTATTGGCAAAAAATTAGATTTTTATGTTAGAATTCATAAAAGGAAGATTAGAAATAATATAAAAGGAACCAAAATATGATTTCAACAAACGATTTAAAAACAGGACTAACTCTTAAAATTGATGATAAATTGTGGTCTGTTGTAGAATTTTTACACGTTAAACCGGGTAAAGGTTCAGCTTTTGTTAAAACAAAATTAAAAAACGTAGAAACAGGACAAGTTGTTGACAGAACCTTTAGAGCAGGTGAAAGAGTTGAACGTGCTATCTTGGATAGATCTGAAATGCAATATCTGTACAAAGAAGGTAATGACTACGTAATGATGAATGTTGAAACTTATGAGCAGCTAAACGTTCCTGAAGCTGCAATAGGTACAGGCGTTAAATACTTAAAAGAAAATATGATAGTTCAAATTTTAATGCATGACGGCAAAATTATTGGTGTTGACCTTCCTGCTCACGTTGAACTTGAAGTTATAGATACGGCACCTAACGAAAAAGGCAATACATCTAACTCAGGCACTAAACCTGCAACACTTGAAGGCGGTGCCGTTGTTAACGTTCCGTTCTTTATTGTAAACGGTAATATTATTAGAGTCGATACAAGAACAAACGAATATCTTGATCGTGTATAGGAAATAAAATTATGAATTTAGAAACAGGATATTTCAAAAAGCTGGCTCACTTGTTAAGTGAAAACGGCTTGAGCGAATTATCTTTGCAAGACGGTGATAAAAAAATTACATTAAAACGTGAAGATAATGTCGTGGTTCAAACAGAACCGATTAAACAAGTTGTAAGCGAAGAAAAACCTGCGGCAACGACTGAAAAAACGATTGAAGAAAAACCAAAAAGAACACCTATATTATCACCAATGGTCGGTTCTTTCTACTCAGCTTCATCTCCTTCAGCTGCTCCATATGTGAGTGTTGGTGATACTGTTGCAGCCGGTCAGGTTGTTTGCATTATTGAAGCAATGAAACTTATGAACGAAATTGAATCTGATGTCAGCGGTAAAATCGCTCAAATTTGCGTAGAAGACGGTCAAAGCGTTGAATACGGTCAAGTTTTAATGTACGTTGAATAGTTTGTGAATTTTATGATAAATAAGTTTTTTGATAAAGAAACACTTGAACTTATAAAGTTTCTTATTAAATCAGCGCAAAGTTATGGCGTTAAACTATTTTTTGTAGGCGGCATTGTCAGGGATATTTTTTTAGAAAAACCAATCTCCGATATTGATATGGTGGTAAAAGGTTCCGCAATAGATTTTTGTAAGAATTTAGAAGAAATAAATCCGAATTTTAAAATAAAATCCATGCATCCTGATTTTAATACCGTTAAAATGAATTTAAACGGAATAAATGTGGATTTTGCATCAACAAGAGAAGAAGACTATCCGAAAAGCGGATGTCTGCCCGTTGTAAAAAATGTGGGATGCAGTCTGGAAGCTGATATAAAAAGACGCGATTTTACCATAAATTCCATAGCACTTGATATAAATTTAGACTCAAACAAAAACGTTATATTTGATGTTATAGATTTAACAGGCGGTATTGGAGATATTAAAGCAAAAAAACTTCATGTTCTGCATGACAGAAGCTTTATAGATGACCCTACAAGAATTTTAAGGGGTCTTGATTTTGAATTACGTTTTAAAGGTTTTAAATTTGATAAAATAACTAAAAAATTGAAAGAAGAATATCTCGAAAATTTAAATAGAGAAGGGCTCAGCATTTCAAGAGTTGAACTTACCCTTAAAAAAATATTTAAAAATAAAAAATTTGCCTCTAAGGCATTTAAAAAAATAATTAAAGAAAAACTTTATAAAATTTACACAAATCAAACAATAGCTCAGCCGAAATGGGGTAAATGCATTGAAAATGCGATTGAAATTTTTAAGCCTGAAAACCCCGAAGATGTATATTTTATGGGCTTAAAAGACGACATAACGCAAGGAATTCTTACAAATTATAAGCATCAATATCTTACAACAAATTATGAAATATATTCTTATTTTAAAAAGTTTTCTATTCCGAAGCTTACCCTTCATTACGCAATAACCGGTGATAGTCTTGCAAAAAGATACTTTTCAAAATTAAAAGATACAAAAGTTTTAACAACCGGCGATATTCTTCTAAAAGTCGGCTTTAAACAAGGGGAACAAATCGGCATTATTTTAGAAAAATTGTTGGAAGAAAAGCTCAACAATAACTCATTTGCGAAAGCTGCCGATGAACTTATTTGGATAAAAAATAATTTTTAAGCTTGAATCCAGCATATACTTATTTTTTCTAAAAATCTTTTTACGGTGAGTTTATTCTTTTTAAGAAAATCCAAAGCTTTACTTTCGAAATTTTTAGAACTTATATTAAAATCGTATTCTTTCTTTATAAGCTCCAGACGTTTTGTGTCAATAAAATAGGTATTCCCTTTGTAAAAAAATTTGTGTAATATTTGATTTTTTGGTTTTTGTTTCTTCGCCATTTTACCTCCAAATATAATAATGCACTTATTATATAACAATAATATTGTAATGTGAATAGTTTAAAAAAACCTTACATGAGATATTTTGTTACCCTAAGATTTCTCATAAGGTGGGTGATAGCCTCAGTGAATCCGTTTCCCGCTGGCGTCACCCGTTAAGGCGGGCGGGTCTACTTCATACACTTTTAATAAAGAGCGTCTCTCCCTTTAGCAATAATGTAGGAACAAAATTGCGTCTCATGCAAGGTAATTACATTATAACATTTCTTTCACAAAAAATAAATATTCTACAGAGCTATTTGACTAAGCACATCTCCGAAATTTTTACTCAAGAATTCAATGAAGACGGAAGGGTCAATCTGAGTTGCAACAACCTGAATTAAATCGGTCGGCAGTTCTTCAATCATAGGAATTAAAAATTCAGGCTTAAGTTTAGACATTGAATTTATTATTTCACTTTTTTCCAAGAATTGGAAAGGACGAGCAAGAGCTTTATTTTCAAGTTTTTTGATATATTTTGGTTCATTAGTTATAAGTCCGAAAGCAATAAGCTTTTTACTTTCCGTTTTAAAACCGCGCATAAACTTTTTGAAATCGTTATCACCAAGTTCATTTACCGTTTTAAGCATGTCTTCTCTTTCAGAAAAAAGAGCCTCAGGACCTAATACTTGAAACATAAGCTTTCTGAATTGGTCTTCCGGTAAACTTTTGAAAAATTCCATAATATGGTCTTTTTCAACATCTTCATTTGTTAGGAATTTGTCTAATTCATCATTTTTCATAAGCGCAATAACATTTTCTACGCTAAATTTGTCTAGGACGAGCTCTAATAATTCATCTTGGGGAAGTTCTTCAAGAAGTTCCACCAATTTATCAATATTAAAATATTGTAATCCCCATACCAAATCGCTGGAATCAAGGTATTCCAACACTTTTTTTAAATCATCTTCATTTAAATTTTTGATTATCAAAAATCTGTTTAAAGGGTCAGTTAATTTTAAAAGCTCAATAAGTTCTTGCGGATTATTAAATACGGATTTGTAACCGCTTGCTGCCTGATTACCTTGAGAGGCTTCTGTTTCCATTACCTCCTCAATGCTTTTTCCGGTATATTGATTTAATCTTTGAGTGCTTATCTCAAAGTGTTTTGCTAAATATGATAAATCAATATCTAATGTTATCATGCTACGCCCTGTCCTATACTTATATTAACGGTTTTTTTTGTTAATTTTTAAGCAAAAAAAACAAAATTGTAACTTTTGTTTACAATTCTATTTTAGGGCGTGAGCAAAAAGTTCGTTTACCCTTCTTGTATAATTATTTGCGGCATCATCATCAGCAAACAAATTTTGCCAATGTTCGTTTGGATTTCCGTCGCTTGAAAATCTCGGGTTATGAAGCATTATTTGATGAGTATTCGTACTGTAATTTAAAGGATAAAGGTCATGCATCTGCATAAATGTCGGGAGCTTGTCATATTCATTATTGTAGCCAAACAGGCATGAGTTTATTCTGTTTAATCTTTGTTCATAACTTAAATTACCGGTATCATTATCGTTTGAAACTTCTATTCCGGGCGCATAATCCTGACAGTATTTAAATCTTTCGGAAAGATGTTTAATATTATTTATGTCGTCAGGATTTCCAAAATCGGTTCCTGAATTTAAGCCCATATATTTAAAATGGTCAATATTGTCATTACACTTTTCACCAATAAAACTCAAATCGTTTCTTCCGGTTCTTTGCCTTATTGATGCAGTGATATATTGCATTTGTTCATAAGTTGGCGTTGCACCGACTCCTGAATAATGTTCAAAATCATATCCGCCAACGTGTTTTGCACTATCAAAATAAATGGCATCAAAACCCATATCTATACCATTTACGCACATATCAATAAATTTTTCTAAGTGTTCAGGGTTATTCCACCTGAATTGTCCGTCATAGCCGATTTTAATTTGGTCTTCACTTAAAAGCATTCTAAAACCGGTTTTTAAACCCTTAAGATGAGCAAGGTCGTTAAATGTTTTTACCTGCTCATGAGGATTCATTTGAACACCTTTTCTAACCATTGTATTGACGGTTAAATTCTCACTTAAACCATAATTAAACCAAGGGTCAATTCTTATTGTGTAAACGGAGTTTTCTTCCCATTGAGGTTTGTTAAATCCGTCACCGTATATGTTTGGATAAAGTTGAGATAAGATAACACAATTTGCCCATTTTGAAGAAGACGGCGGAATTAAATTTAACATTTTTATTGAGCCCAAAATACCTTCAGAACATCTGTCGCCTTCCATTTTAGCTAAGGCTCTGGAATTTAATTCTATGTAATTTGCATGTCGTCCCCAATTATCCCCAAAATTAGGAGAAGGAATGTTTTCAGGAATTTGTTTTGCCCCGTTTGTATTTAATTTAACAAGCGTTTCTATTGCTTCTTCCGTCTTCATTTTCAAAATATCAGCAGGTTTTACTCCCCCTATCCATTTTTTATCATGGTTATAAACACCTGCATATATGTTCTCGGGGTTAATGTTTATATCTTTTATTTCTTTATTTCCGGAAAGCACATAATAAAAATCCTGAGCAGGATTTTTTCTTCCGGCATAAGCGCCAAAGGATATCGGTTTGTTGATTTTTATGTAATAAATATTCCCCAAAGGAAGTTTGGTATAATCAATATTTTTAACAGGCGCACTGCAGTAGGCTCTTTGAATGTTATTCAAACTTTTTTGCCTGCTAAATTGTATTTGATTTTGTACTCTGTTAATTTTCATGAAATACTATCCGTCTAAACTATATGACGTAAAAAATAAGAAAAATTGCCCAAAAATTTACAAATGTTAAGTTTTGTAAATTATAGTTTACAATTATTGCAAGCTTTTATTCTTGCGATTGCTTTTGCAAGTGCAATTTGTGCTCTTGTTACGTCTATTGGTTTGTCTTGCGCCTTTAATCTTGCTTCCGCTCTTTCTTTTGCAAGTTGAGCCCTTTTAATATCTATTTCGCTTCCTAACTCTGCAGTATCGGTTAAAATTGTTGCAGAGTTATTTTTAAACTGCAAAATTCCGCCCATGGTTGTGATATAAATGGGTTTTCCCTCTTTTATCATTTTAGTTATCCCGATATCAAGAGCAGAAGTTATCGGAATATGGTTCGGCAAAATTCCAAAACTGCCGTCAACCCCTTGTGTTGTGAATTCATCAATCGTATCTTCAAACACAATTTTTTCATGGGTTATAACTTTCATCTTAATGTCGTTCATTAAGCATTAACCTCAAGTTTTTGAGCTTGCGCTATAACATCTTCAATAGTTCCTGCCATATAGAAGGCTTGTTCCGGAAGATTGTCATGTTTTCCTTCAAGAATTTCTTTAAATCCTTTGATAGAATCTTCAAGTTTTACATACTTTCCTTCCGTTCCCATAAATTGTTTTGCAACAAAGAACGGTTGAGATAAGAATTTTTGAATTTTTCTTGCTCGGTTAACAATAAGTTTATCTTCTTCGGATAATTCATCCATACCCAAAATTGCGATAATATCTTGTAAATCCTTATATTTTTGTAAAACTTCAAGAGTTTTCTTTGCGACCGAATAATGTTCCTCACCAATTACATTCGGGTCAAGAGCACGAGAAGAACTTTCTAAAGGATCACATGCCGGATAAATACCAAGTGACGCTATTTGACGGCTTAAAACCGTTGAAGCGTCAAGGTGAGTAAATGTTGTTGACGGCGCGGGGTCTGTTAAGTCATCTGCCGGAACGTAAATTGCTTGAATTGATGTGATTGAACCGTCCTTTGTAGATGTAATTCTTTCTTGCAGTTCACCCATTTCTTGTGCAAGTGTCGGTTGATAACCAACAGCAGACGGCATTCTGCCGAGAAGTGCTGAAACTTCACTACCTGCTTGAGTAAAACGGAAAATGTTATCAATAAACAACAATACGTCCTGCTTTTCAACATCTCTAAAATATTCCGCACAAGTAAGAGTAGATAAACCAACCCTCATACGTGCTCCGGGCGGTTCGTTCATTTGCCCGTATATAAGAGCAACTTTATCCAAAACGCCTGATTCTTTAAATTCATTATAAAGGTCATTTCCTTCACGAGTACGTTCACCGACTCCGCCAAAAACGGAAACACCGTTGTGTGCCATTGCGATATTGTGGATAAGTTCTTGGATTAAAACTGTTTTTCCGACGCCTGCACCGCCAAACAGACCGATTTTACCGCCTTTTTGATATGGCATTAAAAGGTCAATTGCTTTAATACCCGTTTCTAATATTTCAATTTTTGTATTTTGCTCAGTAAGTTTTGGTGATTCTCTGTGAATAGGATATCTGTCTGTCGCTTGAACTTCACCCTGATTGTCGACGGGGTCGCCAAATACGTTTAAAATTCTGCCTAAAACTCCTTTTCCTACGGGAACTTTAATAGGTTCTTTTGTATTTATAACTTCCATTCCTCTTTTAAGACCGTCAGTTGAGCTCATTGCAACTGAACGAACAGTATTTTCACCAAGAAGCTGTTCAACTTCGGCTACTGTTTTTGTTCCTTCATTATTATAAATTTCAAGAGCAGTATAAATTTCGGGCAAATTGCCGTGTTCAAACTGCACGTCGATTACAGGCCCTATAATCTGCGTAATATATCCTTTATTATTTTCTGTCATAAAATCACCTACCATTTAATAAGATGATTTTATCACAAAATAATTAAAACAATAAATCTATGAAAGCAAACTCTTAAGCATTAAAGCAACACCTAACTGCTGGTCTACATAATCAGCATCAAAGACGCCGTCTGCGACATATTTTCCGGAAGTATAGTTAGATGTTCCCGCCCAAACATAAGGAGACGGAAGCCCTTTGTTTCTATACCCTAAACCGTTATATTTTTCGGCATAATTGTAGTATGTTTCTATATCATCTTTATCGACTTCTCCATAATATGAATTGCTTAATGCCAATTTTGCAGATTCTTCCCAAGTTTCGCAATATATTCCTTTTGGTACATGAACCGTAGTTTGACCTAACGGGTCACCATTTTGCATATATGTATTAAAGTTTCCGTTTGATTCACGCCAATGAAGCGCCGCAATAAGTTCCGCAGGAATACCTGTTTCTTTTTCCATATTTTTGTATCTTTCAATGTTTTCCTTGTAATTAGATAAAAATTCTTCCAGTTCTGCTTTTTGTTTGTCTGACATATTTTCTTCAAAATTAAAATCTAAAGAGGAAGCCTTATTTTCTTCTATAATTTTTTCTTTTTCAAGTTCATTTATTTCATTGTTAATTTCAGATATATCGTTTTGAAGCGTGGATATTTCACTTCTGAGACTTTCAATTTTTGCATTATTTTCTTGTAATTTATTATCAAGTGCATTTTGAGCTTCAGTATAATTTTTAAGTGCTTCTTTTACGGTTTTGTTTGCCCATTTTTCCATTTTTTCATTTAGTTCGTTTCTTGTATTAATGCACTCATTTTTCTCATTATTTAAATTGTCTAATTCGGTTTTTGCGTTGGTAATTGCAGTTTGACATTTATTGCTTTCTTCGCTCGCTTTTTCTTTCTTTTCTTCCAACAATGCTTTTTGTTTTTGAAGACTGATAATTTGCGCTTGTATTTTATTTTGTTTATCAGTGTCATCGGTAGATGATTTAGCTGCTTCTAAATCAGATATGGAAGTTTCAAGAGCGGAAATTTGACTGCCGTATTGTGATACCAATTGGTCTTGTTCAAATTTTGCAGTTGTATTTTCATTTATTGCTTCATTTTGTTCGGTAATTTTTCCTTCTATTTCAGTTATTTTAGCTTCATTTTTGTCCTGTTTCGCTTTAATTATTTTAACGATAATGTTCCAGCTTTTGTCACAAGCTTTGTCGTAAGCTTCTTTTGTTGTTTTAACATTGTCTTTTAACTTTTTAGTTTCTTCGTCTTCACCTTTAGTTAGTGTATCTAATTCGGTTTGCTTGGTATCTAATTCGGTTTGTTTTTCATCTTTTTGTTCTTGAAGCTCATTTATCCTGTCATCAATATCTGCTTGTTTATCTGATACATTTTCAGTCTTATTTGCAGATGAAGTTGAACGTCCTAACATATTTATATAGTAAGGAGTATTGCTTGATGAGGATGAAGGAGCTGCTTGAGGAGCAGAATAAGACGATGTTTTCGTATTATTACTCGTTTTCTCTTTGCTTACATTTTTACTTTTTGCCGTTTTACTGTTTACTTGACTTTCTTTTTCTCCAACGGTGTTATTTAGGTACGATTCTATATCTGATAAATTCAAATTATTTATATTTTTAGAAGAAGCGGATATGTTTTTAATTTCTTTTTCTGATATGTATCCGTCATGATTTTTATCCAATGTATCAAATAAAGTGCCGTATCCTTTTTGGTTTGCCAAATTCTTTAATTTTGAACTTGCTGATATTACAAGTCTGAATTCTGATATATCTAACTTTTCATCGCTAAGCATATTATTTAAAGTATTTTTTTCTTCGGCTTCTTCTTTTACTTCATTCTCATTTGCTTCATTTGAACTTATACTTTTTGAAGACACATCTTTTGTTGAAGAAGATGTTGAGGATGAGTAAATATTTTCTTCAATATTTTCCGCTTCTTTTTTAACATCCGAATTAGGGATGTCAGATAATTCAACGTTGTCATCAAATTCAACAAAATCGTTTTCATTTGTTTGGTCAAATTCGACAGAATTAGAAGAAACGTCACTTTCCTTTTTCAGTTTTTCTTCGGCTTCTTCTATTCCTTCAACGATTTCTTGCATTTTCATGTTTAAATCATCATTTAAAATACCTGATATTCTTTTTATTTCCATAGTTAGACCTATAAATTACACATTTTTCATGTATTTACGGTAAGAGTACGAAAAAATTTAATAAATGTTACAAAAGATAATATTTAAACAATAACTTTATCGCAAACGGGAGCTAAAACTTTTAATTTTTCATAAAGTTCCTTAAATTGTTTAGGATAAAGCGATTGCGCTCCGTCACATACTGCACATTCGGGATTATTGTGAACTTCTATCATAAGACCGTCGCAACCTGCCGCAACGGATGCCATAGACATAGGGAATATTTTATCCCTTAAACCTGTACCATGGCTCGGGTCAGTAATTATAGGCAAGTGAGATAATTTTTTAATTACGGGAACCGCACATAAATCAAGAGTGTTCCTTGTAGTTGTTTCAAATGTTCTTATCCCTCTTTCGCATAAAATAATTTTGCGGTTTCCGCCCGCCATAAGATATTCAGCTGCCATAAGCCATTCTTCAATAGTTGCCGATATTCCTCTTTTTAAAATTACAGGCTTTTTAACGTGGCTTACTTCTTTAAGCAAGTTAAAGTTCTGCATATTTCTTGCGCCGATTTGCAAAATATCAACATATTTTTCAAATAAAGGAATTTGGCTTATTTCCATAATTTCAGAGGTGACTGCCATTTTATATTTATCGGCTGCTTTTCTGATTAAAATTAAGCCTTCTTCACCAAGACCCTGAAAAGCATAAGGTGAAGTTCTCGGCTTAAATGCTCCGCCCCTTAAAAGTTTTACGCCCATTTTGCTTAATTGTTTAGCACATTCCATTATTTGTTCTTCCGATTCAATGGTGCAGGGACCAGCAATTATACCGACATTTCCGCCGCCAAATTTTTCTCCGTTAACTTCAACAATTGTATCTTTTTTCTGGAAAACTCTGCTTACAAGTTTATAGCTTGAAGTTATCTTAATAACTTCTTTTACGCCGTCAATAAGTTCGATATCTCTCGGGTCAATGATTTTTCCGCCCACAGCACCTATAACCGTGTGAACATCACCGACGGATACATGCGCCTGAAATCCTCTTTTTTTAATATAATCGACGACTTTTTCAACTTGTTTTTGGCTTGAACCATGACGCATTACAATTAACATTTAAATTTCTTCCTTTTTTAAATCCATACTTAATACAAAATTAATTATACCCTGTAATAAAAGCATGACACAAGAATTTACAACCAAACCTGACATAATTTTGACACTTTGTTTTGTATTTTTATTTTCTGTTTGCTTCATATCCTCGTACGCTATTTTTACCGTAAAATTATTTTCTTTTGAAAACATTTTTACAAAATCGGTTAAAACTTTTTTAGGAAAATCACTCGTGCAGTTAACTATGACATCAACATGACTTAAACCGTCGCAGGATAAGGAAAGTCTTATATTTTGGTACTTTATGGTGCTTATTAAAATATCAACAATTTCTTCTTTTATATTTCCGCTTTTATCGGGTTTTTGTTCTTTAATTTCCCAATCCAAATTCTCAGCCTTTGGGCTGATTGGGAGAAAAGGAATGTATAAAAGCATAACATTTTTAACAAGTTCAGAATTTGACCCTGACGCAATATTGCCTGAAATAACAGTCATAAGCTCTTTCATTTGATTAATATCAATGTTTTTTCTTGCCATTTCTGCCATTTGCTGAATCATGGTTTGGAGAGCTTCCTTGGGATTATTTCCCAAAATATTTTGCACTAAAAGTATGTTTAATAAGTTTTGCCCGTTATTTTGAGGGGTTTGGGATAAAGTTTTTAATTGAGATATCAAATCTTTAAATTCTTGAGGAAGGCTTAAAATATCTTTCATATACTGAGAAGCTTGCGCGAATTCCATATTTTGAGTTTGAACATTTGCAAGAAAATCCGCAAGAATATTGCTTGTTGAATTATAATTATTTAAATTGTTCGCGGATATTTGCTGTTGAAAATTAGCGTTTGAATTAGGTTTTAAGCTGTTAACTTTCAAAATGGTATCTTGAACAATTTTTCCCGCAACGGAAAATATGTTAAAATTATTATTCATAGTAAAATTTTAACATTTTGAAGCCTTATTGTATAGTTCTAATCTGAACCCTGAGTTTTCCTTTATTTGAGAGTTGTTTAAGATAGATTTGTCAAGTGTTAGGGCGAAGCCCTCTAAATTAATATCGAGAACTATCTAATTTTAAGATAAATCTATCAAATGATAAAGGCGCAGCCTTCTGGTTTCGTGAGGTCATTGACCTCACGAAACTATTTATGTTATGGGCTCAGCTCACTATATTAATATCGAGAGTTATTTATGATAAATTTGTCAAGTGTTAGGGCGAAGCCCTCCTAATTTCTTAAGGTCTATGACCTTAAGAAATTAAGCTCTTTAGTACTTCATCTCCCACCCTTCTTCCATAATGCGAGCTGTGCAGCCGTTGCCTTCAGAACTTTTAGTGCATGCTACATCGCTGCTTTCGTTTTTCCAGTAGCCGCTGCAAGATTCAAGATTGTCGTATGCACAGCTTGAATCACTGTAAACGGCATAATCAGCACCGCCCCAAGGGTATAATGTGCCGTCATTTTCCAAATAAAATACGAATAAATCACGACCGACGATATTAGGACCCTTTGGTCCGTTTACATCAAGCGCAATTTCATCACCTGCCTCTTGCCAAAATTTTGTTTTGGTATTTCTTGTTTCCTGAAATTCTTTTAAAGAAGAACACTTCTTGGTGCCGCAATTCGCTGCGTCTGGAGTTTTGTGTAAGGAAAAAAATAAAAAGGTCCCGTCCGCTAAATAAATTGCAGTATCAAATGAACCGATGTCATTGCCGTTCAAGCCTTTATATTTAGTATTATATTCTTCGGAGATATTTCCTGAACCATACACCGCAGCAATCTTAAAGGTTTTTGAAAATTCTTTAAGAAATTCTGCGTATTCAGGTCGTGAAATATAGTATGAATCAATATAATTTGACGGTATTTTTGACCAAAGAGTAGTGTCTGTAAGTTTTGTAACTCCGTCATTTGCCATTATTGTTCTAAAAGCATTGGTTAGGTTGTTGTACGACTTTTTAAGCTGGGTTACGTACATTTTCTTTTGGTAGTTGGTGATAACGGTTGGAATTGTAAGTGCTGCAACAACACCTATGATAGCAAGAGTAATAAGAACCTCAGCCAGTGTAAAAGCTGCGAATTTTTTTATTTTATTTGTCGGTTCTTTTGGCTTACTCACTCGGGAAAATGAATGTGTTGTACATTCTTTTCCGCTCATTCGTTT
>CANQDZ010000004.1 GCA_947594025.1 Candidatus Gastranaerophilales bacterium
TTTTAATAATACATAACAAAAAAGGACTTTATAAGAGAAAGTCCTTTTTTGGTGGGCCATCTTGGACTCGAACCAAGGACCTCACCCTTATCAGGGGTGCGCTCTAGCCACCTGAGCTAATAGCCCGCATTTGCTATGAGATTATAATCTTATAAACATAACAAAAAATCAACTACATTTTTTCGGGTGCTGAAACTCCAATAAGTTCAAGCACTAATTCCATTGCTATTTTTGTTACGTAAACAAGTGTCATGCGCGCCTTTGTTTCCTCTTTATCACTTGTTATTACCCTTGTATAGTTGTAGAAATGATGCAAGGAGGCACCTAATTCCTGTGCATATTTACACAACAAATACGGGGCTCGAAGACGTGCGGCATTTTCAATAACGGATTTAAATTCTTCAATCTTTAAGAGAAGTAATTTTATTGATTTGTACGAATTTTCATCATATGATTTTACCAAGCGGGCGAAGTTTGGATTTTTAAGATATTCCTCAAACTCTGCTTTTTCGATACTTGGAGGAATAATTTTATTATTATCAAGCGTGTCAACCGATTTCTCTGTTGCCTTTCTTATAATGGAGCAGCACCTTGCGTGCGCATATTGGACATAAAATACGGGATTTTGGTCTGTTTTTGATTTTGCTAAATCTATGTCAAAATCAAGAGCGGTATCAATTGACCTTATGAGCATCCAGTATCTTGTGGCATCAACTCCTACCTCATCTATAAGGTCGCCGAGTGTTACCATTTTTTTGCGTTTACCCATGCGCATTGTTTCGCCGTTTTGAACAATATTTACAAGCTGCCCCAGTAACACCTCGAGAGATTTTGGGTCATGACCCAGCGCCTCGATTGAAGCTTCAATTCTTTTTATATATCCGTGGTGGTCTGCACCCCAGATATTAATTAAAGTATCAAAACCTCTTTTTAATTTATTTTGATGATATGCAATATCTGCGGTCAAATATGTGTTTGTGCCGTCTGCTTTTTTAATAACTCTGTCTTGCTCGTCTCCGTAGTCTGAGGATTTAAACCATATTGCACCATCTTTCTTATACAATTTACCGAGCTTTTCAAGTTTATCGACACATCCTTGGACTTCATTATTCTTGTATAATTCCGTTTCATGGAAAAATAAATCAAAGTTTACGCCAAAGTTTTTAAGAAGCTCTTTTTGCTGTCTCAGCATATCGTTTTCCGCATAAAGCGCATAATCTTCAGTTGAACCTTCTTCTATATATCTTTTAGCACAATCTATTAAATACTCACCGGGGTAAGAATCTTCCGGAAGCACAATATCCTCGCCTTTTTGTTGACGAACTCTAATCTCAAGCGATTTGCCGAGTTTATTTATTTGATTTCCCGCATCGTTTATATAAAATTCTTGAAATACATTATCTCCATTGTATTTAAGAACGTTAGCAAGCGCGGAACCAACTGCTGCCCATCTTCCGTGACCTATATGAAACGGTCCTGTCGGGTTGGCACTCACATATTCTAAGTTAATGTTCTTGGGATTTTTATTTTCCGTTTTTGCATAATTTTTTTTGTTTTTTAAAACATCTTTTACTATGTCACTCAGAATATTTTCTTTAACATCAAAATTTATAAAGCCTTGGACGCAATTTACGTTAAAATCATCTTCTTTAATATATTCTTTTATATTTTGCGCTATTTGAGGCGGTGCCATTTTTGCTTCACGCGCAAGAGATGACACGTTTACCGAAAAATCACCAAACTTTTCATTTTTAGGTTTTTCGCAGACAAATGTTCCGCAATAAGAACTCATCTGTCCCATTTTTCCGTCACTAATTGCCTTATTTAGGGCTTCTTTTACAACTTCAATAAAATAATTCTTTAACATAATATAAAAATTATACTTTAAAAAAAGCCAATGTAAATTTTGTATGATAAAATTTGTGTATTATGCAAAAGAAGTTTGCCTTATTAAGTTTAGCTATTCTTTTTATTTTATTTTTACTGTGCACGGTAAAAGCATGCCTGAGCGCAGATAAATATTATATGCAGGGAATTCAATTCGAAGCACAAGAAAAATATCAAGACGCCTATTATAACTATGGCAAAATAAACAAATGGTCTAAGATTTATCCCCTTGGGATATACAAACAGGCAAAATGCGCAAAAACAATAGGAGACAATAAAACCGCAATTAAAAAATATAAGAAATATACGTCAATCATTCAAAATGACGTAATGACGCCTGTCGGACTTTGGGAGCTTGGAAATTTATACTACGAAAGCGCCAAACCAAAAGATGCTATGAAGATATTTAAAAAATTGGAAAGCAGATATCCTGACAATAATTACACGTATGCCTCTTTTTACAGAATTGGCGAATTATTAAAAGATAAAGATAAACAACAATCCGTTGCCTATCTTGCAAAATATCTTGATTATGCACCAATCGGCAGATTTTCAAAAAATGCTGTTCAATATATTGAAAAATCCGGCGAGAATATAACTTCCGATGTTAAAGTTATTCTTGCAAAATCATTAATGCAAAACGGAGAATACGACAAGGCTCTCAATTATCTTATGGCAGCTCCTTTTGATAAAAGGTGGATTCAAGAATACAGGATATATAAAGCAAAAAATGACGAAACAAATGCGATTAAAACCATTGAAGAAGGTTTAAAGCTTGAAAATAACAATATTACGGAAGATGATATTAAAGAGGCAATAAATTACTATCTTTTAAAGAAAAATACCAAAAGCGATATAAAAAACATTTATGAAATAACAAATATAAAAGGCAGCAAAATTCATTATTATATAGGCATTTTGTATGCACAAAGCCTTCCTGACGGGTACAATTTGTTCTCGGATATTTATAAATGCAATTCAAAATATTCGGATATTGCACTATCCGAGATGATTTATCTTGATTATAAAAAAGGGAACTACATGTCTGCCATAAATCTTGGAAATGAATTTTATTCTAAATATAAAGATAAAAACACTGCCCCTAAGGCTCTTTATTATACGGCAAAATCATATGACAAGAATAAAGATAAAAAACAAGCACAAAGCCTGTACAAAAAAATAACGGATGATTACGGAAGAAGTTATTATGCATTTAGGGCCTTTCAAAGTTTGAACAATAATCCGTCTTTCAATATGATATCAAAAAATGAACTTCCTAAAATAAGAGAGATAAAGTATCAATTTTTAACTAATGACAAAGAGGGTTTTTATCTTAACAAACTTTTAAATTACGGCGATATATCAACAATTGACGACTTCAAAATAGAGGATGAGTATTTAAAAAGCTACATTGCGTATAAAAACAAAAAACACGGTTATTCCATAATTCTTGCAAGAGATGAAGCGGAAAAAAGCATTATAACCAAGTTAAATAAAACTCAAACCTCGCTTTTATATCCCATTTACTATGAAGATGAAATTAACAAATATTCAAAAATGAATAATGTATCACCTTATTTGATGATTGCACTGATTAGAAAAGAAAGTACATTTGATACAGGTGCCAAAAGCAGTGCGGGCGCAATAGGCTTAACACAAATACTCCCGTCTACTGCAAGCTTTATTGAAAAAGGCTCTCTAAAGGGCAATATAGAAAATGTAAACTATAATATCTACCTTGGTACAAAATATTTTGCTTATCTGAAAAGCACTTTAAACAATAACGATATGCTCTCTGTTGCAAGCTATAATGCAGGTCCGGGCAACGTCAAAAAGTGGCTTACAAACCTAAAAACAAATGATTACGATATATTTGTCGAAAGCATCCCTTTCGTCGAGACAAAAAGTTATGTAAAAAAAGTTTTTGAGGCATATTGGAATTACATAAGCCTCTATAAATAGTTTATGCTATAATCTAAGAAAAAGAGGACAAAATGACAGATAAAACGGAATTAAAAGAAAAATTTATAAAACAGGCAGAAAAATTATCAGAAGGAATAGAAGTTTTACCTGACGGAATTAAAGGACTTGCGTATAAACTTCAAAAATCAGACGAAACAGGAATACCTTTAAGAGTAAAACTTGGTCTTGACCCAACCCGTCCTGACCTACATTTAGGTCATACCGTTGTTATGAGAAAACTTAAACAGTTTCAAGAGCTTGGACACACAATTGTGCTGATAGTCGGCGGTGCAACAGCTATGGTAGGCGACCCTTCAGGCAAAAGCGAAACAAGGCCGGCTCTTTCTAAAGAGCAAGTAAATGAGAACGCAAAAACATACTTTGAGCAAATGTCAAAAGTAATTGATATTTCAAAAGCAGAAGTCGTAAACAACGCGGACTGGCTCCATAAAATGACTTTTGTTGATATGTTGAAGCTTTCATCATCAACAACCGTTGCACAACTTATGGTGAGAGAAGATTTTGCAAAAAGATACGCGGAAGGAAGACCAATCAGCGTTGTAGAATTCTTCTATCCTTTAATGCAGGGCTATGACAGCGTTGAAGTTAAAGCGGATATTGAATTTGGCGGAACAGACCAAAGATTTAATCTTCTTATGGGAAGGAACATTCAATTATTCTATGGCATGACAGACCCTCAAATGGTTATGTTATTGCCTTTAATTGAAGGTACGGATGGTGTTGTTAAGATGTCTAAGACATACCCTGAACACTGCATCTCACTTACCGAAGAACCTAAAAATATGTATGGCAAATTGATGTCAATTCCTGACTCGCTTATGCCAAAATATTACACTTTGCTTACTGATTTAACCTACAGCCCAACCAATAATCCTCGTGATGAGAAAATGCGTTTGGCATATGAAATTACAAGGATGTATTGCGGAAAAGATGAAGCAGATAAAGCGCAGGCAGATTTTATAAATGTAGTACAAAATAAAGGCGTACCGCAGGATATTGATGAACGTAAACTTGACGCACCAATTGGAATATTAGATTTAATGGTAAATCTTGGCTTTACTCAAAGCAAGGGTGAAGCAAAAAGGCTTATTCAAGGCGGTGGCGTAAAATTTAACGGAAATAAGGTAACAGATATTTCATATACCTTATCCGAAACAGGTGTGCTTCAAGCAGGTAAAAGAAATTACGTAAAAATATTATTTTAGAAAGAAACAAATGTTTGACAAGATACCACTCGTAAGAGGCATAAAAACCGTCATAGATGATATTCAAAATATAAAGGATAAAGACCCGGCAGCTAAAAGTTATATTGAAATTATCCTTTTATATCAGGGCTTTCATGCACTTTTAATGTATAGAATTGCACATAAGTTATACAAATGGCACATACCTTTTATTCCAAGACTTATAAGTCAATTTGCAAGATTTCTTACGGGAATTGAAATTCATCCCGGGGCAATAATCGGAAAAAGATTTTTTATCGACCACGGAGTGGGTGTTGTAATCGGTGCAACAACAATCATTGAAGATAACGTATTAATATATCAAGGCGTAACACTCGGAGGAACGGGAAAAGACCGCGGAAAAAGACATCCCACAATTAAAAGCTATGTTACGATAGGGGCAGGCGCTAAAATTTTAGGTAATATCACAATCGGAGAAAACTCAAATATAGGCGCAGGCTCGGTAGTAATTGATGATGTCCCCGAGCACTCAACAGTTGTCGGCGTCCCCGGAAGAATAGTACAGCAGAGAGTATTTATTCAAGGACAATTGCTGCACAACAGAATTCCCGACCCAATCACCTGCGAATTAAATCGCTTAAAATATGAAATTCAGGATTTAAAAGAAAAATTGCAGTAATTTTATCTTAATTCAACATCTTTAAACTCTTTTACAAGAGCATTTTTAATGTTGTTTACCTGTGCTTCAATCACTTCATCTTTAAGAGTTGCCTCGACATCTTGAAGCGTAATTCTAATTGCAAAGCTTTTCTTATCGTTTGCGATATTTTCGCCTTGATAGATATCAAATATTTGGGCACCTTTATAAATTGCTTTGTCTGCTGCCTTTTTGATTACCTTTTCAATTTCCGCGTAATTTCTGTCTTTGTTTACCAGAAATGCAATATCTCGCTCGGCGCTTCCGAATTGAGGAAGTTTTTTGTATTTAGTTATTGAAGGGTTTACTGCCTTATAAACTTCTTCGAGATTAATCTCAAATACAAATAAATCTTGGTTTAACTTCATTTTATCAATTAAAGCGGGATGAACTCTGCCAACATAGCCCAAGGTTGTCATATTTTTGCCTAATAGCTGAATTTTAGCACTTTGGGCAGGATGTAAAAATTCATATTTGTCATTTTCGTTAAGTTCAGAGTATACAATTCTGTTTGAAATTCCAAGAACGCTGAACAAGTTTTCTAAAATTCCCTTTAGATTGTAAAAATCAACAGGAACTTTTTTATTCCAAATTTCATTATTAACAGAACCAAAAATACATCCCGATAAACGGCGTTCTTCAACCGTACCTGAACATTCTTCACTTGCCTCGCCTTTTACAAAGTAAGCTTTTCCCATTTCGTACAATCTAAATTTTTTGTTTCCTTTATCAAAATTATATTTAACAACATCCAGCATATTTGCCATAAGATTTTGTCTCAGGGATGTTGCATCTTCGCTTTTTGGATTTAGGACTTCGACTACGGAATTTTTATCAAGCATCATTGAATAGTTAGAGTATAAGTTGTCGCCCACAAGGGATGAAGTTACTATTTCATCAAAGCCCGCACCTAAAAAGACATCGTTTATCTTTTTGTTAATTCGTTCATCTTTGCTTATCGCAGCACCTTCGTTTAAATCCGGAATTAAAGGTTCAATCTTATCAAAACCGTATATTCTTGATATTTCTTCAATAAGGTCAATTTCTCTGTATGCATCGTTAATTCTGTATGAAGGAATTTTGAATTTTGCCGCAAGTTCGTTTTTGCCCAACAATTCAAAACCGAGATTTTCTAAAATTTCAATGTATTTGTCTTGAGGAATTTCAACACCTATAATTCTTTTAATTTCAGAATTTCTAAGCGTTACTTCAATATCTTCATTTTTATTGTTGCCCGTTTCGACTATTTGTTCCAATTTTCCGTTTGCATATCTTATAATTAAATCAATCGCACGAAGATGCGCAGGGTGAATCATTTCAATGTCAACCCCTCTTTCATATCTTGCGCTTGCCTCAGATCTGTAACCGACGCTTCTTGCTGATTTTCTGTTTGTATGAGGGGTGAAATATGCGGCTTCAAGAGCAAGATTTTTGGTATTACCGTCAATTTCGCTATTATTTCCGCCAAATACACCCGCAATGCAAACGCCCTTTTCTTTATCTGCAATAAGAACTGATTTATCCGTTAAATTTCTTTCAACTCCGTCGAGCGTAGTTATTTTTTCGCCTTCATGAGCGTATCTTACACATAAATAGTTATCTAATTTATCATAGTCAAATGCGTGCATTGGGACACCGTATTCAAGCATAATATAATTTGTAATATCGACAATGTTATTTATCGGACGCATACCGCAAGCGAGAAGCCTTCTTTGCATAAAATCGGGAGAAGGCTTAATTGTGATATCTTTAATAACGCCAATTGAATAATATTTGCAAGCATCTTTTGCTAATATTTCAACTTTAAAATCATTTTTTTCAAATTTTTGGTTATTTTGAAGTAATGACAATTTCATCTTTCTGTTAAATAAAGAAGATAACTCTCTTGCAATACCTATTACGGACATTTCGTCGCCTCTGTTTGCGGTGGGCGCCGTGTGATAAATTACGTCTTCTTTTAAATTCAAAACATCTTCTAATTTTTCGCCGAGTTTTAGATTGTCATAAATTCTGTTTAAAATAAAGATGCCGTCCTCATCCTGCATGCCGTCCAGTCCGAGTTCATCACAAGAACATAACATACCCTCAGATTGAACACCTCTTATAACCGCAGGAGTAAGTTCAAAAATTTCGCCCGTTTTTCTTGAAAATACCTTTGAGCCGACACTTGCATAAGGAATAATTTGATTTTCCTCAATATTTTGCGCACCGCAGACAACGGTTTTAAGTTCGCCGCCTTTATCAATGGTTACCAAGTGCAATTTATCCGCATTAGGGTGATTATCAATTTTGACGATTTTTGCAGTCACTATATTTGTAAAATTAATCTTTTTAACTTCGACTTCTTCAACTTCTAATCCGCTCATGGTTAGCATATGAGCGATTTCCTCTTTGGAAATTCCTTCTAAATCAACATATTCACTTAGCCATTCATGTGAAACTTGCATATCTGTTATTACTCCTTAAATTTTTTACTTAATCATATCAAAAACATTACTCAATTACTATTTCTTTTTCAAATTTATAAATTACAAGCCCCTCAATTCCCCTTGTTTGTTTTGTAACATACTTTCTCTTTGTGTAAATAACGGGAACCTTGCCCGAATTCTTAGCGGGGGAATTTTCTTTTGTAAGGCGCGCGCAATAAAGCAAAATATCGTCATTCATCTCATCATATTTATTTGGGTTTTTGAGCAAAATATGGCACGAGGGCATACCTTGTGCGTGAAACCAAAAATCGTCCCCCTTGGCAATTTTAGACAGAATATAAGAATTTTGTTTTTGATTTTTTCCTATGTAAATAATGTTTCCTTTATATTCAACCTTGTTTATGGAATTTTCCATATCTTTACTTTCTTTATTTCCGTTTTCTTCTTCAAGTTCAAATATATCTTCCGCATTTTCTATAAAAAATATCTTCTCTTTGAGCACCCCGATTTTATCAAGTGCATCGTCTTTCTTTTCCGTGATAACAATTTGAGCATTTTTGGCTTTTTTATATAAATCGTAATATTTTTGTGCATTTCTTGAGGGTGAAAGTTTTTTATCCAAGGGGATTTTGTATTTATCGTAAATAAAATTCTTATCCCCTTGTTTTATGTTGTACAAGTTTCCTAAAATCAAATCCCCGTATAGTTTATAATCATCAATTTTTGATGTTTTATCCTCTTGATTTAGGATTTTTTCAAGTTTTTTTATCTCCCCTTTTGCTTTTAGAATAAGAGATTTTTTGCGCCTGTTTAAAATGTCTTCCCTATAAAATTTATTGTAGTAGTTTAAAATTAAATCATTGTATGATTTAAAATCGTATGCAAAATACTCTTTTAAAACGGGGTTTTCAGGATTAGATACAATGTCTTTTAAAAGTTCGAAAAGTTCTTCATCATTTTTTGTTTTATTTATGCAAAATTCTATTAAAGGTCTTGTTAAGTAGTAAAAATTTTTATTTATGAACTCAATTTTATTTTCCTGCCTCATGCCGTACGTATTATGAAAATCGTTAAAAGAGGTTTTTATAATATCTTTCTTTTCCTGCTTTACGGGATAAATGTAGGGTATTCCGCCATAAATTTCTCTTATTTTTGATTTTTCTTCAGATACGTTATGAATAGAGCCTATTATTATCTTTGTTTTTGAATTATATAAAATGACGTTTGAATATTTACCCATAAGCTCAAGCGCAAGGCAAAGTTCAGATTTTTCACCGAGTTCATCGATATAGTCAAAATAAAGTTCTAATATTCTTTCATACATCGGACATATCGCATGTTTTATTTTTGCGTTTGAAAGATACTTTCTCAAGAGCATACAAAACATGGGAGGGTTTTTAGGAATATTGTAAAAGACTTTTTCTATAAAACAAACATGGGCAAACTCGGGCTTAATATTTATATAAAACCTTTTATTTATGCCGAAGTTTCTTAAAAATAAAATGAGTTCATATCTTGTCGGCTGCTGGATTTTTTGGATAGCTGCGCCTTCAAAATATCCCATATTTTCTTCTTTAAAAAATTTTAATGTTAATGAGTCAAAGTTATTCATAACTTTTATTATTGTAATATAATTTTTTTATTATGAAATGCTATTTTTTTGGAACATTCAATCCCGTGCATAAAGGGCATATAGAAGTTGCCCGTTTTGTGCAAGAAAACACCTCTTTTAAAGAGGTGATATTTATTCCCGCATATAACCCCCCTCATAAAAAAGTTTTTAATTATGAAGACAGAGTAAATATGTTGAAGGCAAACGGACTCAAAGTTGATAAAATAGAAAGTAAAACAGAAGGCGTAACGTATACATACAAAATTATTGAAAAGCTGGGTAAATGTGCCTTTATTATAGGGTATGACGCATTTTTAAGTATAGAAAGCTGGAAAAATCCCGATTATTTAAAAGAAATGCTTCATTTTATAGTAATTCCGAGAAATGTGAACTACAATGTTAAGCAATTTGCAAGTTTGAAAGAAAAGGGATATGATTTTGAAATACTTGATTTTAAACCAATTGACGTGTCGTCGGAAGAAATAAGAGAAAGAATAGCAAGCAATAAAGATGTTGGTCATCTTATAACGAGAGAAACGGAAGATTATATAAATGGACACAGATTATATCAAAAACTGGCTTAAGGAAAATTTAACACCTGAAAGATACGTTCATTCAATAGGCACCGCAGGATGTGCCGTTGAACTTGCAAGAATGTACTCTCTTGATGAGGAAAAGGCCTATGTTGCAGGACTTTTGCATGATTGCGCAAAATGCAAAACAAAAGAAGAACTTCAAGACATAGTAAGACATAAATTAAACGATATGGATCCTCAAGAATTAAAAACCTCTAAAATTTTACATGCACCAATCGGCGCCTTTGTTGCGCGTGACAGCTTTGGCATAAAAGATGCGGAAATTTTGTCATCCATTCGCTGGCACACAATAGGAAAACCCGATATGAGTACTTTTGAATCAATTATATTTCTTGCGGACAAAATTGAACCCTCAAGAGGAAATGCCGAATTCAGAGAAAAGATATTAAAAATACTTGAAGAAAATCGGGGAAGAAAAGGGCTTAAAAAAGCTTTATTTCTATGCTTTCAGGCAACCGTCAAATCTCTTGCGGAAAGAAAACTGCCTATTTTCCCAATCACAATTGAAACTTATAATGAGTTATTAGAGTCGCAAAATGAATAGTTTTATGCTATTATGTAAAAAAATTTCCGGAGATAAAATTGAAGAACTCTAAATTGACAATGTTTATATTTGCCGGTCTTTTATTGGGCATATTGTTTGGGTGGCTTTGTCCTGCCGTAGCGGTTAAGATGCAGCCTCTCGCCGAAATGTTTTTAAGAATGGTTAAAATGATTATTTCGCCATTGATTTTTGCAACTCTTGTTGTCGGAATTGCAGGACATGGCGACATTAAAAATTTAGGCAAAATCGGACTTAAAACAATAATCTACTTTGAAATAGTGACAACGCTTGCACTCATTATGGGGCTTCTTCTTGCAAATATATTTAAACCGGGAGTCGGATTTAATATTGATTTATCAACGGTATCTATGAGCGCCGTGCAAAAAATGCAAACAATCCATATAGACCATTCCTTGACACATTTGCTTACGGATACAATTCCAACAAGTTTATTCCAAGCTCTGGCTGAAGGAAACCTTCTTCAAATTGTTGTTTTTGCAATTTTCTTTGCACTTGCAATATGCGGAATAGGTCAAAAAGCAAAGCCCGTATTGAGTTTTTTACAAAGCGTGTGCGATATAATGTTTAAATTTACGGAGTATGTTATGTATTTTGCGCCTATTGGCGTATTTGGAGCAATTTCGGTAACGGTCGCCCAAAACGGAATTTGGATTTTGGCAAGCTACGCAAAATTTATAGGCATTGTATATTTATCTCTTACGTTATTTGTCTTAACCGTTTTGGCTGTTGTATGCAAAATAATTAAAATACCTTTTAGTGCGCTTATTAAAGCACTTAAGGAGCCTGCACTTCTTGCGTTTTCAACTGCAAGTTCAGAGGCAGCACTGCCGCATGCAATGGATATTATGGAAAAATTTGGTGTTCCTAAAAACATTGTAAGCTTTGTTATGCCCACGGGGTACACTTTTAACCTTGACGGTTCTACCATGTATCTGGCATTAACTTCCTTGTTTTGTGCTCAGCTTGTCGGAATTGAATTATCCCTTCACCAGCAAATCGCAATTATGTTAACTCTTATGCTCACATCAAAAGGTATTGCGGGCGTTCCAAGGGTAGCTCTGGTTGTGCTTGTAGGAACACTTTCAAGCTTTAATATTCCTGTTGTAGGTGTTGCGATTTTGCTTGGAATTGACCAAATTCTTGATATGGCAAGAACAACGGTTAACCTTATCGGAAACTGTGTTGCAACAACAGTTGTTGCAAGATGGGAAAATAATTTTGACTATAAAAAAATGGCGGAATTTGCTCTTGAAAACGAAAAATAAAACTTGGCAACTTGAGCTCAAAAAAATATTAGCAAATTAAAATCCCCTGTTGAGCATAAAAAAATTTTCATAAAAATACATAATAATTTTATGAAAATAGTGTTTTTTGATACAAAAGATTACGAAGAAGAATATTTAAAGAATAATTGTCCGAATACAACGGAAAACTTGTATTTAAGCTATCCCTTAACTAAGGAAACAAACTTAGAAAATATATCTGACGCGGATATGATTTCCTGCTCGGTATCATCAGATTGTACATCATTCAATCTTTCAAGATTTAAGAATTTAAAATGTATATTTACAAGGTCGGTAGGGTTTGACCACATCGATTTAAAGTATTGTAAAAAAAACGGAATTTCCGTTCACAATACCCCTCATTACGGTGACTGGACAGTTGCGGAATATACATTTGCGCTTATATTGTCCTCCTCAAGAAACATTTTGAGAGCGCAAAAAGATTTAAAATTAGGAAAAGTTGATTTGCCGTCTTATATGGGGCTTGAACTTCATTCTAAAACAATAGGTATAATCGGTCTCGGCCAAATAGGCGAAAGAGTCGCAAAAATTGCTCAGGGCTTTAATATGAAAGTTTTGTATTATGACATAAAAGATGTGCCCGAATATAAAAAAGTGACCCTTGATACGTTACTTAGAAGTTCAGACTTTATAACGATAAATTGTCCTTTAAACAAAGACACCAGACATCTTTTATCCCACAAGCAATTCAATCTTGTAAAAGACGGGGTTGTTATTATTAATACCGCAAGGGGTGAAATTATAAACACGAAAGCGCTTTTTGAAGCCCTTGAAAGCGGAAAAATTTCATATTTGGGTCTGGATGTTTTAGAGTGCGAATATGAAACTGCAAACTACGGAAAGGATAACTTCTGTACAAGCTGCATTAATGACAGATGTCTTAAAAATTACATATTAAACCAAAAATTAATGAATGCGGAAAATTCAATAGTAACGCCTCATATCGCATATAATACAAAAGAAGCGGTTGTTAGAATTTTAGAATTAACCGTTAAAAATATAGAAAACTTTTTAAGGAGAGATTTCAAAAAAATTGAAAGCAGCAAGGTTGCATAAATAGTTTTATTAAGATTCTTGCCCGCATAAAAGGCATGTTGATATAATTTTCAACATGGAACTAAATAAATATATTGAACATACATTATTGAAGCAAGATGCAACAAAAGAACAAATAAAAACCTTGATTGATGAGGCAAAGGAAAATAATTTTTTTGGCGTGTGCGTAAATCCTGATTATGTTAAATATGCAAAAGAATTATTAAAAAATACCGACATTAAACTTGTAACCGTTGTAAATTTCCCCTTGGGAAAAGCAGGTGCGGATGTAACATCATACCAGATAAAGGAGGTTATCAAAAACGGCGCGGATGAGGTAGATACGGTTATAAATGTATCGGATATTAAAAACAAGGATTTTGATAAAATCAAAAGGGAAATATCGAAATTAAAAGCCTCATGCGGTAATCACAATTTAAAAGTTATTTTAGAAACGGATTTATTAACGGATGAAGAAATTCTTCTTGCAAGCAGAACATGTAAAAATGCGGGTGCCGATTTTATTAAAACGTCAACGGGCTTTGTAAAAAACGGAACGGGGGCAACGGTTAATGCCGTAAAAATTATGAAAAGCACGGATATGAATGTTAAAGCAAGCGGAGGAATTAAAACAAAAGAGCAAGCAACAGCTTTAATTGAAGCAGGGGCAACAAGGCTTGGGACATCCTCAGGCTGTAAAATAGTAAAGGACTAAAAATGATAAAAGCGGAAAAAATCACAATCAGATCAGACAGAAACACGGATTACAAATTTACCTACAAGGGAGAGGAGCAAATTCTTAAAGCAGGTAAAATTATAAGCATTGCAAACGGCTTAAACGACGTAATCTTGCCTACATGCACCATGAAAATTATGAATAACTTAATCGTTATAAAGGAAGATGCAAAATGAATACGCAAAAAATAATAATCACAATATCAGGACTTGATAAAGTCGGAATTGTCGCATCGGTTGCCGCAACCTTGACGGCGCTTCAAATAAATATTGAAGATATTAAACAAACCATTATGCAGGACCACTTCGTTATGGTTATGCTTTGCGACATTTCAAAAACTGAAAAAAGTTTTAAAGAATTGAAGGATGAAATTACTAAATGTGCGGAGAATTTAGGCATGGAAGCTTGGATTCAAAGAAAAGAAATCTTTGATAAAATGCACACAATATAAGGTTTTAAGATGACAAATTTTGATATAAATAACATTATGGAAACAATCCAAATGATAAAAGTGCATCATTTGGATATAAGAACCGTAACTTTAGCATTAAGTTTGAGAGATTGTGTTTCAACAGATATTAAAGAGACGGGCGATAAAATTCATGAAAAAATCCTCAGATACGCAAAAAATCTTTCAAGATACGCTGAAGATATTGAAAATGAATTTTCAATTCCGATTATAAATAAAAGAATTGCGGTAACTCCAATCTCAATTATAGGCGAAGCCGCAAAAGATATGGACTATGTATATTTAGCACAAGTGCTGGATGATGCCGCACGTCAAGTAAATGTTGATTTTTTGGGAGGATTTTCAGCACTTGTTGAAAAAGGGTGTACAAAAGGAGATATTGCCCTTATCTCATCAATCCCCGAGGCTCTTAAAAAAACGGAAAGAGTTTGTTCATCGGTAAACCTTGCTACATCAAAAGCGGGAATTAATATGAATGCCGTTTCAAAAATGGGCGAAATTATAAAGCGTGCTGCAGAGCTTACAAGCGATAAAGACGGTTTAGGAGCCGCAAAACTTGTATGTTTCTGTAATTCCGTATCAGATAACCCGTTTATGGCAGGCGCATATTGCGGAATAAATGAACCGGAATGTGCATTAAATATTGGTGTTTCAGGTCCCGGCGTTGTTAAATGGGCAGTTCAAAACACAAGTAAAGATGCGGATTTAGGTGAAATTTCAAATGTAATAAAAAAGACTGCCTTTAAAATCACAACTACGGGCGAACTTATAGGCAGAGAGCTTGCTTCACGTCTTGCAATTCCCTTTGGAGTTATAGATTTATCACTTGCGCCAACCCCTGCGGAAAATGACAGCGTTGCAGGGATATTTAAAGCAATGGGTCTGGAACAGGCAGGCGCGCATGGCACAACAGCCGCTCTTGCCATGTTAAATGATGCCGTTAAAAAAGGCGGTACAATGGCATCAAGTTATGTGGGAGGATTATCGGGAGCATTTATACCAGTTTCCGAAGATGCCGAAATGATGGAGGCGGCAGAGCTTGGGGCTCTCACAATAGACAAGCTTGAGGCAATGACATGCGTTTGCTCCGTAGGACTTGATATGATTGCAATCACGGGTGATACTCCGACAACAACTTTATCGGGAATTATTGCGGATGAAATGGCAATTGGTATGATAAATAAAAAAACAACAGCTGTTAGAATTATCCCTGTCCCAAATAAAAAGGAAGGTGACAAAGCCGTCTTTGGCGGACTAATGGGGGAAGCACCCATCATTAGTGTTAATAAGTTTTCAAGTGCCGATTTCATTAACAGAGGCGGAAGAATTCCTGCGCCTATTCACAGTTTAAATAACTAAAAGTACAAAAAATCTTCATAAAGCCTGAACCATTTTTAATTTTTTCTTGATTTCAGTTTTTGTTGATGTTATTATCCTTGCAAGTAATACTTGATGAAAGGAATTAAAAAATGTCAGTAGTATGCGATATATGCGGTAAAAAATCAATTAAGGCAGCTAAAATAACTTTTTCACACAAACAAAATACACACAGACAACTTCCAAACATTCAATCCGTAAGAGCGATTGTTAACGGACAAACAAAAAGAATTAACGTTTGCACGTCTTGTATTAAAGCCGGAAAAGTTACAAAAGCGTAGGCTTAAATAAGATTTGACTTTTTAAAAGAGGCTTTTGCCTCTTTTTTAGTATGTTTCAAGATTTTGTCCCGAATAATTATTGTAATCTTCTAAAAGCTCCTCAATTCTTAGCAGTTGATTATATTTAGAAATTCTTTCGCCCCTTGATAGTGAACCTATTTTTATTTCCTCAATACCGAGTCCTACGCAAAAATCACAAATAAAAGTATCTTCCGTTTCGCCCGACCTGTGAGATGCAATGACTTTGTATCCTTTTTGTTTTGCCATTTTTACGGTTTCAATCGCCTCAGTCACCGTTCCTATCTGATTTGGTTTAATCAAGATTGAATTTGCAATACCCTCTTTTATGCCGTTTTTAAGCCTGCTTGCGTTAGTCACAAATAAATCATCCCCCACAAGCTGACATTTTTTGCCCAATTTTTTGGTTAAAAGCTTCCACCCCTCCATATCGTCTTGTGCCATACCGTCTTCTATTGAATAAATCGGATACTTGTTTACAAGTTCTTCCAGATAACTCACCATTTCGTCATTTTTTAAAAAAGAAGCATTTATTGAGTAAGTTTTATTTTTATAAAACTCGGAAGATGCAACATCAAGACAAATTTTAATGTCGCATGTCGTATATTTGGAAGCCTCTATTGCCCTTAAAATATATTCAATTGCTTCTTCATTAGAATCAAGATATGGTGCAAAACCGCCCTCATCGCCGACGGATGTTGATAATTTATCTTGACGCAAAATATCTTTTAAAGTGTGGAACACGTTTGATCCCATTTCAAGAGCTTCGTGAAAACTTTTTGCACCGATTGGAAATATCATAAACTCTTGAATTTCCATTCCGTTATCCGCATGGGCTCCCCCGTTTAAAATATTCATCATGGGAATTGGCAGGGTATTTGCGCACATTCCTCCCAAATACTGAAAAACGGGAGTTTTAAAAGAGTTGGCACAAGCTTTAAGCACCGCTATTGATACGGGCAAAATTGCGTTTGCACCAAGCCTTGATTTATTAATGGTGTTATCAAGCTTAATCATTATGTCATCAATTCTCTTTTGATTTGTCGCATCCTCGCCTATTAAGTTTGGAGCAATAATATGGTTTATGTTATCAATTGCTTTAAGCACGCTTCTTCCAAAATAATAATTTTTATTTTTGTCTCTCAACTCAAGTGCCTCGTATTTTCCCGTTGAGGCTCCTGACGGCGTTGAAGCCCTTCCTATCACTCCGTTTGATAAAATAACGTCAACTTCAATAGTGGGATTACCTCTTGAATCCAGTATTTGTCTCGGGCGAATATCCTCTATAAATATGTCCATAAAAACCTCTTTTCTCTGCTCTAAAAAATGACACAAAAGATTAAAAAAAACGTTATACAGTTTGCTCTTTAATATGTTTATGTTATGCTTAAGGTAATTAAAATGTTTATACTTTTATAGGAGAAAAATAATGACAGAAAAACGCGTTTGGTTATTTCGTGAAGGTAACGCAGACATGCGTAACTTACTCGGCGGTAAGGGCGCAAACCTTGCTGAAATGACAAATTTAGGTTTACCGGTTCCTCCCGGTTTAACAATTACGACAGAGGTTTGTATGCAATACATCAATGCGGGCAACAAAATGCCTGAAGGTTTGATGGATGAAGTTAAAGCCGCTTTAAAAGACGTAGAAGAAAAAGCAGGAAAAAAATTTGGTGATAAAGAAAACCCGCTTTTAGTTTCAGTAAGATCAGGCGCCAGAGTTTCAATGCCCGGCATGATGGAAACAATCTTAAACCTTGGCTTAAACGATGAAACAGTTGAAGCTATGGTTAAATTGACTAATAACCCGAGATTTTGCTATGACAGCTACAGAAGATTTTTGACAATGTTTGGTTCTGTTGCTTGGGAAATGGATAGACAAAAATACTTTGAATCAGAAGTTGAAAAAGTGAAGGAAAGAGAAGGCGTTAAATCTGATACTGAAATTTCAGCGGAAGGCTGGCAATCTTTAATTCCTATTTATAAAAAAACCATTAAAGAAGTAACGGGTAAAGAATTTCCTCAAGACCCCTACGTTCAATTGCAAGAAGCTATTGAAGCCGTATTTAGGTCTTGGAACATTCCTCGTGCCGTTGCTTACAGAAATATGAACAAAATCGACCACAACTACGGTACTGCGGTTAACGTTCAAACAATGGTATTCGGTAATATGGGTAATGACTGCGCAACAGGTGTTTCATTTACCAGAAACCCTGCTACCGGCGAAAACAAATTCTATGGTGAATATCTTGTAAATGCTCAAGGTGAAGACGTTGTTGCAGGTATCAGAACTCCAAAACAAATTGCAGAACTTGAAGAAGACATGCCTGATATCTACAAACAATACGTAGACATTGCAAAACAACTTGAAAAAGGTTATCACGATGTTCAAGATATGGAATTCACCATCGAACGCGGTAAACTTTGGATTCTTCAAACAAGAAACGGTAAAAGAACGGCAAAAGCCGCTATCAAAATTGCCGTGGACTTGTACAATGAAGGCATTGTGACAAAAGAACAAGCAATCCAACAAGTTGACCCTTATTCGGTTTATCAGGTATTATTGCCCTGCTTCAACCCTGCAGCCGTTAAACACGCTCACAAAATTTCAAAGGGCGTAAATGCATCACCCGGTGCCGCTGTCGGCAAAATCGTATTTGATACGGAAGAAGCTGCAGAACGCGGTGAAAAAGGCGAGAAGGTTATCCTTGTAAGAATTGAAACCTGCCCTGATGACATCCATGGTATGGCTGTTGCTCAAGGTGTACTGACACTTAGAGGCGGTGCAACATCACACGCAGCCGTTGTTGCTAAAGGTATGGGCAAACCTTGTGTTTCAGGTTGTGAAGATTTGGTTATCAACCTTGAAAATGAAACAATTACTTGCGCAGACGGCACAGTATTCCACAAAGATGACATTATTTCATTGGACGGCGGAACAGGTGAAGTTATGGAAGGCGCTATTGAGCTTGTTGAAGCAGGTATCGATAAAGACTTTGAAACATTCTTTACTTGGGTTAACGAAATTAAAGAAATGAAAGTTGAAGCTAACGCCGATACTCCAAAAGATATTGAAAACGCAATCAAATTTGGTGCGGAAGGTGTTGGTCTATGCCGTACGGAACATATGTTTATGGACCCTGACAGGCTTCCTTGGGTTCAAAAAATGATTATTGCGGGCACAAAAGAAGCAAGACAAGAAGCTCTTGACAAACTTCTTCCGATGCAATATTCAGACTTCTATGCAATGTTCAAGGCATTAGGTGATAAACCTTTAACGGTCAGACTTTTAGACCCGCCGTTGCATGAATTCTTACCTTCTAAGGTTGAATTAATCGAAAAAGTTGCAACTAAAAAAGCTCTTGGTCAAGACTATGAAGAAGACCAAAAAATGCTGGAAATCGTTGAAGGTCTTTCCGAATCTAACCCGATGATGGGTCTTAGAGGCTGCAGACTTGGTTTAACGTATCCTGAAATTAACGAAATGCAAGTTAGGGCAATTTTTGAAGCTTGCTGCGATTTGAAAAAAGAAGGACACAATGTTCAACCTTGGGTTATGATTCCTCTAATAGGCCACGTAAACGAGCTTAAAGTTGCAAAAGATATTCTGACTGAAGTAGCTAAGCTTGTTATGGCAGAAAAAGGTATAACCGTTGATTATAAGTTTGGTACTATGATTGAAATTCCCCGCGCGGCTTTAACTGCTGACGAGATTGCAGAATATGCGGAATTTTTCTCATTTGGTACTAACGACTTAACTCAGATGACATTTGGTTATTCAAGAGATGACGCAGAAGGTAAATTCTTGAAAAACTATGTTGAACAAAAAATCTTACCTCAAAACCCATTCATAACACTTGATACAAAAGGTGTAGGACAGTTAATCGAAATGTCTATGGAAAAAGGTAAAAAAGTTAATCCGTCACTTGTTGGCGGTGTATGCGGAGAACACGGAGGCGACCCTGACTCAGTTAAATTCTGTCACAAAATCGGTCTAAACTATGTTTCATGCTCTCCGTTCAGAGTTCCTCAAGCTCGTCTTGCAGCCGCTCAGGCAGTGATTGAAGCTAAGAAAAAATAAACCTTAAAGATATAAAAACAAATAAAATCGGGCTTACTTTTTAGTTTGCCCGATTTTTATTATAATTTTTTGCTGTTTATCAGGTAATATTATATAAAGTTATATTTCTGATTTTTTCTTTATAATCTTTTCTGAATGATGCAACATCACTCCAGCCCAATGATTGGACAAGCTCAAGTACGCCTTCTTTTTCGGAGTCATTTTTATGTCCGATAATTTCATTCACGGTCTTTTGAAGCATTTGCAAAGAATGATGAGGTCTGCCTGACCTGAAAATTGGCACATATTTATCATCTTTGTCAAAGACATACTTTAAACCTGCGGCAATATCAGTTCTGTTTGTGCCTTCACAGCAGCCCATATAAAATTTGCCCTCGTTCACTAATTTGATAAATTCAGGCAGCTTTTCCATTTGTTCTTGTGATGTTTTATTGTTATAACAAACGGGGAATAAGAAATATTCCAGATTGTTGCCTTCACATATTTTTTTTGACAGTTCAACGTTACTTTCGCCTCTAAGGTCAATAATTCTGTTTATTCCAAGTTGTTTAAGTACTTTTGTATGTTGTACGTTGTCTTTTGAAAATATACTGCTTCCTCTCACACCTTTTTTATTATCTGAAATATATAAGTTAAGTATATCCATATTTTTTAAAGCGTCATAATCAAAATCCAATTTATCGGGAACATTCAATATAGGTATTTTATCCGTTACATCTCCGTCAAGAAGCTCATAAATTGAATCTCTAAGGTATATATCATTGCGCCAAGCTTCCATAATAGGGTCTTCTACCCAAAATTCATTGCCGCCGGCACCATGGTTATTTTTAGAAAAAATATCTTCCGAAGGAACATAAAACCTGCCCTTAAATTGTATGCGATTTTTACAATTAAAGTCAGGATTTTTTGTATTATAAATGCTGTTTAAGTTAAAACCTATTTTCACAAAAAATGTCCAATTATGCCTTCACGTATAAATAAAGTATTTTTCCCGAGAAAAATTGTTATGAAGCTTTTAAAATCTTAATAAATGGTAAAAAACTTAACACAAAATATTAAAAATGTTATAATCGTCCAAAAAGGGAAAAATATGGATAAAGTTGTATCAATTGGCTCTAAAAGGAATGCCTCAAAAAACTCTAAAGAAAAAAGGGAAGCAAAAGGAACCGTTAAAAAACCCGATATTAAAAAAATTGAACCCGTATATTGCAGTTTTTGCGGAAGACCCAACACACAGGTGCCGAAAATGGTTAAGGGTCCGGGGGTTAATATATGTTCCGAATGTACGTTAATTGCCGTTCAATACTTAATATTGCAAGACGGAGTTTTATCGGGTGAAGCGCAAAAGATAATAGACATGCTTTGGGATACAAATCCGAATGGCAAACAATAAATTACAATTAAGAGCAAATATACTCAAACTTTTAAACAGCGCAAAACAAGATATTGATAAAAAAATTCTTGACTACAATAAGGCTCTTGAAAAGTTTAAAGAGATAGAAGACGTTAAAATTCTTTCAAAGATTATTTTAAAAGAATTTAAAGGAAATGGCTCTGAATACGACTATTTTTTATCTTTAATTCTAACTCAGATTGCGCCTAAAGAAGCGGAATCAAAAATTTTTGAAGCAATTATGTCTGATAATGAAACAGATAGTCGCAAAATACATTTTATAAATCTTTTGAAAGAAATAAATAAAAATGCGGACTACGGCGCACTTCTCGAATCAATAAAAAATCCGAATGAAATAGAAGAAAGCGAAATGGAAAAATTTGCAAACGATTTTATTCTCGACATAAATCATCAAATAGATTTTATGGATTTTTATTTTGCATCTAATTTAAGTGACAAAATGGAGCTTGTGAACAATTTAACGGAAAATTCAAGCGGAGATGAAGCTGCGAGTATATTGTCTTTGATTTCATATACAAATGATGAAGACTCAATGAATTTCATCATCGAAATGCTGGGCAAAACTCGCTCATATCTTGCAATTTTTCCGCTTGAATACATAGTTGAAAATTCAAAAAACAATAAATATGTTTTGTCCGCCAAAAAAGCATTAAATGAACTTAAAATATCAGGTCTTAGAAAAAAAATATCACAATCTGACCTGTATAAAGAAATTTTATCAAACTCAAGACCCTTAAGCGCTTGGGTTACCAATGTTGACGGTGCTTCAAATTTTGTTTTAGTTTATTCAAGAGAAAGACAAGATTTAACAATTTCCTTTTTCTCGGTTATAGTTAATTTGAAATACGGAGTTGCAGAGTGTTTTGGTTTTGAAAATTTAGAACGTTTTGAGTTTAGAGATATCGCAAAAAATATTTATAATGATGATAAGATATACCAGATTTCCGTTAAAGATGCTGTTTTGCTTCTTAAAAGTGCGGAAGAAATATCTAAAAAATCTGTGTATGGAATTCCCTATGAATATTTTGCTTGGCGCACTTTAACATACGACATTGAAACATTAAAAAATCCCGAAGATGAGATTAAAAATTCACTGAATAAAATCACCCTTGTGAAATCACATATTGACTCAATTAAGAATGCTCCGTTTTTTAAAAGCTGGTTTTTAAAAGCTGACGATTCAAAAGAATTTATCGAACTTCTAAATGAAATTAATCTTATGGAGGACTTAAGCACAATAGATGGTGTAATAAATAAATATATGTCTGATATTTTTAATGATACATTTGACAAACAGTTGTTTTATCAAGCATATATATTGCATCTTGCTGGACAAGATGAGCTTTCAAACATCTTAAATACAATGATTACGGATGAAAGTATAAAGAAAGAAATTCAAAAGTATATTTTAAAGAAAAGCATTTTGTTTTATTATGATGAACAAAGCGACAACATTTTTGCAAAAAATATAAATAAAAAAGTGGCGAAAGAAATTAAAAATCAATGGGAAAAAGAATTTTAGGACTGGACATAGGAACAAAAAGAATAGGCGTTGCAATAACTGACCCTTTGTGCATATTTTCAAGAGAGCTCAAGCTTGTTTTAAGGAAAAGTGATAAACAAGCCCAAGAAGAAATAAAAGCGCTTGCCCTTGAAAATGATGTTGAAACAATTGTAGCGGGGCTTCCTTATAATGTAGACGGCTCAATTGGATTTCAGGCTCAAAATTGTATCAATTTTATGAAGCCTCTTGAAAAAGATTTTAAAATAGTTTATTGTGATGAAAGATACACCTCATCCGAAGCGGAAGAACTGCTCAGAAAAGAGGGTAAAAAATATACAAAGGACAAGGGGCTCGTTGATTTAAAAAGTGCATGTCTTATATTAGAAGATTATTTGAGAGGTTTATAAAATGGAAGATTTGCAAATTATTAAAACAGTTGATGAAAAAGGTAATGAACAAGAACTTAAATTACTCGACATCGTAAGTGTTGATGATATTGATTATGCACTTCTTTTGCCAAAAGATGCAGACCCCGATAATGATGATGAAGAAGTTGTTTTAATGCGTTTTAAAAATGAAAACGGTGAGTATATCTTCGAAGAAATAGAAGATGATGACGAATTTGATTTAGTAGCGCAAGCAATAATTGACGATGCTAACGAAAACGAAAAAGAAAATTAAGCGTTTTTCTTAGCTTCCTTCCACAATTTATCCCATTCTTTTAAAGATAATTTTTCTAAATCTTTTTTAGAATGCAATTCCATATATTGAAATCTTTTTTTAAATTTATCATTCGCCTTTATCAAGCACTGCTCGGCATCAAGCTTATTCCGGCGTGCAAGATTTACCGTTGCAAATAAAATATCGCCGAATTCCTCCTCTTTTTCTTCTTGAGTTTTGGCTCTGTCAAATTCTTCAAATTCGCTTTTAATACAATCCTTTAACTGTTCTTCGTTTTCCCATTCAAAACCAACCTTAACAGCTTTTTTTGATATTTTTTGGGCGGTCATAAGAGCAGATTGAGATTTTGAAATGCCATCTAAAATACTTTTCCTGTGGGGTTTTTCCTGCTTTTTTATTTTTTCCCAATTGTCCAAAATAGTATTTACATTATTTGTTTTTATATCCCCAAAAACATGAGGATGTCTTTGAATAAGCTTATCATTAAGCCTTTTTGCAATATCATCAATATTAAATATGCCTTCTTCAGCTGCAATTTGAGCATGAAGCACTACTTGAAGAAGAACGTCGCCTAATTCTTCTTTTAAGTGTTCCATATCTCCGGAATTCATAGCATCAACGGCTTCATAAGCTTCTTCTAACATATGAGGACGGAGAGTTTTGTGAGTTTGTTCTCTGTCCCATGCACAACCGTTTTCGGAGCGTAAAATTTCAATTGTTTTTAGGAGTTTTTCAAAGTTTTCATGCATTTATTATTTTACCATTTGGTCAACTGTCATAATTAAGATACCTTGCCCGCCAAGTTTTTTAAGTTTATCAATACTGTCATATACTTTATCGGCATCAACCACTACATGGATTACAACATTTTTATCATCATTATAAAGTTTCATAATGGTAGGGGTTGAAAGACCCGGCAGAAATTTTTTGACTTCTTCCATTTTAGAAACAGGCACATGCGCCATTAAATATTTTTTCTTTTTAGCATCAATTACGCTATCCAGTGCGCGAAGGAGAGACTCAATTTTTTCTTCTTTTTCTTTTTCCAAACCTTTTCTTTTAACTATAACCGCAGTTGATGATAATATTTCACCTATTACTTTCAAGTTATTTGATTTCAAGGTGGTTCCGGTTGAAGTTATATCAACTACAACATCCGACAAGCCAAGAGAGGGGGTTATCTCAACCGCACCTGATATCTCTATAATTTTTGCGTTTTTATTATTTTCTTTAAAAAATCTTGTTGCTATGTTTGGAAAACTTGTTCCGACTTTAATATCTGCGGGTAAATCGCTTACCGTTTTGTATGGCTCACTGTCTTTTACCGCAACAACCATTTTGCAGCCGCCAAAGCCGAGATCTTTTATTTCTTCAAGGTCAAAGCCTTCCTCGACAACAACATCATGACCCGTAAAGCCTATATCTGCAACATTTGCATCAAGAAGCCTCGGAATATCTTGAGTTCTTACAAAGACTAAAGAGTATTTTTCATCCTTTGTTTTAACGGATAATTTTCTTTCCCCTTTAGTTTCAAAACATAGACCTGCTGCGTTTAAAAGTTCATAAATTTTTTCTGATAATCTGCCTTTGTTAGGTATTGCTATTTTTAATACATTTTTCATAAAAATATTTTAACAGAAACAAAAATATTATTACATTTGAACTTAACTATCTTTGTCATATAATTTAAATAGAAATTTTATTTAAAGAGGAATTAAAATGTCAGAAGAAAAAACACTAGAATTAAAAGATACCGTTAACTTGCCGCAAACAACACTTGCAATGAGAGCAAATGCCGTTGTTCGCGAGCCTGAAATACAAAAGTTTTGGGAAGAAAATAAAATTTACGAAAAAATGCTTGAAGGCAAAGACAAGTCAAATCAATTTGTACTTCACGACGGTCCTCCTTATCTTTCTTCAGATAAAATCCATGTAGGAACAGCTTTAAATAAAATTTTAAAAGACATTTTAATTAAATATAAAACTCAAAAAGGATGTTACGCACCGTACGTTCCGGGTTATGATGCGCATGGTTTGCCTATTGAAAATAAAGTTGTTAAAAACTTAAAGGGCGGGAGAGACTCCGTAACTCCTTATGAATTAAGACAATTATGCAGAGAATTCGCTCTTAAAAACCTAAAAGGACAAGAAAATGAATTTAAAAGACTTGGCGTTTTAGGAAATTGGGAAGACCCTTATCTTACAATTAAGCCTGATTATGAAGCACAACAAGTTAGAATTTTTGGAGAAATGTATAAAAAAGGGCTTATAGAAAAAGGGCTAAAACCCGTTTATTGGTGTGCACAGTGTGAAACTGCCCTTGCTGAAGCAGAAGTTGAATATATGGATCACACGTCAACTTCAATTTATGTCCGTTTCAAATTTGAAGAACAGGACAAACTTAAAGAAAAGTTTAATTTAAAAACAGATAAGCCTGTTTATTCAATTATCTGGACAACAACACCATGGACTATTCCTTCAAATTTGGCGATTTGTTTGCACGCAAAATTCGAATACACATTCTTTGAATATAATGATGCGGTTTATGTTGTTGCAACAGAGCTGTTAAACACATTTTTAAGTGATGTCGAATGGGAAGATATAAACAAAATAGGCACAGCCTGCGGTGCCGAACTTGAAGGATTTAATACAAAACATCCTCTTTATGACAGAAATTCAATGATTATTTTAGGCGACCACGTAACTCTTGAAGCTGGTACCGGTTCAGTACACACCGCTCCGGGACATGGTCTTGAAGACTGGGAAGTCTGCCAAAAATACGGAATAGAAACTTTCTCGCCGTTAGATAGCAAAGGGAAATGGACAAACCTTGTTCCCGACCTTGAAGGCGTTTCTTACAAAGAGGGTAACGGAATTGTAATTGAAAAATTAAAAGAAGCAGGAGCACTAATTAAAGCGCAAGACATTACTCACTCATATCCTCACTGCTGGAGATGTAAAAATCCCGTTATTTACAGAGCAACTCCCCAATGGTTCGTGAAAGTAGATAAATTTAGAGATGAGGCGCTTAAAGCTATTAAAAATGTAAAATGGATTCCTGCATCAGGTGAAAAAAGAATAGGAAATATGGTTGAAAACCGCTCTGACTGGTGTATTTCAAGGCAAAGAGCGTGGGGTGTTCCAATTCCCGTTTTCTATTGTAAAAAATGCGGAAAACCGATTATAACAGATGGAACAATCGAAAACGTTGCAAAAATATTTGAAAAAGAATCGTCTGACGCCTGGGTAAAATACGAAGCAAAAGACTTAATACCCGAGGGAATTAAATGTGAGTGCGGCTGCAGTGAATTTTACAAAGAAAAAGACATTATGGATGTATGGTTCGATTCAGGTGTTTCATGGTCATCAGTTGTTGAGAAAAGAAAAGAAGAATTAGGAAACATCCCCGTTGATATGTACCTTGAAGGTTCAGACCAGCACAGAGGGTGGTTCCAATCATCGCTTTTAACTTGTGTTGCAGCAAGAGGATGCGCCCCGTATAAACAAGTTCTGACCCACGGTTTCGTATTTGGCGAAGACGGGCGTAAAATGTCAAAATCATTGGGTAACTATATTAGACCTGACGAAATAATAAATAAATACGGTGCAGATATTTTAAGATTGTGGGCGGCATCCGTTGATTACAGAAATGATATTAAAATCGGAAACAACATTATCGGCCAGCTTGCGGAAATATTTAAAAAAACAAGAAATACTGCAAGATTTTTGCTTGGAAACTTGTTTGATTTTGACCCTGAAAAAGATTATGTGAAATATGAAGATATGAAGGCAATTGACAAGTTTGCACTTCACAGGCTTAACGCAGTTATTGCTCAGGTTGACGAAGCTTTTGAAGCATATGAATTTTTCAAATATTTCCAAGTTCTTCAAAACTTTGCGGCAGTCGATTTGAGTTCGTTTTATCTTGATATCGTAAAAGACAGATTATATACGGCGGGCAAAAAATCTCTTTCAAGACGTGCTTGTCAAACCGTTTTATATGAAACGCTGCACGTTTTAGTGAGAATTTTAACTCCCGTTATGCCTCACCAAGCAGAAGATATTTGGCAAAACATGCCGGAATGCCAAAAACAAGGGCTTGAAAGCGTACTTCTTACTTCTTGGTGTACACAAAATCCCTGTTGGAATTCACCAGAGCTTGAAGAAGAATTTTCCAGTTTATTAAAGGTTAGAGAAATTGTGACACGCGCAATTGAACCCTTAAGAAATAACGAAAATAAAATTATAGGAAGCTCTCTTGAAGCATCCGTCTATATCTCAGGCGGAAACAGCAATCTTCTTCAAAAATATAAAGATGATTTAAAAGACATATTTATCGTATCTCAAGTTTATTTGGGTGAAACGCCGAATACGGAAGTTTTAACCACATACGAACAAGATGACATCAAAGTGGAAGTTATTAAAGCAAAGGGCGAAAAATGTGCAAGATGCTGGAAATACAGAGAACTAAACGAACAAGGCATCTGCGAAGACTGCGCTAACGCTATCAAATAGCTTAATATTAAGAACTTTTCTTTGAGCTTTTACATGCGTCCGTGCATAAGGCACACGCAGAATTTATACGCGTAATGACAAATTATATTATTCAATAATTTCCATAACTTCATCTAAATCTTTTTTGGCTGACCTTTTTGTTTCTGTTTGTTCCTCGCCAATCGCTAAAAGAGATACGATTTGATCGGGTTTTTTAAGATTTAAAATGCGCCTCATACCTTCCTGTGCGATAACGGGCGCTACCATCCAGCAAGAACTGTACCCCAGTGCATGACATGCAAGACTCATATTTTCAACAGCTCCGCCCATACTTAAAAGTTGAGAATCGGGTCTTATGTCAAGAATTTCTTCCTCAGTCATACCGAATTCCTCTAAAATTCCTTCAAGAAATTTTGGCGCATAGGTTTGAACACAAACAATAAGCAAAGGTGCTTTTGTAAAAAATGTAGAGTGACCCTTAAAGCCTTTTATTTTGTCATAAAGATGAGAGGGCATAGTTTTTTCAAATTCGTCGTATTTTTTTAGGATTTCGTCCGCTAATCGATTTTTAACATCGTCACTCAAAACGGCAATAAATTTCCAGTTTTGAGAATTTACGGCGCTTGGCGCAAGTCTTGCGGAATTTATTATCCTTTTAACTTCATCAACAGTCGGTTTTTTATTGGTGTAAACTCTGGTAGTATGTCTTGTATCGATAGCTTCAAAAATGTCCATAATCCTCTCCTTTTTGTTGTATTATATAAATATGAGAAAACTTTCTTTAATTATACTAACATTATTTATATTTTTTGCAATATCCTCCCGATTGCTATTTGCAAATGAAGAGAACTACAAGGTTTTAGATGCACAAAGCGCGGCACAAAACGCAAAATCGTATGAAAACAGCTCAAAGGTTCTTTTTATAGTTGATTACTCAAACAGTATGAATGATAAAATAGGGGGAAAAACAAAGCTTCAAATCGCTATTTCAACTATTGAAGAGCTTCTGACTAAAATACCCTCAACCACGCAGGTGGGACTTAGGATATACGGGCACAGACAAGGTATAACCTATATGGACGGGTGCACCGCAACAAAACTTTTAGTGCCGATTGCACCAAATAATGCGGTTAACATTCAAGGCGCGCTTTACTCAAGTTCCGCAAAGGGTTGGACTCCCATAACTTACTCTTTAAAACAAGCGGTAAATAAGGATTTTGCAGGTGTTACGGGCGAAAAAAGAATTATTCTTTTAACAGACGGCGGCGAAAACTGCGACGAAAGTCCCTGCACTTATGCAATTTCTCTTATGAAAGAAAGAAGCGACATAAAAATTGACGTTATAGCGCTTGACATATATGATGCGGAAGCAAACAATCAGTTAAGATGTACCGCTCTTACCACATCGGGCAAATTCTACAGTGCAAACACTCAGCAAGACCTAAAAGAAAGCTTATATGACAGCTTAAATGTTGATAAAGATGTTAGAGGTTCCGTCAAAATCAAATAAAATTTGTAAAATAATTATTTTGTACTAAAATTATAGTATGGCTCTAACATTTCAGGAATTAATTTTAAATTTATCAAAATATTGGTCAGAATATGGCTGCATAATTCAACAACCTTATGATATTGAAAAAGGTGCATCAACGATGAACCCTGCCACATTTTTAAGAGCTTTGGGACCCGAACCTTACTCAACGGCAATGGTTGAGCCATGCAGGCGTCCGACGGATGCAAGATACGGCGAAAATCCAAACAGATTGGGTCATTATTTTCAGTATCAGGTTATTTTAAAACCCTCTCCCGACAACGCTCAAGATATTTATCTTAAATCTCTTGAAGCTATGGGCGTTGATTTAACAAAACATGATGTAAGATTTGTTGAAGATAACTGGGAATCACCAACACTTGGTGCTGCAGGAGTAGGCTGGGAAGTTTGGCTTGACGGTATGGAAATTACTCAATTTACCTATTTCCAGCAAGTTGGCGGACTTGAAGTTAAACCTGTTGCGCTTGAAATTACATACGGTCTTGAAAGAATTGCAATGTATTTGCAAAATGTAGACAGCGTATTTGATGTTATGTGGAATAAAGAGCTTAAATATGGCGATATTTATCTGCAAAATGAAATTGAACAATCAAAATACAACTTTGAATTTTCTTCACCCGAGAGATTATTCAAAATGTTCGATATGTTTGAAGCGGAAGCGTACAGCTGTGCAGAAAAAGAAATTGTTCTTCCCGCCTATGATTGGACATTAAAATGCTCACATACGTTCAACCTGCTTGATGCAAGAGGCGTCATAAGCAAGGATGAGAGAATTAATTACATTAACAGAGTAAGAAAAATGGCGGCAACCGTTGCTAAATTGTATGTGGAACAAAGAGAAAAAATGGGTTTCCCGTTAATTAAAAAATAGGAAGTTTTTAAAAAGAATGAACAAACTGCAAGATTATGAAGTAGGACAACAAGTAACCAATGATGAAATAAAAAGCATTAACGGTTTTGTAAAAAACTTATTTAAGATTAAAAATCCTGACGATATGATAAAAGATGCCGGTTCTTCAGGACTTAAAAAAACTCTCGGTGCGTTTGACCTAATTATTTTAGGTGTTGGCGCAGTAATCGGAAGCGGTATATTTACCGTTATAGGTCTTGCAACGGTTGGTGACGCAAAAACTTTAGGCGCAGGTCCCGCACTTGTTATTTCAATGCTTTTGGCATCTCTTGCCTGCGTGTTTTCAGCCCTATGTTACAGCGAATTTGCTTCAATGATACCTGTTGCGGGTTCTGCTTATGTGTATACTTATGCAACCATAGGTGAATTTTTTGCATGGATTATAGGATGGGCGGCAACATTAGAGTATTTAGTAGGGTACATTGCGGTATGTCACGCGTGGACAGGATATTTACTTCAATTTTTAAAAGGCTTTGAAAAATTTTTGCCCCACGCAATTACAAATCCGCCTTCACATCTTATTGGCGAAACTCCGATATTTTCAATGTTTGCGGATAAAATAAATATATATTTTAATCTGCCCGGTATTTTGTTTACCTGCTTTATATGCTGGATGCTGGTTAAAGGAATTCAAGAATCAACAAAAATGACGGGAATTATGGTTGCAATTAAGCTTCTCGTTATAGGTATATTTGTTGGCGCAGGGTTATTTTATATTAAACCTGAAAACTGGACCCCTTTTGCGCCAAACGGTTTTGCGGGGATAGCATCAGGTGCATTCATCATATTTTTTGCATACATCGGTTTTGATGCTTTAGCATCAGCCGCAGAAGAAACAAAGAACCCTCAAAAAGACTTACCTGTCGGCATTATAGGCTCGCTTATTGTATGCACAATTGTATATATCGCCGTTGAACTTGTTTTAACGGGCATTATACCTTTAAGCGCAAGTGATATTAAAGCGCCTATTGCACACGCCATGAACTACGTGGGTCAAAACTGGTTCGCTGGTCTTATCTCAACAGGTGCGCTTGCAGGTCTTACCTCAGTACTTTTGGTTATGCTGCTTGCAGGTTCGAGAGTACTGTATGCAATGAGCAGAGACGGTTTTTTGCCAAGGATTTTACAAACGGTACACAAAAAATATCACACTCCTCACTTAATCACAATCGCAGTTACTTTAACATGTATGGTTGGCGGTGCAATTTTAGATATAAATACCGCCGCAGACCTTTGTGTGTACGGAACATTTGCATCATTTATAATAGTTTGTATCGCAGTCCCTATCTTAAGACATACTGACCCTAACCGAGAAAGACCTTTTAAAGTGCCTTTTTCGCCATGGTTCCCGTTATTGGGAATTGTAAGCTGCGGCGGCTTAATGGTATATTACACCTATATTAAAATAATTAATGCACCAAAAAATGAGCTCATGTCTACTTCACCTATGCTTTTTCTTCTATGGATAATCATAGGCTGCATTATCTATTTTACCTACAGCTACGGACAAAAAAGAAAACTGGAAGCAATAAACAACAATGACAAAAATTAAAGAAATAATATCAAATATGCTGAAAGTAAAAAGCGCCGATGTGTTTTTGGAAACAGCAGAAAAATCAGAACTAAAAAAAACGCTTGGAATTTTTGACCTTATAACATTAGGTATAGGCGCAGTTGTAGGAACCGGCATATTTACGGTTGTAGGCATTGCCGCCGTTGGTTCAAATCCGACAAGCGGAGCGGGCCCTGCACTTATTATTTCAATGCTTATAGTTGCGGTTTCCTGCGTATTTTCAGCACTTTGCTACAGTGAATTTGCCTCAATGATGCCTGTTGCGGGTTCTGTTTATACATACACATATGCCACAATGGGCGAGTTTATGGCTTGGATTGTGGGCTGGATTTTAATGCTTGAGTATGCGATAGGAAATATAACCGTAGCGTCTGCCTGGACAGGATATTTATTCCAATTTTTAAAAGGATTTGAACACATATTACCGCACTGGCTTGTAAATCCGCCAATATGGCTTATAAACGATTATAAAACAATAAGCAATATGTGCTTAAGAGATGGGTTGGATATTCACACTCAAATTCCTTATCTTTTTGACAAAATTCCCTTTGCAATAAACCTTCCCGCAATTTTCATTATATTTTTACTTACGGCTTTGCTTGTAAAAGGAGTCAGGGAATCAACAAGGCTTGCAAGCATTATGGTTGGTCTAAATTTATTTGTTATAACATCGTTTATTTTGGTTGGCGCATTCTACGTTAAACCGGAAAATTGGACGCCCTTTGCGCCAAACGGAATGGGCGGAATTTTTATGGGTGCGTTCTTGATATTCTTTGCATACATCGGTTTTGATGCAATATCAACTGCGGCGGAAGAAACAAAAAATCCTCAAAGAGATTTGCCTATTGGTATTTTAGGTACTCTGGTTATATGCACCGTTTTATATGTATGCGTCGCGCTTGTTTTAACAGGCATGATGAAATACAACACAATTGATTTTCAAGCACCCATTGCGTATGCGATGAGATTTGTGGGTCAAAATAAAATTGCGGGTATGATATCTGCAGGTGCGCTTGCGGGGCTTACGTCAGTTCTTCTGGTTTACCAATTAGGCACAACAAGAATTTTATATGCGATGAGCAGAGACGGTTTTTTGCCAAAGATTTTACAAACGGTACACAAAAAACATAAAACCCCCCATATTATAACTTGGGTTTCAGGTATAATTGTTGCATTTGGTGCATTATTTCTTGATATAAATATGTCGGCAGAATTATGCAATTACGGTGCTTTTACATCATTTATCATCGTATGCGTTGCAGTCATTATTCTAAGGCACACAGACCCTAACCGCAAAAGACCTTTCAAAGTGCCATTTTCGCCATGGTTCCCGTTATTGGGAATTGTAAGCTGCGGCGGACTTATGGTTTACTATACCTACAAAAGTCTTGAAAATGCAGTCAAAGATAATGCCTTATTGTCTTCAACACCGGTTCTTTTCTTGTACTGGTTCGTAATAGGTGTAATCTTCTATTTTATGTATTGCTACGGCAATCAAAGAAAAAACAACAATTAGACCGTTTTATAAATTAAAGGGTCAATTTCTTTCTTGTTTTCTTCAATGATGTAAGCTGATTTTACAAGCTCAATTGCGTCGTTTAAATTTTTTGTGCCGTATAAATAAGTTAAAGTATCGCCCTCATTTACGTGGTCGCCGACTTTTGCGTTTAATTTAGCACCAACGCCAAAATCGATGGGGTCAGTCTTTTTATCACGGCCTGCGCCCATAATTTTGCAAGCTTTTGCAATACTTAAAGCATCCAGCCTGTTTATATACCCTGATTTATCAGCTTTGACTTCATAAATATCTTTTGAAATATTTAAAATGGAATAATCGTCAATTACGCCCGTATCACCTTTTTGATAAGAGATAATTTCTTTTAATTTGTTTAAGGCATCACCGTTTTTAATCTTTTCGTTAATCAACTTAACTGCTTCTTCTTCCGTTTTTACGATTTTTCCGCTTAAAAGAAGAAGTGATGCAATCTTAACGGTCACATCATACAAATCTTGTTCATAATTTCCTTTTAAAAATTCAATACTCTCGTACACTTCAAGTGCATTGCCTATGCATTTTCCTAAAGGCTGCTCCATGGATGTTATAACTGCTCTTATCTCTTTCTTAAGCTGACGGCCGATTTCTATCATAAGTTCAGCAAGCTCTCCTGCTTCCTCTTTTGTTTTAACAAATGCACCTGACCCGTATTTAACATCAAGCACTATATAATCGGCTCCGCTTGCAATTTTTTTACTTACAACGGATGCGCATATTAAGGATTTATTATCAACCGTTGCGGTTACGTCACGAATTGCATATGTTTTACCGTCAGCAGGAGTAAGATTTGGGGTTTGAGCGGAAATTGCCGCTTTAATTTCTTTTATCTGTTTTTTAAAGTCCTCGGTTGATAACTGACAATTAAAGTTTTTAATTGATTCAAGCTTGTCAATTGTTCCGCCGGTATAGCCAAGACCCCTTCCGCTCAATTTTGCACAGTATAAACCGCAGGACGCAAGTAAAGGTATTAGAACAAGAGTAACTTTATCTCCGACACCGCCCGTAGAATGCTTGTCTGCAACATGCGGTGCAACATCTTTAAAATCAAGAATTGTGCCTGAGTTTATGTAAGCTTCCGTAAGATATGCGGTTTCTTCTATGTCCAAACCTTTAAAACAGACAGCCATAAGCCATGCAGACATTTGATAATCTTCAATTGTTCCTTTCATATAACCGTCTATCAGGAAGTTTATTTCTTCTTTGGTGTGTTTTAAACCTTGTTTTTTCTTTTGAATTAAATCGACAGCTCGCATATTTTCTCCTTATTTATGATATGTTTCATTATTTAAAATTTTAAATGCCCTGTAAATCTGTTCCGTCAAAATGAGAAGGGCTTCTTGATGCAAAAAGGTTAATTTGGACATTGAAAATTTAAAATTGGATAAATCTCGTACTTTTTGGGGCAGACCGCAAGAGCCGCCTATCAAAAATACAATTTCGCCATAATAACCTTCCTGCTGGATTTCTTTTAATTTATTCGCAAAGGAAACGCTGTCAAGCATATTTCCTTCTATTTCAAGCGTAATAATGTAGATGTTATTTTTAGATGTGCAGTATTCATACAGCTTATCTGTTTCAATTATTTTAAAGTCAACAAACCCCAAAAGCCTTTTTTGAAATTCTAAGACTCCTTCCTTGAAATAGCTTTCCTTAAGTTTGCCGTCAATTAAAACTTTTATATTCAAACTACACTATATCCTTGTTAAGTTCGTCGTTGTTCATTAAATCATAATTAAGCTCGTTTTCGTTATCCGCAATTATTGCGGCAACAACAACATCAGATGTAACGTTTACAACGGTTCTTAACATATCAATAAATCTGTCAAGTGCAAATAGGAATGCAAATCCTGATACAAGCTGCTCGGGAGTCAGCCCTAAACTGTTTAATACAAGAGCAATTGTTATAAGACCTGCACCTGAAATACCTGCACAGGTAGAAGATGCAATGATTGCCAATAGTGCAATTTGAAGCACCATTAACAATGAAACATCAATACCGTAAACTTGAGTGATGAATATAACGGCAATCGTTTGAACAAGAGCTGTTCCGTCCATACTTAAAGTAGCACCCAGAGGAAGAACAAAAGAACAAACTTTATTTGAAATTCCTCGTCTTTCACAGCATGTAATAGTTAAAGGCAATGTTGCGGAAGAACTTGCAGTACCAAATGCAACCATAACCGCTTCAGTTATTGATGCATACAATTTGCCGACAGGCACCTTTGAAAATATTTTAAGCATTATAGGATAAACAACAAACAGTTGAAGCGCAAGTCCTATACATACTGCAAGCAAATATTTCCACACTCCGCCAAACATATCTAAACCAAAATTTGACACGGCACTTGCCGTTAATGCAAAAACACCGGGGGCAGCTAAGTACATAATCCAATCCGTCACCTTCATGGTTGCCGCAAATACGCTTTCAAAGAAAGAGACAATCGGTCTGTTTATTTCTCCCACCCTTGTAAGTGCAATCGCAAAGACCATCATAAATATAATAATTGGTATCATTTCGCCGTTTGCAAGTGATTTGAAAGGATTTTTAGGGATAATGTTCAAAAATACATTCATTAAATGGCTCTGTTGGTTTTCCATTGTTTCCTGTACAATACTCTGCATAGTAGCAGCCGAATTTGAATCAATGAATTTGGCCGCACCGTCGCCCGGCTGCATTGTAAGTGCTAAAGCAGCTCCTATAATAACTGCTGCAATGGAAATTATGCCGTAGTATAAAATCATTTTTTTGCCGAATTTGGCAAGCTGTTTATTATCGCCGATACTTGCAATACCAACTATTATTGCACTTATGACAAGAGGAATTACAACCATTTGTATAATTCCGATAAATGCTTGTCCTATAAAACTCAGGATTTTGTGGATAACGGGAAAATCTTGCGACGGAAAATACATACCGACCGCAATACCTGCAATTAAGCCTAAAAATATATGCCAGTTCCTCTTAATTCCAAGTGAAACGGCTATTATCAATTGTGTAAAAAATCCCATAAAAACCTCATAGTACTTCTGTTTTTTTCTCTATAATACAACTTTTTTAGAGTTTATTCAACTTTTTTTATTTTCAATATCGTTACTGTAGGTAACAACCCTGTTTCTGCCTCTTTCTTTTGCCTCGTACAAAGCTTTATCGGCATCTTGATACAAAGAACTCGGGTCTGATTTTTTCTTTTCGTATTGAGCAACCCCCACAGAAATTGTGACGGAAATTTCTTTTACGTCTTCAATTCTGTATTCTTCTATATTTATTTTTTTCTTTTCAATCTCGCTTCTAAGCCTTTGAGCAACAAGATAAGCTTCATCTAAAGATGTATTTGGGGTTAAAATTGTAAATTCTTCTCCCCCGTATCTTGAAGCAATATCATATTCACGAATAACTTTCTTTATTGTTTTTGAAACATTTTTCAGCACGCAGTCGCCAACTGCATGTCCGTATGTATCGTTAACGGATTTAAAGAAATCAATATCAAGCATTATACAGCACAAATCAGACGATTGTCTTTTTGCCGTTGCAACTTCCTGTTTAAGACGGTGTTCAAACTGGTGTCTGTTATTTAACCCCGTTAGGGCGTCAAGTGTTGCGTATTTTAAAATCTTAGAATAGGAAGTTGCTCTGTCAACGGTCAAAGATGCCTGAGTTGAAAGCTGTTCCAAATATTCGATTTCAGATTGCGTTAAGGGTTCAAAGTGGTTATATGCAACAATGGCGCCTATTGCTTTCCCTTCGCATGCAAGAGGAAATATACCCATTTTGCCGTTTTCTTCAACAATGGTTGTTAGAGACATGGTGTTATTTAAAATTTTAATTACATTAGAATTAGTACATTTCGACGGCCATACAAGGGTGTATTCATTTTTTCTCGGATTTTTTAAGAAGATATAAATTAGGTGTTGAGATATGAATTTATCAATCATTTCGCCCAAAATAGGGAGAATATACGCAAGCTCATATTGCGTTTCGATAATTTTTGCAACATCTTTCATTGTTTGATAGAATTTGATATTCTTTTCCATTTTCTTGACATAATCAAGAGTCTTAATTGCGTTTGCAACTTGACTTGAAGCAAGATAGATAACTTCCGGAAATGTTTTGTTAAATTTTATCTCACCGCTTAGTATTTTAAATTCAATGTTTAAAATACCAAAAGGTTTTTCCATGGAAGACAGTGAAACGGATAATAAATTTGTATCATTTTGTTTTATATTTTTTTTAAATTCCTTATTTAAATCGGTTATCCCGCTTGATGCAATGATTTTATAATCATTCAATATGAACTTTGGAGTATGCGTATTGTTTAAATTTCTGTTATTTTTAAAAAATAAAAAATATTCGTTTGCTTTTTTCTCAAGCTTTGAGTCAACCTTTTGCCAAGGTTTTGTAAAATCGCAAACGCAATCAAGTACTTTGTTATATAAAAATACTTGCACATCAACTATCTTCAGACTATTTTCTTCAAAATAGTCCGAAAAAATCTTTTTAACTGCATTCATAATCTCAAATTCGTTTTTTGACATTTCGAGATTGTTTAAAAGTTCAAGTAAAAAATTAAATTTAAAAGGGCTTTTTATTTCCATATTATATCCGTGTTATCCTTATTTTTTTCAAATTTATCCTTTAGAGCGCATTCTTTTAAGGATTTCATTAAATTTCCTTCGTAACTGTTATCCAAATATGCTCTTCCTTTTTTATATTTAAGATGTTTTTCCGTGTCCAGACTTTGATTATTCAAGGTTTTAACAAGTTCGTCATATCCTTCATAAACTGCAATTTTTCTTGATACGTCATTTAAAATATCATATATATATGCGTTTTTGGAATGATTGCCCTTAATATTTAAAACAATACCCGCTTTCCTAAATTCCTGCATTGAGGCACCGTATTCTTTTAAATCTCTGAGCAAAATTCCCAAGTTATAGTGCGCTTCGTAGCTTAGAGGGTCTTTTTCTATTGCCTTGCAGTAGTTATATCCTGCAAGATAAGGGTATTTCAGTATATGATATACAATTCCTAAATTATAGTATGTTTTATAATTCTTTCCTATTGATAAAGCTTTTTCATAAGAATCTGCAGCATTTTCTAAGAATTTTCTTGAATCAAAAGTTCTATCCCCCGCAACACGGCTTTTCTCGCGCCAAGCAAGACCTTTATTGTAAAAAGCTACACGCTTATTAAACTTAATTGCGTTTATACCGCTGCCAAAGAAAGGTATCTTAGTCCATTTTGGGGTATTTTTTATAGCTCTGTCATATTCTTCAATTGCTCTATCGTAATTGAAGGTGGCTTCAGCAAGCACAATGGCGTAATCTATTCGCGCAATGGTTGAATTTGGATTAATTTCAAGAGCTTTTTCGTAAGCATCAAGTGCGGAATAGTAATCTTCATAGCTTACAAAAATGTTTGCCAAATTATATTGAGCTTTAAAATGTCTCGGATGATATAAAAGGGCTTTTTGGTAATTATTTATTGCTTCTTGCAGATTACCCCTCTTGTAAGACATATCTCCTCTGTATACAAGATAGTAACCCGCGGCTTTTTTTGCCTGTTTTTTATAAAAATCGGGGAAAACAAAATAACCGGCAATCAATCCTGCTATAATCAGGAAATATAGTATTTTTGCGGTTGTACTTTTAAAAATTCTCAAGTATTTATTTTCCATAATTTATCCAAACTTATATGTCAAAAAGTCCGTATAATTTTTCTTCTATTATTCCGTCGTCAATTTCATGCGAGTTTTTATTAAAATTAAGAGCATTTTGATACATTTTTGCTGCTTCAATATTCTTGCCTAAGAGTTGATATGCTCTTGCACAATTAAAGTATGCAAGCACGTAGCCGGCATTGATATCTATTGCCGTTTCAAAATATGGTATTGCGCGATTTGCATCATTTAATCCGTCAAGAAGAACAACGCCTAAATTGTTGTATGCAATATCGTAATCAGGGTCCTTATCAATTGCTTTAAGATAATAAGAAATAGCTTCTTCTATCTTGTCGCATTCCCAATAAATCATACCCAATCTGGAGTAGATTTTAGGGTCATTTTCATTTTCTTTAAGTGATATTTTATAATATTTTAAAGCCTCGTCCATATTATTCATATCATAATAAACATCTGCCAAATTCTGATAAATTTGACCCTTGTTATTTGACAGTAAAAGCGCGTTTTGAAACATTGAAATCGCAGCTTCATAGTTGCCTTTTATTTGATGATAGATAACGGCAAGCGCCTGTGCCACAATAGATGCCCATTCGGAATTTGAATTATTTTCAAGGGCTTTTTTGTATAATTCAATAGCATCATCGTATTGCTCTAATTGAACGTAAGCAAAAGCTAAAGAATTAAGATATAACGGGTTATTTTCATCATGCTCGAGAGCAAGCTTAAATGAGTTTAGAGCATTTAAGGGTTCGTTTTTTCTAAAATAGACGTGGCCTAATTCGTAATAACATCTTGAAAAATCAGGATTACTTTTAAGCAGATTTTTGTAGTAATCAATAAGTTCATCGTAATTTTGAGGAAAATTTTTCTCGGTAAATTCTATGGCATCAACCACGCATTCGGGATTTTCATTAGAAACCTGAACCGCGTTTTGAAGACATTTATGTGCAACAATTAAATCATTTCTTTTAATTGCTATATTTGCCATTTTTTTGTAAAAAACTTCTTTATTTTTAGAATTATCTATGGCATCGCAGTATGTTTTATATGCTCTTTTATCGTTATTTACGCCTTCATAAAAACTTCCTTCTATTTTGTATCTTAAATAATTTATATCGTTTACTATATTTTTAAAGAGCATTTTAAGTCCGCCTTTATTAATTAAAAATAAAGCAGAGCCGCTAAATAAACAATACAGAGCTTCAAACAGATTATTGCGATAATTTTTCTTATCCTCAAGAAGCATAATTGCCATAATTAATCTCGCTCTCGCGGACGCCAGCGGTTTTAGTTTTATGGCTGTTTGAAATTCATCTTTTGCAGCGTCTTTATTCCCTTCGAGTGCCAAAAAATATCCCAAATACATATGCGCGTCAGGGTTATTTGAATCCATCAAAACAGCTTGCCTGCATTGTTCAACGGCACCTTGAACGCTTATTTGTCCTGTTTCATGCATTAAACTTGCAAGCCTGTAATAAGTTTTTGAAATTTCCGGTTTTACCCTTATGGTGTCGATGTAATAATCAATTGCACATTTTAAATCCTCACCGTTTCCCGTGAGTAAAAACTTTTGATGCGCTTTTGATGCAAGCTCAAGCGTATCTTCCTGAATAATATTTGGTTTTATCTTTTCCGGTGTTTCATGCATGAGGGGAATTTACCATAAAATATACTGCTATCTTATTCTGCAATAAATTTATCCAAAAGTTAATGAAATATGCGAAAAATACATTAAACAGAGTAGCCGCAAAAAATATTTTTATTATTGATATAATCGCATTTTGGTGTTAGAATGATTGTAAGATAGAAAAAAGGTAGTTTACAATGTTTGAAAGATTTACAGAAAAAGCTATAAGAGTCATAATGCTTGCACAAGAAGAAGCAAGAAGGCTCGGACACAACTTTGTCGGAACAGAGCAGGTTTTGCTCGGTTTAATTACCGAAGGAACAGGCATTGCGGCTAAAACACTGAAGGCAATGGGAGTTACAATAAAAGAGGCAAGAGCCGAAGTTGAAAAAATAATAGGCAGAGGCTCAGGCTTTGTAGCCGTTGAAATTCCGTTTACGCCAAGAGCAAAGAAAATTCTTGAATTATCTTGGGATGAAGCAAGACAATTGGGACACAATTACATAGGTACGGAACATTTGCTATTGGGTTTGCTTCGCGAGGGACACGGTGTTGCAACTAAAGTTCTTGAAAATTTAGGCGTAGACCTTGATAAATGCAGAACGAATGTTATAAAAATGCTTGGAGAAACAAAACCCGCATCCGATAATAGCGGCGCACAGCCTGCCATGATGGGTGCATCTTCTTCAAAAGCTAAAACTCCAAGTCTTGATGAATTTGGAACGGATTTAACACTTGCGGCGCAAGAACAAAGACTTGACCCTGTCGTTGGTCGTGAAAAAGAAATTGAGCGTGTAATTCAAATTCTTGCAAGAAGAACAAAAAACAATCCTGTATTAATTGGTGAACCCGGTGTCGGTAAAACGGCAATTGCACAAGGTCTTGCAATAAGAATTGCGGAAGGCGAAGTTCCTGATATATTAGACGGCAAAGTTGTAATTCAGCTTGATATGGGTCTTTTGGTTGCAGGCACAAAATACAGAGGTGAATTTGAAGAACGTCTTAAAAAGATAATGGATGAAATAAGACAAGCCGGAAACATTATTCTTGTAATAGATGAAATGCATACTTTGATTGGGGCAGGTGCCGCAGAAGGTGCAATTGATGCTGCAAACATCTTAAAACCCGCATTATCAAGAGGCGAAATTCAAGTTATTGGTGCAACAACTCTTGATGAATACAGAAAACACATAGAAAAAGACTCCGCTCTTGAACGTCGTTTCCAAATGGTAATTGTTGACCAGCCTACACAAGAGGAAGCGATTGAAATAATTAAGGGCTTAAAACAAAAATATGAAGAACACCACAAATTAAACATTTCAGATGAAGCAATTGTTGCTGCGGTTGAACTTTCAAGCAAATTTATTACCGAAAGGTTTTTACCCGATAAAGCAATTGACGTAATTGATGAGGCAAGTTCAAAAGTCAGGTTAAAGGTTTCTTCTCTGCCTCCCGAAGGTAAAGAGCTTGAAAAAGAATTAAAGGGAGTTATTAAAGAAAAAGAAGAAGCAATCAGAAATCAAGAATTTGAACACGCTTCAGATTTAAGAGATGTTGAAGCAGACTTAAAAGACAAGATAAGAGCTGTTTCAAACAGCTGGAAAGATGCTCAGGAAGCAAATAAACCAACTGTAACGGTTGAAGATGTTGCAAACGTTATTTCAACAATCACGGGCATTCCTGTTGCAAAAATTACCGAGGGAGAAAGCGAAAAGCTTCTTAAACTTGAAGAAACGCTTCACAAAAGAGTAATCGGACAAAATGATGCTATTGTTTCAGTTTCAAAAGCAATCAGACGTGCAAGAGTCGGTTTAAAATCGCCAAACAGACCAATCGGAAGCTTTATTTTCTCAGGTCCTACCGGTGTCGGTAAAACAGAACTTGCAAAAGCCATAGCGGAAGCAATTTTTGGAAATGAAGACAGTATGGTAAGAGTTGATATGTCTGAATTTATGGAAAAACATTCAACTTCAAAACTTATCGGTTCTCCTCCGGGATATGTCGGCTATGATGACGGCGGACAACTTACGGAAATCATTAGAAAAAAACCGTATTCCGTTATTCTTTTTGACGAAATCGAAAAAGCTCATCCCGACGTGTTCAACATCATGCTGCAAATCCTTGATGACGGACGTTTGACGGATGCTAAAGGTCGTCATGTAAACTTTAAAAATACAATTATTATTATGACATCAAACGTTGGCGCAAGCATGATAACAACAACGCAAAAGCTTGGTTTCTCAACGGCAGAAGATACACGTAAAGATAAATACGAAAAGCTTAAAGACACTGTTATGGAAGAAATGAAAAAATCATTCCGTCCCGAATTCTTAAACAGAATTGATGATATCATTGTCTTTGCTCACTTAAACCAACAAGAAATCAGAGAAATTGTAGAATTAATGCTTAAAGATTTGTTTAAACGTTTAAATGAACAAGGCTTAAAAGTTGAAGTTCAAGACGACGTTAAAGATTATCTCGGCAAAGAAGGATATTCCGAAGCTTACGGTGCAAGACCGTTGAGAAGACTTATACAAAAGAAAATTGAAGACATTCTTGCGGAAGAAATCCTATCAGGAAACTACAAAGAAGGTGATACTCTTATAATGAGTATGGAAGATGACAAAATTAAGTTATCAAAAAAGAAGTAAATAATACAAAATAAAAAGACCCCGAAATCAAGGGGTCTTTTTTATGCTTATTTTATGCTCTTATTCTTAAATCCTTCTTCTATTTCTTCGAGAGAAATTCCTTTGGTTTCAGGAATAAAGAATTTGTAGAACAATAAAGATAAAAACGAAATTCCGCTAAATATCCAGAAAGTATAAGTCGGACCAATCTTTTCAAGCAAGGGAAGAAAGGTTAAAACAACTATAAAATTAAATATAAAATTAGCACCGAAAGATGCACTCATTAAAAATCCTCTAACCTTAAGCGGAAACAATTCAGAGGTTAAAATGTACGTCACGGGCCCCAGAGAGAAAGAAAAAGCACATATATAAAATAAAGTTGCAAGTACGATAATTATTTTAGAATAAGAATAATCAGGCATCATAAACATAAAACCCAAAACAAGCATGGAAATGAGCATAACAAAAAGCCCGGAATACACGAGCGGTTTTCTTCCTATCTTATCGCTTAAGAATATTGCGATAAAGGTCATCAAAAAATTTACAATTCCAATCCCAATTGTTGCAATAAGCGCAGGCGTTTCACCTTCAAAACCTGCAAATTGAAATATGGTCGGTGCGTAATAAATAATAACATTAATTCCGGTGCATATTTGTACAAACATTATGCAAATACCCAAAATCAAAGGGTAAATTATCCACTTTTCAAATTTAAAATCAGGATTTTTAGTCGAATTTTTCTTTATTTCTTCAAGTTCATCCTCTTGGCGCGTAGCTTTAAGAGTTTCTTTTGCTTCATCATATCTGCCTTTTAAAATAAGCCATCTCGGAGAATCATTTAAAAAGAACACTGAAAGTATCAAAAAGCATGAAGGAATGATTCCCACAAACAGCATTAAGCGCCAATTGTAAAGAGACTTTGCAAAAATTGCATTAATAAAATATGCAAATAAAATCCCAAAAGTCAGTGCAAGTTGAAAGAGTGAAACAAATGTCCCTCTGTATTTTTTGGGCGATATTTCCGATAAATATAAAGGCACTACAAAAGTCGCCATACCAACGGCAACGCCTGCCACTATCCTTGACAAAACAAGAATATTGTAATTTGGTGAAATCGCACTCAGAATTGAGCCTATGAAGAATATGACTCCGGTCCATAATATTATCTTTTTTCTGCCCAAAATATCAGACAAAAAACCGTTCGCAAGAGCACCTATTACGCAGCCTATAATGGCGCTTGAAACCAAAAAACCCTGAAGCGCAAGGTCCAAATTCCAGTCATTTTTTATAAACAGCAGCGCTCCCGATATAATCCCCATATCATATCCTGCAAGCAAACCTCCTATTGATGCGGAAAATGCTATCATAAATATTTGCAAATTCATATAATTTCAACTCTCACAATAAACATCTAAATAATAAAATTGTTTCAAGAAAAGTCAAGAATGTAAAAGAATTGACAATCGTGAAAAATATTGTAACATAAATTATATGCTACCAATTATCACACCTGAAATATGCGAGGAAACAGTCGGGCTCATACTTGGTGATATAAAAGTATGGCGCAAAAACATGATTCATTACATCAAAGATGAAAATCCCGAGCTTAATACCGCAATAATCAGTATAGCCCAAAAAACGGACTTAGACCCAAATGCAGTTGCGACGGGTGCCTACATGGCGTATATTATGCTTGAAAAATCCCCCGATAATTTTATGACAGATTTTGACGAAGAAGAATAATTTTTTTATTTGTTGTATAATCATATTATGGAAGATGAAAAATTTAACAGCAGCATACAGATAAATAATATGAGAGCAGATATGTCTTTTGTTGCGCGAATATTAGACGGTATCCGCAAAGTCATACTGTATGACAGCAAACAAAAACAACCCCTTATTTTAAAATTAAACGAAGGTTTCATATTTAATCTTGCAAGAAAAGCCCTGCTTGAGCAAAAATATTCTTTCTTGGTTTCCGTCACGGGCGAATCCGCATCAGGAAAAACAACTCTTGTAAATAATGCCGTTAAAGCATGTCTTAAATCAAATCAAAACATTTATACGGTTATTCGCTGCGATGATTATTATAAAGACGCTTCGCAAGAACTTAAAGAGGCGGGAAATTATGAGAACCTGTTTGCAACAGGATTTAGCTTTGATACACCGGATGCAATTGATTTGGGCTTAATGAGAGAACACCTTGTTGCTCTTAAAAACGGTCAAGAAATAAGTTCTCCCGAGTACGATTTTATAACCTGCGAAAGTAAATTAAATTCAGTTCCCAAAAAACCTGCAAGATTAATCCTGAATGAAGGTTTATATGTATTGGATAAAAGTTTATTAGATATAGTAGACGTTAAAATATTTGTATTTTCACCTTTCCAAGTCATTAAAGACAGGTGGTTTGCAAGAGCAATTTCAAGAGGAAAAACTGGCAAGGCTGCCGAAATGCAATTCAATGATGTAAACCAGACGGCATACAGATATATAAGACCTGCAATGAATACTGCAGATATTATAATCAATGGTCTTACAACTCAAGAATACATTGAAGAAATAGCAGAAATGCTAATTGACTCAATCTCAAGTGTTATCAAAAAAGGTTAGCCGCTAAAAGTCTTGAAGCTTGTCTCAATATTTTTTTCTATAATTTTTTGGACACTTTGAAGCTCTGTTTCAATAGCTTTGTGATTTGATTCAATTCTGTTAAGCTCAAGTTCGAGTTTTTTGTCATCACGTTGAAGCTTATCCATTTCCTGATTATATTTTGCCTCTGCCTGCGCATCATCAGATTCGTCATACTCTTCCGTTATCAATGGGAGAGTTGCAAGGCTTTGCGGCACAAGTTTTCCTTCCGTATCTTTTTTACTTATAAAGTATACGCCTTCTTTTAGAGTATCCTCAAAATAAGCACCTTCAAGAAGATGAGGGTCTACTATGTATTCCTTTTCGTTTTCGCCATCAGGAATGTCCTTTTTATCGGCAACTACTTTTCTGCCGAGTGCATCGGTTAAATACATATTTGAAAATGCAGAATCGGCATATTTTCCCATTATGCTTGAATATGTTAAAACGTTGGATTTCATACCTTCTTCAGTTATTACTTTGAATTTAAGGACGGTATTATTTATGGACTTACTGTATGCCGCCTGAACTTCATTCGTGCCGCTTGCCAGCCTTTCCCGTCTGTTAGAAATTTGCTGCGCCTCGAATTCCAAGTCGCTTTTTTTGCCTGTTAAAGATAAAAAACGTGCTTCGCTTGCTGATAAACCCATATTTATTCCTTTTCCTTGACATGATTTACGGAAAAATTACCATTTTTCTTTAATTTTTAGGGAGTTAATGTTACAAAAATTAACATAGTTAAATTATTAAAATAAAATAAATATTATTGTATATCCTAAATTATTATCTTATAATTTTATTGTATAAAAACAAGAGAGATTGAGATGAATAAAAAACAAAAAGAAGAAAACATAAACCCTTTTATGCAAAAAAATAATGAAACGGAAGAAAAAACATCAACGCAAGAAAATGAAGATAAAGTTGAGGAAACAACTTCTGATAACGACGATGTTGAAAAACTTAAATTGGAACTTGACGATTTAAATAATAAATATTTAAGGCTTGCGGCGGATTTTGACAATTACAGAAAACGTCAAGCTCAAGAACGTGAAAGCCTTTTAAAATACGGTGCGCAAGAAACCTTAACACAACTTATAAACGTGTTGGACACTTTTGAAAGAGCAAAAGAAAACAATGATAAAACGGAAGATTGCACTGCAATTATAAATAACTACAATGTTGCAATTAAGCAATTTGAAGATATCCTTACAAAGTGCGGTCTTGAAAAAATTGAAACCGTAAATCAAAAGTTTAATCCTAATTACCACGAAGCAATATCTCAAACTCCGACAAATGATGTTGAAGAAGATACGATTGTTGCCGAGATGAGAGCAGGATACAAGTTGAAAGATAAAGTTTTAAGACCTGCAATGGTTAGTGTGGCGGTGAGTGAAGGTTAAAATGGATTATTACGAAATACTGGGAGTTGAAAAGAACGCTACAGAAGATGAAATCAAAAAAGCTTTTAGACAAAAAGCAAGGACCCTTCATCCTGATGTAAACAAAGCACCCGATGCTGAAGAAAAATTCAAAGAACTTGGTAAGGCTTATGAAACCTTATCTGACGCAAATAAGCGCGAAGTGTACGACAGATATGGTGAAGACGGTCTTAAAAATGCGGGCTTTTCCTCAAGCGGTCCTTTTGATTATGGTTTTGGCGATATTAATAATATATTTTCTCAATTTTTTGGTGACTTCGACTTTGGAGGCGGTTCAAGAAATAATCCTGATGCGCCAAGGAGAGGCAGTGATTTAAGGGTTGACATACAACTTGAATTTGAAGAAGCTGTTTTTGGAATTGAAAAAGAAGTTAAAATTAAACATCTTGAACCTTGCGAAGAATGTGCAGGCTCAGGTCTAAACAAAGATGCAAAAGATGTTACATGTAAAGTATGCGGCGGTTCAGGTCAAGTTCGACAAACAATGAGAACACCGTTAGGCGCGTTTACCACAGTCGGCACATGTTCTAATTGTCACGGAACGGGAAAAAATCCTTCAGCGCTTTGCAAAAAATGTAAAGGACTCGGACTTGTTGAAAAAGAAAAAACAATTAAAGTTAAAATACCAAAAGGAGTCGATAACGGTTCTAAAATTCGTATAGCCCAAGAGGGAGATATGGGTGTAAACGGAGGTCCGATAGGAGATCTTTACATTGTAATTCATACTAAGCCTTCGAAATACTTTGAAAGAATAAACACGGATATCTATTCAAATTTGGAAATTTCTATGCCTCAGGCAGTTCTTGGCGATAAAGTCGTCATCAAAACGCTTGACGGAGAAAAGGAAATTTCTGTTCCAAAGGGAATTAAAAACCTTGATAAATTATGTTTGAAAGGTTTTGGAGTTCCATTCCTCGGCAATGATAGTCATAGGGGCAACCACTATGTTACAATACAAATATCAACTCCAAATAAATTATCTCAAAAAGAGGAGGAGCTTTGGACTCAATTATTTAATCTGTCTAAAAACGAACAAAAAGAAGAAGGCGTTTTAGACAAAATTAAAAGTTCATTTGCAAAATGAGGTTTAAATGAAATTAAGAATAGCTTTAATAGTTTTAATATTAATGTTATTTGCACCGGTTCAAGCGAGCAAATTGCCTGATGATTTGTGGAGTTATATTAACAAGGAACTTCCCAAATCTTCTCAAAGGTTTGACTCCGTTATCGTTGTAACAAAAGATACAATGTATGTTCCTTTGTATCCGGCTCAAGAACAGGAAGTGGAATCTATAAAAATTGACTACACCTATCCTGCGGACAAATCTTTAAAATCGCTTCCCGAGGTTGTAATATTTAACAATAATTATGTTCTTTTGAAGCTGTTTAAAGATAAAAGCGGAACTTACGGCGTAACTAAAAATGAAGATTTGCCGCTAAAGGTAAGACTTGGTGTTATGCCTCAAGATATGCTTGTTCCCCCCGGACTTAAAATTCCGGAAAGTTTATCATTAATTCTGGGAGATTTGGTTATCCCCTCAATTTCAGATGCCTCAATGATAGTAAATAAAGACGGACAAGAAACAAAAATTACTCCTCTTGCAGGTCAAATTCTTGCAAACGAGCTTTTTGACAAAGGAAATTTCAAGGAGCTTAATGAACTTAAAAATAAAAAAATATATGTTTCATCAAACGGCTCCAAATTTATCAACGTGTATGATGAAAATTCCGCAAGTCCTTTGTATGAACTTAAATTAAATGCTCTGCCTTTAAAGATTACCGCGTCAAATATTTCAAAAATGGCAGTTACAATTTATTTCCAAAATAAGAATGCCGAAATAATGGATCTTCAAGATGAAAGAATTATTGCGCAAGAACAGCTCGAAGGTGCGCCAAAAGATGTAATTATAGATGACGGAAGAAATATAGCATACATCTCATGTCCTGAAATAAATACAATTTACGTTATGGAAATTCCTTCAGGAAGACTTATGAAAGCAATTAAGGTAACGGAACAGCCTGCAAAAATGGCTTTAAGTGCAGACAAAAAGTCTATTGCATATATTGACAGAAATACTCAAGACCTATACGTAATTGAGCTTGAGGATAAATACACAACAAGAAAAATCGGAAAAACAAAAAACGCTTCATCACTCATTTTTGAAAAAGATTTTATCTATGCAGTTTCAAGAACTCAAAACGAAATTACCGTTTTTAATGCAATTAAAAGCACTGTCGAACATCAAATATCAATAAATAAAAAACCGACCGATATGATAAAAATTGGCGACAAGATATATATTTTATGCGCACAAGACGGCACAATTGACGTATTTAACACAAAAACAAATAAAGTTACGGATAAAATATCGCTTGATAAAAAAGGATTTTATTCAAACATAACAAAAATCCCCAATCAAGATTCCGTAATTATTACCGGATACAATACTAAAAAATTTGCAATACTGGATTGTTCAACAGATAAAATAACCGAACAAAGAGATTTGGATGTTCAAGTTTCGAACCTTCTTATAATTGATAAATAAGGACATTATGCTGGATTTTGATGAAACAACAAAAGAAGTTTTGCTTGAATTAGAAAAAACACAGGAAGAATTTTGGAATGTAGACAGACAAACCGCAAACTTTCTAAACATGATTGTTAAATCCTTAAATTGCAAAAACGTGCTTGAAATAGGCACATCTAACGGGTACAGTGCAATATGGATTTCGAAAGCACTAAAGGAAACAAAAGGACACCTTACAACTATTGAATTTTGGGACAAAAGATTAAATCTTGCAATTGAAAACTTTAAAAAATGTAAGGTTGATGACATCATAACAACAAAGCTTGGTTCTGCCTCCGATGTCTTAATTGATCTTGAAGGAGAAACTTACGATTTAGTATTTATCGATGCAAATAAACTTGAATATCATAAATACTTTGAAAGAGTTCATCCCCTTTTAAAAAAGGGGGGAATAATACTTGCAGACAATGTTGTATCCCACGCAAAAAAGGTTCAGCCGTTTTTGGACACAATCATTAATCATCCCGATTATCAAAGCGAGCTTTTAAACTTTCAAGACGGGTTGTTATTTTCAAGAAAAAATATTAATTAAAAAATAAAATTTAATTTCTCATCTTTTTGTATGTTTTACTTTTTAAAATAAATTATTAAACTAAAAAGGTAAAGTAAAGAAGGAGACGGGAAAATGTCCGGCAGATTAAACGGAACAGGGTTATTTACCCAACTTGTATCGGGATTAAACAACAGCTACGCGTTTGCTTTAAGAAATGCAGATAGCGATGCTGAAGGCATTACTCTTGATAATATTTTATCTTCTTTTAAGAGTACAACGGGTATTTCACCCCTGATGAACGGCATAAATTCAAGCTTTACAAGCTATCTTTCGACAAATTTTAATGGAATGGACAAAAATGGCGACGGCGTAATTTCATCGGAAGAACTTTCAAATTTTACAAACCAATTGTACACTCAAGGACTTACCCAAGAACAACTTGCGCTTCTTTGTTCATACGGAAACGCAAGCTCAACACTTCAAGAAGTATTAGATAATTTTAATGAAATAGACAAAAACCATGACGGAAGAGTAACTCAGGCTGAGATTTCCACATACGGAATTGACGAGGAGGTCAGGGATAAAAAATCTGAATATATGAAAAATTCAGCCGCAAAGATGTCTATATTCTATTCGAGTTCATCAAGCTCTGACGCGGATAAGACAACCGAGGTCTAAGCTTTGTAGAAACTCAATAAGCAACGACCATATACTTTCTCTCTTATTAGCTTTTCATCGTAAATTGGATTTAACTCCTGATGTAAAAGCTTTTTTATTTTCTCGCTTTCAAAAACAAGTATCCCCTTTTCGTTAAGAACAGACAAGCCGAGCTTTAAAATATCACTGTATGAATATTTAAAATCAGGATTAGTCCAAGGCGGATCTATATATACAACGTCATACTTTTTATCTTCTTTTTGAAGAAACCTGACGGAATCGGCGCATATAAGGTTTCCCTCAACTCCCGTTTTTTTAAAGTTATTTTTGATAATGTTAAATGTTTTTCTGTCTTTTTCAATTGTTGTTGCCTTATAACCTCTGGATATTGCCTCTAGTGACATAAGCCCCGAGCCTGCAAACATATCTAAAAACGAAAGATTTTCTTCATTTAAAAGAAATGAGTGCAGCACATTGAATACACTCTCTCTCACTTTTGATAGAGTTGGTTTCACATTACTCGGAACTTCTATTTTATTCCCTTTATATTGCCCACCTGTCAAATGCAATATTCTTTCTCCTTTCGAATAATGATAACATGAAAAAAATTGTCATTATAGGCGGCTGCGCCGCAGGTCCTAAGGTTGCGGCAAAATCAAGAAGAATGGATAAAGATGCGGAAATCAATCTTTATACTTCAAGCAAACATATCTCGTATTCAGCCTGCGGACTCCCGTATTTTATCGGAGATAAAGTAAAAAATATCAACAACCTTTTAATAAGACTCCCTGAGGATTTTGAGAAAGAAAATATACATATACACACAAAAAAAACCTGCGAAAAGATATTGCCCGAGGAAAAAGCGGTTATTGTGGACGGAGAAAGAGTAGAATACGATGAACTTGTGCTTGCTACGGGTGCAAGAGCATATATGCCGAATATTAAAAATTCAAATCTTAAAAATATTTTTACCTTGAGATTTATTGAAGACGGAATAAACATAAAACGTATAGCCCAGGTGTCAAAAAGCGTTTTAATGGTAGGTTTTGGATATATTGCGCTTGAAATGCTTGAAGCATTTTTAAGAAATAATTTAAAAATTTATGTCGTTGAAAACGGCAAATACCCGATGTCCGCCTTTGATATAGAGCTTAGAGAAAAGCTTTACAAATATATAACGGAAAACGAAGGAAAAAATGTTGAATTTATAAGTCAAGATACCGTTGTCGAATTTATCGGAGATGATTGCTTTAAGGGGGCTATAACCAAAAGGGGCAAGGAAATAAGGGCAGATTTTTGTTTTGTATCAACCGGAGTCAGACCAAATGTTGAAATAGCAAAACAAGCCGGTATTGAAATAGGAAAAACGGGAGCCATTAAAACAAATAACAGAATGCAGACAAATATTGAACATATTTGGGCTGCAGGTGATTGTATTCAAAAGAATTGCATTATTACAAAGCTACCCGTCCATATTACGCAAGGTTCTATTGCAAATAAAGAAGGCAGGGTTTGCGCAATAAACTTAAACGGCGGGGACGAGGTATTTGACGGGATTTTGTGTTCAACCGCGACAAAGTTTTTTGATTTTACAATGTCTTTAACGGGCATAACTGAAAAAAGGGCAAAAAGCATAAAGAATATTGTCGGTATAGAACCCGTAAGCGTTATTGTCAACAAGCTTGATAAAGCATCTTACATGCCTGACGCTAAGCCTATCACAATTAAGCTTATAGCGGATAAAAAATCAGGTAAACTTTTAGGCGCTCAAGGCTGCGGATTGGGGGATGCAGATAAAAGAATTAATGTGGTAACATCCGCTCTCCAAAAGGGTATGACAGTCGATGAATTTTTGCACCTTGATTTAACCTATACGCCGACAACATCAGGCACAATAGACCCCTTGCTTACCGCATCTTATGAACTTAAAAAACTTATTGACGAATAAGAATTATTTTTCGTAATCAAAACCTAAATCCATTGTTCCGGCAGTGACAAGAGCAGATGTTGAAATAATATCAACCCCTGTTTTTGCAGCATCTTCAAGATTTTCAAAATGTATTCCGCCGCTTGCTTCGAGAATTATTGAGGAGTTTTTTTCTTTCACGTATTGAACACAATATTTCATATCATCTAAGTTCATATTATCAAGCATAATTATATCGACGTCCAATTCAACACATTCTTTTACTTGAGGTATTGTGTCGCATTCTACTTCTATTTTGTGTGCATGAGAAAGATTTTCTTTTACCTTTTTAACCGCCTCGGTTATTGAGCCGTTACAAAGTGCAATATGGTTGTCCTTAAGCATAACGCAGTCTGATAAATTAAATCTGTGCAAGCCGGCTCCGCCGCATTTAATTGCGTACTTTTCAAATACTCTGAAATTTGGAGTATTTTTTCTCGTGTCAACAACTTTTACGGGATAATTTTTAACTTTTTGTACAAAACTGTGCGCCTTAGTTGCAATAGCACTCATTCTTTGGGTATAGTTAAGGGCAAGCCTCTCACCTGTCAGGATACTTCTTGCAGAACCTCTAAGTTTTGCAATTCTGTCTCCTTTTTTTATTTCATCCCCGTCGTTTTTATAGAATTCAATCTCAACATCACCCAGTAATTCAAAAATGGTCTTAAAAGGTATTTGACCGCAGAATATACCATCTTCTCTTGTGTTTAGATAAACCGTAAACTCTCTGTAATTATCACACAAAAAATCGGTTGAAATATCTCCGTATGCAAAATCTTCTTTAAGTGCTTCTCTTACATGTTCCCCAACTATAATTTTATTTAGTAAAAACGGTATTACCATCTAATTTTCTCTCTTTTGTATCTGACTTAATATCCTCGTGTTTAATGTAATCTTTTCTGTAATGTGCGCCTATTGATTCGCGTCTTTTAAGCGCAGCATCCGTTATAAGTTCTGAAACGCATATCATATTGCGCAATTCATATTCTTTAATATCCTGACAACGATTTTGACAGCCAAATTCTTTTTTAATTTCACAAATATTGAATTTTGCCTCGAGCAATGATTTTTCATCTCTTTCAATACCCACGTTGTTCCACATTGTGTTTTTTAAATCAGCTCTTAATTTATCGACATCCGCTTCAGTATAATCGTTTGATTCGTCGTAAAGTTTAATTACTTCTTTTACTCTGTCATCTATGACCCTTGGAGCATTAAGATTCATAAAGCTCAAAGTATTAGACAGTTCGTAAGCACATACTACGCATTCGAGAAGCGAATTTGAAGCGAGTCTGTTTGCACCATGCAATCCGGTGCATGCAACTTCGCCTATGGCGTATAAGTTTGCGATTGATGTTTCACCCGTGATTTTTGTTTTGACACCGCCCATGCAATAATGAGCTGCAGGAGTTACGGGTATCATCTTTTGGCTTATATCAACTCCTCTTTCCTCGCATATCCTTGTGATTGAAGGAAATCTTACCTTAAATCTTTCAACGCCGATTGGAGAAATATCCAAATAAATCGGTTTTTTTTCGTTAAATACCGCTCTTGCGACAATATCTCTCGGTGCAAGTTCGGCTCTTAAATCATATTTATCCATAAACCTGTTGCCATCTTCATCAACAAGCTTTGCTCCTTCTCCTCTTACTGCCTCAGATACAAGCGCCTTATTACCGTCATCGGTATTCAGTGCCGTCGGGTGGAATTGAATAAATTCCATATTAGATATTTCAGCTCCCGCCCTTTTTGCAAGAGCAATACCGTCACCGGTTGTGACTGTGGGGTTTGTAGTATATTTGTAAACTTGACCGACCCCGCCTGAAGCTAAAACTACAGCGCTTGAATAGATTGCTTCGTAAGAATTTGTATCTTCTCTAAAAACTATAACTCCGATACACTCATTTTCTGAGTTTATTAAAAGTTCAACGGCAACGGTGTTTGTGTATATATCTATATTTTCATTTTCTCTTATTCTTTCGCATAAAGTATGCTCTATTTTTTCACCTGTTGCATCTCCTCCCGCATGCAATATACGGGGAACGGTGTGCGCCGCTTCTAAACCATAAAAAAGATTTTTACCGTCCCTGTCAAACGGCACACCATGGCTTATTAAATCTTCTATAACGTGCTCGGAATTTTGAGAAATAAAAGTGGCAACGTTAAAATCCGATAAACCGCAGCCTGACCTTAAAGTGTCTGATACATGAAGACTTGTTGAATCCATTTTATTTTGTGACATAACTGCCACAATTCCGCCCTGCGCAAGGCAGGAATTGCTCTCGTCAAGTTTGGATTTTGTGACAACAAGAATACCGTCTTTAAGGTTTTTTTGTTCTTCAAGTTTAAGTGCAAGATATAGCCCTGCAGCACCACTTCCTATTACAATTGTAGAATATTTTGAATACTTCAATTTATCGCCTTTTCTAACATTGTATTATAAATACAAGTTGAATACAATTATATAAAACTCGTCAAAAAAGTTTTTTCATGACAATTTTATTATAATTTTACGCCCGTAGAACCAAATCCGCCCGCTGCTCTTTCGGTATCGGACAGTTCTTCCGCAACCTGAATATCTGCAAATACGACAGGTGCTATAACCATTTGGGCAACTCTGTCCCCTCTTTTAATCGTAAATTCTTCGTTTGATAAATTAACGAGAGGGACACAAACTTCACCTCTGTAATCGGCATCAATTGTACCTATGCAGTTAATAAGCGTAATTCCGTTTTTAATTGAAAGTCCGCTTCTTGGTCTTATTTGCGCTTCAAAACCTTTAGCAAGTTCAATTTTAATGCCCGTAGGTATAAGTTTTCTTTCAAGCGGTTTTAATGTAATGTCCTCGGTATTTGCGGCGCATAAATCCATACCGCTTGCAAGTTCACTTTTGTACTCGGGCAATGCCACAAAATTTTCTAATTTTTTAATTTTTAATACTGTTTCGCTCATAATTTAACTCGTATATCCTTTTTATTCCTTTATGTGTTAAGTATTTATCAGATAAATCAAATTTTCTTTCCATACAATCCGTTAAAACAGGGGACAGACCGCCGGTTGCAATAACGTACGCTCTTTGTCCTAGTTCTTTTTCGCATTGTTTAATCATTCCGTCTATCATTTTAGCATGACCTATTACAATTCCCGCCATCATAGCATCAATGGTATTTTTTGCAACCGCTTGTTTTGGCGCTTCAATTCTTATTTTAGGGAGTTTTGAAGTAAATTGCGCAAGTGATTTTGCCTGAATCATAAGCCCCGGAGCAATAATTCCGCCCGTAAACTTTTTGTCTTTATCCAAAATGTCAAACGTTGTTGCCGTTCCAAAATCTATAACAATAATCGGCGCCTTAAAGTTTTCACAAACCGCGGCAGCGTTTGCAATTCTGTCTGCACCGAGGGTTTTAGGCTCATCAACATCAATTTCAAACGGAAACTTCATCTTATGAGAAATAAGATGAGCCTCTATCTTTAAATATTTTTCAATTGCCTCTTTTATAACATCATCAAGCTGTGCCACAACGTTAGATATAAGGGCAAAATGAAGCTTACCGTCCAGATTTGCGTTTTTAATAAGGTTTAAAATCGTAATTCCATACTCATCTGAAAGTCTGTTTATATCCGTTTTGACTGAGCACGTAAAAACAATATCGTTGCCCTTAAATACGCAAAGACCTGTGTTCGTATTACCTATGTCAACAGTAAGTAACATAGGTATATTTTATCATAAACAAATTAAGCGACGCAATCTAATTTGGCACCGCAGCCTTCTTGTGCGGGAGGCACTTGAGCCAATTGCGGAGTACCCTCATTGGCGGGAGACGTTGCTGCTGCTTGAGATGTTGCAACCGTTTGTTGAACGGGTACTACAGGAGCTTGAGATGTTACCGCCATTTGATTAGCAGGGGCAACAGCTGACGCTAAAGGCGCTGAACCTGTTAAAATTGCATTTTGTGCCATGTTATCTTGCGCAGTTGTGCCGATAATAGCGGTTGAAGCCTGCGCTTGAGCGTATGGATTTGAAACTATACCGTTAAGATTACTGTATCCTTGAACAGACATATGACCTTCCTTCCTATTCACATTTATATAAAGTATTTTTTTGCATGAAAATTGTTATTTAAAACAAAAATTTTTACAAAATTAACAAAAAATCTCTGATTTTTTAATTAAATCAAAAATACTTTCTTCAATTTGTTTGAAGCTTTTATCAAGCGCTCCTTCTCTGGCTAAAATAATAATGCTTTTAAATTTAAACTCATATCCGCTTTTTATAATAAGTTTTACCGCTTCTCTTGCCCGTCTTTTGATATAGTTTCTTTTAACGGCGCGCTTATGCACTTTTTTGCTTACAACAAAACCAAACTTTGTTTCTTCATTTTCTTCTTTAATTCTACCCGCATATAACACAAATAAACCATCGCTTACGCTCCGGTTTTGTTTGTATGTTGCATAAAATGCAACCTTATTTTTTAATCTGTATTTCTTATTAAGCACGTTCTTTCGCTGTGATAGCAATTTTATGACGACCTTTTGCGCGGCGTCTGTTAAGAACTTCAGCACCGTTTGATGTTGCCATTCTTGCTCTAAAACCGCTGGTCTTTTGTCTTTTTGCTTTTGTGCCTTCCAATGTGCGACGCATTTCTTTCTCCTTGACTTTTATATATCGTTATGGATTATAATAATAAAGACAAAATAAGGAGTCAAGACTTATGGAGAAAAAAAATATTAAACTGGGAGTTATAGGAGCCGGAAAAATGGGTGGTGCAATAATAAAAGGCACCGTAAAATCAGGTTTTTTGCCAAGTGATAATATTTTTGTGTTTGACTTAAATAAAGAGTCCGTAAATGAAATAAAAAATAATTTAAAGGTTAATACCGCGCAAAATATTGATGAATTAATAAATTCAACATCTGCCGTTTTAATTGCGACAAAACCTTTTGCTGCAGACAGCGTTCTTGATTCTATAAAAGATAAAATAAATAATCATTTAATTATCTCCATTATGGCAGGTGTTTCAACAACAAGAATAGAAAATAAACTGACAGGCGCACATGTTATAAGAGTAATGTCAAATACTCCGGCACTTGTAAACGAAGGAATGTCTGTCGTGTGCAAGGGAAATTTCGCAACGGATGATGAAGCGGATTTGGTTTTGGAATTATTCTCAAAACTTGGCTGTGCCTTAAAAATTGATGAAAAATATATTGATATAGTAACAGCAATTTCAGGCTCAGGTCCGGCATTTTTCTATTATTTTATAGAAGAAATTGCACGTGCCGGCGAAAAGCTGGGTCTTGATTATAAAACTTGTCTTAAATTATCCGCGCAAACGGCACTTGGCGCATCACGCATGATAATGAATTCAAAAGATACGCCCGGTGTTCTTATCAAAAACGTTACAACGCCCGGCGGTTGTACAGAGGTTGGAAACAATGTTTTAGCGGATTTCAAAACAGATGAAATTCTGTACAAAACAATTAAAGACACAATGGAAAAAGCAAAAAGTTTAGGTTAAACAGATTTTTACTTGCAAAACAATAATGTTTTAGTTAAAATTTCCTTAAACGAAATAAATTTAAGGAGATACCCATGCAAGTAATACTTAAAAAAGATGTACAAAATTTAGGCGAAGTCGGCGATTTAATCAACGTAAAAGACGGCTACGCAAGAAACTATTTAATACCAAATAATTTAGCTCAAGTTGCAACAAAAGGCGCTTTGGCTGACAGAGAACAAAATCTTCAAAGAATTAAATCAAAAGCTGAAAAATTACATAATGAAGCTCTTGAAAAAGCCGGCAAAATTGAAGCCGTTGAAAGCATCGAAATTGATACTAAAGCAGGTGAAAGCGGAAAATTATTCGGCGCAATTACAACTAAGAGATTGGCTGAAGAAATTCTTGCAAAAACAGGCGTTGAAGTTGACAGAAAACTTATAGTTCTTGACAGCCCAATCAACAAAGTCGGCAGTTATACAATGACAATCAAATTAACTTCTAAAGTTAAAGCAAAACTTGGTGTTGTGGTTGTTGCATCTGAAACAATCAAAGAATCAATTATTGAAGAAGAAAAGACGGAAGAAGCTGCCGAATAACAAAATTTAAGCATAAAATAAAGCCTTCAGACCGAGGGCTTTATTTTTTTAGCAGTTATTTTTTATACCTCAAGTTTCCTTTATGTACACAGCATTTTGCAATTTGAGATACCTTTCTTTGACATCCCTTGTTTGCAATCTTTTTATCTTTTTCATCCGGAATATTAATTTCAAAAAGCTTATTACCGGAGCATCCTCTAAACCTATTTAATTTTCCTTTTGTTCCAAAAAAATCGTCAGAATGCAGACCTTCCGCCTTTTTAATCTCAATCTTGTTGTAGGGTTGTTTGCGATAAGTTTCATTTTAAAAAGACTGAAAAAATTACATGGTAATAAATTCAGCCTTTTTAAATTTTAATTTATATATAGCTTTCTTATTTTTTCAATCTTGAAAGTGCAAAATCAACCTTATCAAGCTCGTATTTTCTGTCTCCCAGTAAAAGTTCTTCCGCTTCTTCAAGAATTTTTACCGTCATGAGTCCGTTTTCACCGTTTGAACGCGGTTCTTTATTATTTTTAATGCATTTTAAAAAGTGTTCGCATTCCAATTTTAAAGGCTCAATTTCAAGATAATCAAGAACGTCGATATTTTGCGAATTTGGTGATAAATTATCGTAAATTTTTAATTTATTTTCAGGAACGGTATCGTCCAATATAGCAGTTGCCTTGTCGCCCCTGACAAGCAATGACACCCTTTTTTGAGGAGTAATCCAGCTGTCTGAAATTTGAGCAATAATGCCGTCGCCATAGTCAAGAGTTAAGTGTGTTATATCGAAAATATCCTGTCTTTTTGTCGCACACCCCGATGCATTTATAACTTTTAAAGGCTCTCTGCCTAAAACATAGGATACCATAGAAATATCGTGGGGGGCTAAATCCCACATAACGCTTCTGTCATTTGCAAAATAGTTAACGTTAAGTCTGTCGCTTTGTGCGTATTTAATATTGCCCAAAACTCCTTCTGCGATAAGCTGTCTTAATCTGTTAACTGCAGGGTGATACAAAAGAAGATGTCCGACCATAAGGGTCAATCCTCTTTCTTTTGAAATCCTATCAAGTTCAAAAGCTTCTTTGCTTACTGTTGAAATCGGCTTTTCAATGTAAACATGTTTCCCGTGTTCGAGTGCCTTTACCGCAAATTTGAAGTGGGTATGACTTGGTGTTACAACACATATGGCTTCAATTTCAGGATTTTCAACCAATTCATCAAAATTTGAGGTTGTGTTTATCCCGACGTATTGAGCCTTCATCTTTTCAAGATTTTCCACATCCAAATCGCACACCGTATGAAGTGCGTTTAAATTATAGAAGTTTCTGACTATGTTTTTACCCCAGACACCGCAGCCAACGACTGCTACGTTTCTATTCTCTTTCATAGGATTTATTTTATAAAAATCAAGACTTTAAGTCAAATTAAGATTGTGTTAAAATATTCTTATGGAAAAGAAAGTTTTAATTCAAGGTGTTAAAGTTGATTTGACGGATAAAGAGGAGGCGCTTAATTATGTAAAAAGCGCACTAAATAATCAAAAATCAATACAAATTGTAACTATAAATCCGGAGATGATAATAAACTCATCAAAAAATAAGGATTTCAAAAAAGTTTTAAATGAAACAGAGCTAACAATTCCTGACGGAGTAGGGGTAAAAATAGCCTTAAAATTAAAAGGAATTAACTCCGAGCAAATAAGAGGAATTGATTTTTCTTCATCTCTTATTGAGCTTGCTCAAAAAAATAATTATAAGATAGCTTTTTTAGGCACAACGCCTGAAATATTAAATAAGGCGGTTAAAAATATAAAAGAAAAATATGAAGGCTTAAATATTGTATACGTTCACGACGGTTTTTATACGAGTGAAGATAAAATTATTGAAGAACTAAAGGAGGCTTCGCCTCAAATATTATTTAGTGCGGTAGGCTCTCCAAAACAAGAATTTTTAAATTTTAAAGTCAAAACAACTTTGTCAAATTGTGTTTCTATAGGTGTTGGCGGAAGTTTTGACGTATGGGCGGGAGTTGTGGAAGAAGCACCTCCTATCTGGAGAAAGTTATCACTTGAGTGGTTATTTAGAACGCTTAAACAGCCAAAAAGGTTTAAGCGTATATTTCCAACTTTGCCAATATTTCTTTTTCGGAGTATAATAGATAAAAGACATTAATTTTAAGGGCAGAATATGACAAAAAGTATTCAAGAACTAAAAATTTTTGCAAACCAAGTAAGAACAGACATTCTAAAAATGGTTCATAATGCAAAATCGGGACACATTGGAGGTTCAATGTCATCAGCTGACATTCTCGCGGTTTTGTATAACAACATTATGAATATTTCCCCAAAATGGAAAAATGACCCCGATTTTGAAAAAAGAGACAGATTTGTATTATCAAAAGGTCATGCAAGCCCCGCCCTTTATGCAACTCTTGCAAATATGGGCTTTTTTGACAGAGATGAGCTTCTGACATTTAGAAAAATAAATTCAAGGCTTCAAGGTCATCCTTCAATAAAAACAGGGCTTGAGGGCATTGAAACATCAACCGGTTCGTTAGGTCAAGGTTTATCTGTTGCAGTCGGTATTGCAATGGGGCTTAAAATGGATAAAAATGATGCTAAAGTATATGTACTTACCGGAGACGGCGAAATGCAGGAAGGAAGCATTTGGGAAGCCCTTATGAATGCAAGCCAAAGAAAACTTGATAATATAATTTTAATCGTTGATAAAAATAATCTTCAAATAGACGGATGTGTTTCAAGTATTAAAAGCATAGACCCCCTTGATAAAAAACTTGAGGCATTTGGTTTTAAAACCGTAACCATCAACGGACACGACTATAAAGAAATTGAAGACGCACTAAATAAGGGCAGGGTTTCAAACGTTCCTTTTGCAATAATTGCAAACACTGTTAAAGGAAAAGGTGTCTCTTTTATGGAAAATAATGCCGGCTGGCATGGAAAAGCGCCAAACGATGAGGACTTTATGAAAGCTTTGGAGGAATTGGAAAATGTTTAAAGAAACGGTTGAAAAACAATCTCCAAGAAAAGCGTACGGTAATGCCCTAATTGAAATCGGAAAACAAAATCCGAATATTGTTGTGCTTGATGCAGACCTTGCTTGTTCCACTCAAACACAAATGTTTAATAAAGAATTTCCCCAAAGATTTTTTGATATAGGAATTTCAGAACAAGATATGATGACAACCGCCGCAGGTTTATCGTTAACGGGCAAAACAGTTTTTGCAAGCACGTTTGCCATGTTTGCAAGTGCAAGGTGTCTGGATCAGGTAAGGAATTCTATTTGTTACCAAAATCTGGATGTAAAAATCGTTGCAACTCACGGCGGAATTACGGTTGGCGAAGATGGTGCCAGCCATCAGGCACTTGAAGATGTCGCATTCATGAGAAGTTTACCCAATATGACGGTTATTGTGCCTGCAGATTATACGGAAGTAAAACAGGCTGTTAAACATGCGGCAAATAATTACGGTCCTATGTATATAAGGATTGCAAGAGCTGACATCCAAACGATTTTTGATGAGGATAAATACAAATTTAATCCAAATCAAACAGTTACAATTAAAGAGGGCAAAGATTTAGCTATAATCACAAATGGCGAGGAGCTTCTTGAAGCCATGAAATGTGCCGAACTGCTTGAAAAAGACGGAATAAGTGCAAAAGTTATTCACGCACCTGTCGTAAAACCTCTGCCCGCGGATATAATCCAAAAAACTTCTGATACGCCTTTAATTGTAACCGTTGAAAATCACAGTGTTATAGGCGGTTTAGGCAGCGCCGTTTGCGAAATGATAAGCGAACATAGCCCTAAAAAAGTAATCAGAATAGGAACAAATGACGAGTTTGGACAAAGCGGCGAGCAAAGAGAGCTCCTTGAATATTACGGGCTTACATCAAACAAGATTTACGAAAAGATAAAAGGAATAATAAGTTAATGATAAAGATTAAAGACCTATACAAGCAATATAAAAACAAACTTGCTTTATGCAATATTAATTTGCATATAAAGCCGGGTGAATTTGTATTTTTAACGGGTACGTCAGGTGCCGGCAAGTCAACTTTAATGAAAATGTTATACATGGAAGAAGTTCCGACAAGAGGAAGTGTTATAGTCGGCGGTATTGATACGGCAAAGCTTGACCCGAGCAAAATTCCAAGCTTAAGACGCTGCATGGGTATCGTTTTTCAAGATTACAAACTGCTTCAAAATTATAGCGTATATGATAACATTGCCTACGTTTTAAGAACACAAGGCATATCTTCACACGAAATTGAAGCAAGAGTCGTCGGCGCCTTAAGGGTTGTCGGTTTATATGACAAGATGAAATCAAAACCAACCGAACTTTCAGGCGGCGAGCAGCAAAGAGCAGGTATTGCACGTGCAATTGTAAATGGTCCGCCCTTACTTATTGCGGATGAACCTACAGGAAACCTTGATCCTAATAACTCAATGGAAATTATGCAGATTTTGGAACAAGTAAATCAAAGGGGCATAACAGTTTTGGTTGCAACGCACGACAGAGCAATGGTTAATTATTTTAGAAAAAGAGTTTTAACGCTTGATGCCGGGCAAATTGTAAGAGATGTTGAGGCAGGTACTTATGACTAAAGGATCAAAAAGACAATATTTAAAACAAAAAATAAAATCGCATATTCCAAAAGACTGGCTTACCGAATTAAGAATAACATATCGAATTATCGTTGAAGTTATAAAAGGAATAGGAAGAACAGGACTTATTAATATCGCAATCATTACAACAATGGCTGCAATATTAACCATATTTGGCGTTATCTTCAGAACCACCTTATCCGTTTCAAGCATAGTTAATGAAATGGGTTCAGTACTTGAAATTTCAGCGTATTTAGAAAAAAACGCGGATGTTAATGCAACCATAAAAGAAATCAAACAGATTGATAATGTTATAAGAGTACAATACATTCCAAAAGATAAATCTTGGAATGAGCTTAAAAAAGAACTTGACGTTCCGGATGTAGCAAATCCATTACCCGAAACGCTTCATATTAAAGTAAAATCTCCCGACCATATAGACGAGGTTATGGCGGGCATGAAAAACGTAAAAGGTATAAGCGACATGAGCTATGCAAAGGATTTGGTACAGAAGTTTAAAATGATAGACAAGATAAGCCATACAATCACATTTGTCGTCATTATTGTTTCATGTTTGCTTACAATCACCGTTGTAAATAATACAATTGAGCTTGTAATTCAGTCCAAAAAAGAAGAAATTGAAATTATGCGGCTTATGGGTGTAAGCAATTGGTATATTAAATTTCCTCTAATATTACAAGGCGCAATATACGGATTTTTGGGCGCAATTGTTGCGGTTATTCCTATAAATATCGTTCAGGGTTATTTGCAGAAAATGCACGCATATTTTATGATGCCTTGTTATCCGTTCGCCCAATCGGTTACAATATTCTTCGTTTTAATGCTTGGTGTATTATTCTCTGCGGGCGGAAGTTTCTTAAGTATCAAAAAGCACCTACAGGCATAGGATAAATGTCAGATATATCAGATAACAACAATTACATAAAAAAAATTCCTCCAATGCCGGATTTAACTGCAAAGGTTTTCGATTTTATGAGAAACAACAGAAATCCGATTGAGGATTTGACGCAAGAGCTTGCAAATCATAAGGAAATTGAAGAAAACATCCTAAAGCTTGCAAATTCTTCGTATTTTTCTTTTGGGCAAGAGATTAAATCCGTGCAAAAAGCAATTATGTTTTTGGGCATGATGCGTACAAAAAATATTATTGTAGCCCTGTCTGTTGCAGATATGTATTGTCGAAATAACTACAAAAAGTTATACGAACATTCCTTGATGTGCGGAATTGCATCTAAAATTTTGGCAGAGAGGTGCAAGACAATAAATCCTGATGATGCTCTTGCAATAGGATTTTTGCACGATATAGGAAAAACAATCCTATACGATAATATGGAAGAAGACATTGACAAATACAAAAATTCTTTAGACAGCGATGTTATTGAAATTGAGAACAATCAGTTTCAAACAAATCATTGCACGGTAGGCTCAATGCTTTTAAAAAAATGGCGTATGCCGAATATAGTTATAGACTGCATTAAATATCACCATACGCCTACATTATCGGCACTTCCCGGAATATGCGGGCTTTTCTACATAGCTGATGCTATAACCTCTGAGGGCAATTTTGAAGATAAGCTTGGAAACATGCCTGCAAGATTAGGTTTAAGTCCGTTCGATCCAAAATCAATTAATTTAATGGCAAAAACAAAAGCAGATTCTTTAATGGAAATAGTCGGTCTTAAATAATAGTTTCCATTGATTTTAAATGTTCGTATCCGACACCTGCTTCAGATAATTCTTCAGCACTCAAACCAAAAAGGGTAATAAGGTTTTGTGCTTCATGTTTTCTTCTGTTATCACAAATAACCTGACTAAAAGCGTCAGTAACTTCAGCTAATGCTTTGTCTCTTGTCATATATAATGAGGAGTTTGTTTTATGTAAAATTCTCTTTTTCGATTTTCCCATTGCTCAGAAAGTATATAATAAATTATTTTTCAAGTAAATAAAATGTGTAGAAATGCAAATTATCCTTCATGAAAATTGTTTGTTATTGTTTTTAGGTATTCAAGAATGTCTTCAAAGTAATTCAAATCGCATTCCCCGCTTGCAACAATTTCACATTTATCACGCATTGATTTTACATATTTTTTACCGGCATCTTTAACGTAATTCCAGTGTCTTTTTGCATTTTCAGGGTCTTGGTTTCGAAGCACGGCTCTTTGCATAAAGCGCTTTTCTCTGATGTCGTCAGGAATTTCCACATATATCTTTATATCGAAAATATCCGCCAAGTCGCCGTACATAGAGGACATGCCCTCAACAACGATAATTTTGTTGCTCTTAATCGGAATTTGTTTTGGGACGCTTATTCCTGTGCCGTTTACCAAATATTCCGGAGATTTTATGTCATAACCCCTTGATAAATTGATTAAATCCTCTTTTAATAAATCCAACTGAAAACTTTTTGGAGAATCAACGTCGTATCCTGCATCCCTTAAGGCATCAAATGTACCGTGGATTTTAATTAATTCTGATATATCGTTAAAATAGTTGTCCGCATTTAAGATGGATATCGGAAGATTTAATCTTTCAATGGCTTCACTGATTGCACCGCAGATTGTTGTCTTTCCTGAGGCAGATTCGCCTGTTATTGCAATCATAATACGCTCTTGAGGTTTATTTATTAGCCTTTTTAAAAAGTTTGATAAAAAATCAGGCTTAATTTCAACAAGCAGCTGCTTTTCCGCTTTTTTATCATAGGCAATTACCTGTTTAAACTTTGAAGACAAGTAAAACGCCAAAAACTCTCGCCCTATCTTTGTATTAAAATTTGGCTTATGAATTTTTTCCTTTGCACAAGATGCAGACAATTCTTCCAGTAAATTATTCATGATATTCAATATAATACATCTAAAAAATTTTTTTTGCTAATACATCTTAGCGAAGTGAAATTATTACAGCACTTGTGTGCTGTTAATTTCACGAGCGGGACTCAGGTGTGTGAGGGCGTGATAACGATGCGTTGAGCATTGTTAGACAGCCCGAAACCGTACCCAGCCGCCGTTACGACCGAAAAGCGTGAGCTTGAAGGGAGTGAAGCAATTTTTAATTGCACAGGCGGAACCTTAGCGAAGTGAAATTATTACAGCACTTGTGTGCTGTTAATTTCACGAGCGGGACTCAGGTGTGTGAAACAAAGACAGAAGACGATGAGTCTTCCGGGTTTGTTGAAACCGTTCCAGCGGAATTTGCGGAGTGCGAAGCGAAGCGGAGTCACGCGGTAGCGAGGGCAAAATGAGCGACAGCGTATGCGAAGCGAATACTTGCCCGAGTGAAGCAAATTTCAAGACGCGACGTTTGAGGAAAAAAGCGCAAGCTTTTTGACGAAGAACAAATTCTTGCCCGAAGGGCGAATTTGTCAGGAGCAAACTTAGCGAAGTGAATTTTTTACGTGGCTTGTGCCACGTTAAAATTCACGAGCGGGACTCAGGTGTGTGAGGGCG